>PKZC01000414.1 GCA_003132905.1 Bryobacterales bacterium | reverse complement strand
CCGCCATCCACAGGCTTCGCGCCGTACGAAAAACTGACATGCTGGAACAGGATTTCGCCACGCGTTACCCGCAGCGGCTGTGCATCCGGGCGGTCCAATACCGTGCGCCGGCGCGACAGTGTGTTGATCCCGTCCTGCACGGTGCCGATCTGCTCGAACAAGGAGGCCATCTCCCACATGACCCAGTGCGAAATGCCATTCAGCCGCAGGGACATCGCGGTGGCCGCAGCGACCGCGCCCACGCTCAACTGGCCGCGGGTCCATAGCCACAGCGTGACGCCGGCGGTACTCGCGATCAGGCACATGCTGAGCAGGTGATTTGCGACCTCAAACCCCGTCACCATGCGCATCTGCCGGTAAACCGTCTGCAGGGATTCTGCCATGGCGCTGCGCGCAAAGCCTGCCTCGCGCTGCGTATGCGAAAACAACTTCACCGTGGCGATGTTGGTGTAGGCATCCGTGATGCGCCCGGTCATCATCGAGCGCGCATCCGCCTGGGCTTTACCGACGGCCGCGAGCCTCGGTACGAAATACCAGACCGACAGCGCATAAAGGCCCAGCCAGCCAAGGAACGGCGCCAGCAGCCACACATCGAACCCACCCACTACCAGCACGATCGTGACAAAATAAATCACCACGAACACCAGGATATCGGTGAGGATCATCCAGGTGTCGCGCACCGCGAGCGAGGTCTGCATGACCTTGGTCGCAATCCGACCGGCGAACTCATCCTGATAGAACCCCAGGCTCTGCGCGAGCATGTTGCGATGAAAATGCCAGCGCAGGCGCATTGCAAAATTGCCGGCGAGCGTCTGACGCTTGAACAGACTGTTAAGCGCAACCAGCGCGGTGCTGCCAAGGAGGATCGCGCCGAGCAGCAGCAGATGGCCGCGTTGTTCGACCCACAGGCGCTCTGGCTTAACCCGCGCCAGCCAGTCGACGACATGGCCCAGCATGCTGAACAGCATGGCCTCGAACACCCCGATGATCGCGGTGAACAGCGTCATGCCGGCGATATAGGTGCGCGTACCGCGGGTACAGGCCCACAGAAAGGCAAAGAACCCTTCCGGCAACTGCGGCGCCGGCGAATATCTTGATATGGCCACTACCGACGCCGAATGCACCACTAAAATTAAACAACGCAAAATCTGACACGGGGCAGAAATGACCAACTACAACGCCGACCCACTTCAGAGCGGGTCAAACCGGGCGTCGGTCTTATTCACCGGCGCAGAACAAGAGGCTTTAATGTTCTTACTTCCACTGTCCGGGGACTATCCCGACCTGGAGCAGTGGTTCAGGACAAAAGTTGTTCCAGGCCTTCGCGCCGGTACGCGTAAG
This sequence comes from Bryobacterales bacterium, assembly GCA_003132905.1. The sequence goes on along the minus strand of PKZC01000414.1, from coordinate 5,354 downwards.
CTTATTCGCGTCGAGCGCGACGACACTCTAGTTGGCGTGGGAATCGCCAAACGTGACGATTTCGAACAGAAGATTTGTACAGTCAGGATCGCCATATCCCATTTTGGACGTGGCCTTGGCATCAAAATGTTTGATTCACTGCTTCGATGGCTCGACACTGACAAACCTCACCTGACCATAAGCGAAAAGAAACTATACGCATTCCAACGGATTTTCGAGCATTACAAATTTGAAGCGACCTCGGCTCAAATTGGACGCTACGTTCCGGACGTTACCGAATTTTCGTACAACGAAACCAAGGCCACGCCGCAGTACCGAGCATCCGTATAGACAGCGCAAGGATGAATTAGCTCTTCACATAACGAGAACAGAGCGGTCAACTTCGCAGACCATTATTGCTGCCCCTTTGATCGACGACCACGGGCGGATTGCCATTGTCGAGACAATTACGATTAATCAAATTTCGCGACCTGAAGCTGTCTGATCCTTTTTTCGATAGTCTAAAGGCCGCCTATCCAACTACATTCAAAGAGTGGTTCGAGAAAAAGGCTGATGAAGAACTTTACGTCGTCGTTGACGACGAAAAACGACTGAGCGGAATGATCTACCTGAAGGATGAACAAGGGCCTATCACAGATGTTAAACCGCCTCTACCAACGGGCAAATGGCTAAAGGTCGGGACTCTCAAAGTTGAAGGGCGGGGTACCAAGCTCGGTGAGCGCATCTTAAAAAAGATCTTGGACACCGCCATCTCAGATGGAATGTCTGGCGTTTACGTAACGGCCTTCGAATTACATTCCGATCTTATACGTCTTTTTGCCCGCTACGGTTTCTCGCAGCACTCGACTAAAACATCAGCGGACGGGACCGAGCTAGTATTGGTCAGGCGCCTAGACAGGTTCTCTAAAGACCTGATTGCTGACTATCCCTTTATACATACTGCCGGTCAGAAGGCGTGGCTGCTTGCAGTGTACCCGGAATATCATTCGCAACTTCTGCCAGATTCAATTTTGAACAACGAGCCGAAGGAAATTGTTCGGGACGTCTCGCACACCAATACCATTCACAAGGCCTACATTGGCCGCGTGCCTCTCAACCGAATGTCGAAGGGCGACATAATTGTAATTTACCGAACGACAGATAATCAGGGACCAGCATTTTTTAGGTCTGTAGCCACGTCACTTTGCGTTGTCGAAGAAGTCAGGAGCAAATCGGACTTCGCGAGCGCGGATGAGTTTGTTGCTTATGCGAAGCCACACAGCGTGTTTTCGGCGGACGAACTAAGAAACCAGTTCGAAACCAATCATCGCCTATATATTGCAAAGATGACCTACAACGTCGCATTTGGCCGTCGTGTCACAAGAGGCCGATTGCTTGAAGAAGCTCAGATTAGTGAGCAACCTCGCTGGGACTTGAGAGAGCTGACTAGAGAGCAGCTGCAAACAATCATTCAAATGGGAAACATTGATGCACGTCTTATTGTCGATTAGGCCAGCCCATGTAGCCAATATTCTGGCGGGAACGAAGACGTTTGAATTCAGACGTCGTGTTTTCACGCGTCGAGAAATACGCACCGTATTAATATATTGCACAAAGCCCGTGGGCTGCTTCGTTGGCGAGTTTGAAATTGATGATATTCTCTGCGACCGGCCGAACCGCCTATGGCGAAAAACAAAAATTGGATCGGGAATTTCTAAACAATACTTCGATAGTTATTTTGCTGGCCGCAGCGAAGCCTTTGCACTTCAAATCGGAAAGGTTCGCGCNNCGTTGTACCATCTGATGTGATGGATGATTTTACTCCGCCTCAGTCGTTCATGTACGTCCCACAGTCCTTTTCTACCGATAGAAGGACGCAAAGGTTGGAACTTTGATCCGCATTATCGTCTTTGGGGTCTCAGGGGTTGGTAAAACAACCGCCTGCCGCGAGTACGTCGCGCGCAATCCGGAATTCGTGCACGTTACCGCTAGCCAACTAATCCGCAATGTAACAGGTGCAACATTAGAAGAGCTGCGAAGAGCAGATGCAGCGCAGATTATTTGCAACCAAAAGGTACTTCAAGAAGCACTTCGAAGCGAATTGCAAAGGCAGAACGCAACTAAAGTGATTGTCGACGGCCAATGCGTTTTGGATAATGGACGCGAAATCGTAGTCCTTCCGGTCGATTTAGTCGCGCCTCTCCACCCAACAGGTTTTGTGCTGTTGGAGGGTCAGCCAGATGATGTGTTCCGGCGGCGACTCCAAGATTCTAGAGAACGACCATTTCGGACGGCCGAAGAGTTGCTTTCGCAGACGGCAATGAATCGGAAAGTCGTACACGGCTACGCGGATATTCTGAAGGTGCCGCTTGTTGTTGCTTCAGCAGGCGAAAACTTCAGCCTAACGCCTGCGGTCACAAGCTTGATTAGTCTCGACAAAAATCCTTAAATCTTGTCGGTGAGACATCCCGACTTCTCAAGGCGAACTAGCGCTATGAAGGAATTGCAAGAATGGCCCATTTTGGGGCGATTTTTATTTAGCGTCTTCGGCAACATTCAAAGGCTTCTGATCTACCATCCGCAAATTCTCTCTTTCGCCCACCCGAAATAAAAATCCCTCAAGATAGTCATCAAGCATGCCGCCGCACGCAACAAATTGCTGCAGATAGGTGCCGGTGATGCCTGGAGGCCGTTTCAGTTCGTAGAAGAGTGTTTTAATTGGCTCCTCATCTAAACTAAGAGAGTCTTTTGTATGCGCAAACGCATTGCGGATTCTCCTCATCGTATTAAGCTCTTTATGAATTGCATCGGTAGTGATGTCGAGCGCGTAAGCGATATCAATTTTGGCGGCGAACGTGCTTAGCGGCCCGTAAGAGTCAAACAGGCGCTTTTTCATTTCTTTATTTAGTGGACGAAGCTTCCATTTGATGGCGCGCTCCAAATCATATTCAAGAATCGACGTGAGCCGGACCACAAACCCGGCGTGTGTTCGTTTCTCGCTCGCTCGAATCGACTCTGCAAGTTTAGTGAACGACTCTTTTAAATCCGGCATGCCGTACTGCCTTTCCATTGCATGATACAATTGCGTGCGAACGTTCCACAACGGAGGTTCGCTGTGTTTAAGGAGCGCACTGAAGAGCAAGATTTGGCTAAGCAAGCGCGCGGATTAAAGGTAAAAATGGCGGCAGACCGAAGAAGATATAGGGGCATCTCATGATCGACGCGGCTGCCTCGTTCTTGGTTCGCACACGCGATTCAGAGAAAGCGGAATCTGTGTGGGTTATAGTATCGGCCTTTGTATTCGGAGAACGCCCTTTTCACGCTCCGCTTTAAGATAAAATGCTTGTGGTAAAAAATGTGGCACATAAGGGCCGCGTTGTGGAACTTCGGGTCTCTTATCGGGGCAATGTAGTGCTTGCAGTGCGTTGCCTCCTTGAACGCCTCACGCGGGGCTTTCTGGCCGGAAAAGCAAGCCGTCGAAAGGACGGTTTTTCCCGACAAGTCGATGTTGGCGGCCTTGATGTCTTTAATTGTTACGTCCTCGTCGTCCGAAATACAAAATCCTTTGAATTCCTTTCCCTCCTGCGTTTTTTTGTATCTTCCGTGTGTGGCGACGTGAATCACGTCAGCATTTGCTGCAATCGACGAAAGAATCTTAATGAACTGCGCCTTGCTTTCCGCTCTTAGGTATTTATTGGTTATGTCCATGAGGTTGAGCATGTGCTCAACGAACCTCCCCTCTGAGCCGGGGTCTTCTTTATCTCTGCATTCAATTATCAGGACTGAGGGCATCGTCGCCTCCCGCGCGGCTCGATCAAAGTCGTATCAGCTAGACTCTTTCAAACCGCACCTTACCGCGAGGCCCCCGCGCGGCAAAGAGGCCGTCCTTCGGGTGGCCTCTGCCTCGATCAATACTCGCTCGGCAACAGGATGGTTTTGTTGCAGTAGTAGAGGCTGATTTCCTCAAGCGGAAAATCTGTGAACGGAATCGGCTTCGAATAGACAACGTTGCCGTTGCCGTCGTCGCATGTGAGCTTGGCCGTCCGGTCGTCTTTTACCTTCAACGTCCAGACCTGGAACTCCTCTCCGGCGACGCGTTTCGTGTAGCGCTGTGCAAGGGCGATCTCGTCGAGAAGCCAACCGGAGCTTTTCGCGAGTGGTGCGAATATCTTGATTTTTGCACCTTGGCCGCTCCTGCGAATCATTGATTGGCTGCGGACTGGTGTAAGATGCTATCGATGAACAACCGGGACGATTTCTCCGAGAAAGTTAGGCGGGCCGCTGCCGCTCGCGCTGGCTGGCATTGCTCCCTCGCCGGGTGCGCCAAGCTGACGGTAGGGCCTAGCGAGGAAGCTCCTGGCGCGATCGCGAATATCGGCGAGGCTGCTCATATCTGCGCGGCTTCCCCAGGCGGCCGCCGCTACGACGCGTCGATGACGCCTGAAGAACGCGCCGGTTTCGATAACGCCATATGGCTCTGTTCCGACCATGCGAAGCTGATCGATAGAGACGAGGTAACATATACCGCCATTTCGCTTCGCGAGATGAAGCGCGAACATGAAGCGGTCTGCGGGCGTGCCGTGCGCACAGGATCAAGCGCGAGTCTCGCGACGGGCCTGCTTGCGGTCGGCCCTGATGTGGTCTGCACGGGCGACCTTACACACATAGAAGCCGGTAGCTGGACGCTGAGCCTGANNGGGATAATTTCTTTCATCGACGGGTTCGCGGGAGAGGCCCCCGAAGACAAGTACATACTCAGCAACGAGCTCGGCGACGGGCGCGTGCTGATCGCGGCCCCGAGCCTAACGAAACAGGCCGACGGGTATAGCTTGGTTTGTCCGGTTGCACCGGGTGCATCGCGCGTCGACGCGCAGAACATCGGGAGCGGCTGGGCTGCGCACCCGGAAACGAATGACCTGTACCTCGACAAGAAGGGCAGCATTGCCCGCGTAGCGGGGCTTGATTATCTGCCGCAGCGAATGCGCGAAGCTCTGTCGATGCAGCGCGGGGAAAGTCCGTTCTCCCCGACCTTCGGGATGCGCTTCTTTGAGTATTTCGAGGCGTATCGCGGAACGCCGTGGCTCGATCTGCTCTTTAAGCTCGATGTCGTCCGCCAGGCCTCCATTCCGTTCAAGAATGGAATCACGGGCCGGATGCATACCCCGTTGCAGTGCGTTACGCGAGTCCGCAACGTCGAATTGCTGGCGGACTCACCCACGAAAAACCGGCTTCCTGTTCGCGTCGATCTCGACGTGCAGGGCATAGGGCCGTGGACGCGTGAGCTGCCGATCTACGTGCCGACGGCGGAACAGATGGCCGACCGCGCGAAGATGCTGGCGGGAATACCTTGGCTTACGGACGCGGTGCGAAATTCT
>PKZC01000059.1:7117-7320 GCA_003132905.1 Bryobacterales bacterium | reverse complement strand
GAACGCGCGAGCCGGCGGTCGTCGCGGTACGGCGAGATAAAAGCCGTGATCACCATCACACCCGCGTCCATGAGCAGCCGCGCGACCTCCGCGTGACCATTGCCGCATGCTTCCCTCAATGCCCAGTCGTCGTTCTGGTCCGCAGGAGCGCCCGCCGCCAGGAGCTGCCGCACGACACGAACATGCCCGCGCTCGGACGCGGA
>PKZC01000059.1:0-7111 GCA_003132905.1 Bryobacterales bacterium | reverse complement strand
GCGCCGTGATCCAGCAGCAGCCGGACCGTTTCGGATTCGCCGCGTAATGACGCAATCACCAAAGCCTGGCCTCCTACGGCGTGAACATTGGCGCCGACCGACAGCAGATACCGTAGCACCTCGTTTTGCCCTTTGAGCGCTGCTGCCAGGAGCGCGGCATTATCGGCTGCGTCAACTTCGGCACCTGCCTCAACCAGAATTTTTACGATGGCCACATTGCCAAAGTAGGCAGCGTATTCTAGTGCCTTGCTTGAGTGCGCCCTGGCGTCAGCACCTGACTGCAGCAGCAGCGAGACGACGGAGGGAAATCCATATGAAGCCAAAAGTAGCGCCTCATTATCATGGCAGGTCGGATCGACGCCATCTGAAATGAGAGCAGCGACGGCATTCACGTCTCCCCGCGCCGCAGCGGCGATTAGACCGACTTCGCCGGTCCGGGGGCAGTGAGGAGTGCATGAGCGAGTGCCACGCCGTCGAGGATGTCCCAAAATACAAAATTGCTCATCGTCGTCTCCCTACTCTACTGCCGAACTGTCTGCCGGACAGAATCTATGTCTCACCGATCACTCGCTTCTGGATATTCACCGACACCTGCTGATCGCGCTCGCGGCGTTCGAACAGGTATCCGTACGAGTCGTAGGTCTGCACGATGCTTGCGTGCCCCATTAGTGTCTGAACTTTCTTTGCGGAGTAATCGGCTTCGATCCAAATTGACGCACAGAAATGGCGCAAAACATGAAGTCCATATTTGGCTTTGACCGGTTTCTTGATGTCATGGACCCCAGACGTGTGCTGAGAAGTTTTAGTCACGCCGGCCTTAATCTGGAGGGGCCAGAAAAATCTGTTCATTATATTGGAATGCGATTTAACGGTCCCGATGGTCGTAGGAAACACAAGATCCAGCGAACCCTTCGGGCATCTAAGCTTCCACTCTTTCAACGTCTTCATCGCGATCGGAGGCAAAGGAATATCTCGTGTACCCGCGTTCGATTTGGGCGATCCAATATTGCCCCACCGGTCTGCACGCTGATCGACGGTGATCATCGCTTTGGCAAAATTGACGTTCCGCCAAGGCAGCGCCCGAAGTTCAGACGCGCGTAGCCCGGCGAAGATGGCGACGTACAAAAACGCCAACCAATCTGCCACGGTGGAAGCCAGTAATTTTCTGACCTCGCCGATAGTTGGCATCGGCGGCCGCCTCTTTTCCCGCTTCGAGACTTTAAACTTCGTCAGCTTGATGATGTTCTTGACGACCAGATTTTTGGTTTGGGCATAAGAGAGGGCGGCTCCGAAATCGATCCGCACTCGCCGCACCATGTCGGGGGATCGGCCGTTTTCAAGCAGCATTTCGTAGAACGCTTCGGCGTCGGCGGTGGTGAATTGCGAGAGCTTCTTTCCGCCGACGAATGGCTTGATATGCAAATTCCAATGCTGCCTATAGGCAACGAGCGTCGTGCGCTCCAATTTTGCCAACTCGCACCGCGCGATCCAGAGATTGCCCGCCTCACCGACCGTAATGGATGCCGCATCCGGCACATGCGTCCCGCCGGCGACGTCGGCCCTCGCTTTCACGGACCATTTGTCTGCCGCTTTCCGTTTTGCGAATTGCTTGTGACGGCGTTTTCCTTCCACATCGCGGTAATCGACTTGCCAGACGATCGTTTTGCTGGGGAGAACGCGTTTTCGGATACTCGCCACTAGGATTGTCCTATGCTATTGTATAAAATACAGTAGTCTGCGGGAGGCTAGGAATCAAGCCTATTGTACGAACTTCAATAGGGTGAAATATGCTTAATTTCAGATAATTAGGGGAAAAAATGGCAATTAGCGCCGAGCTTGTCGACGTGGTCGCCTTGGTCCTGAAAAAACCCGTTACGGAGGTGGGAAATCATTTGCGAAACCTCCGAAAAGCTGGCCTCGTTTCCCTGGCCGGCCGAGGCGCCTCGGCGGCGGCAATGACAGCCGACGATGCCATTAACCTGGTGTTGGCGGTCATAGGCAGCGAGCGGGTCAAGGATTCGATCTCAACTACCCAGAAGCTCGCAACGCTTCCCGTAATCGAACATCGGGTGAATTACCGCCATAAGGAGTGGAGTCAGCACCAGGCTCGGACGCAGCGCCCGCTCTTAGTCTTGCCGCAGGATCACACGCTTCAAGACGCTTTGCGCACCCTCTTTGGCATCGTCTCGCTCTGTCTCGGACATGATACAGAGAATACCGGCGCCCACGCTTCGCTTCCAACCTCTACTAGGGCGCCGCCTACGTTCCACGTGAAAATCTTTTATCCTCGCTACAAGGCACTAATCCAGGTCTCGCTGCGCGGAATCGCGCGAGAGTACTGGACCTACGAATTGCCGGTCGTTCAGAATTCTCCACCGGTGACCTCGTCCAAATGCGGGGATTTTCTGATGTGACTGTTACCCAGATCTGTCAACTGCTGGGCGGCCGCAAATGACCTCTCCGAAGCATCGGCAGCAAGCCCGCGCACCAGATCAGACCGATGCTGACCTTCTGTTCGGAGCTCAGGAGATTTCGATGTTCATGTTCAAAGACCCCAGGCTCCGCCGTCGTATTTATCATTTGGCAGAGCAACATGGCCTTCCAAAATTTTATATAGGGTCAACAATCTGCGCGCGGCGCAGTCGAATAATAGAATGGCTAAATGCCAAGGATAGGCCTCCCACATCCGAGCACGACGGAGAGCCCGATGAAGGCGAATCGTCGCCTCTGCGATGAGTACCACCCGCGCAATGTGTAATTGAAAAAGCAGGGTGGCGACAAAAAGTCGTTTAAGCCGCGCTAGAGTAGAGGGGNNTGACTCTTAATCAGCGGGTCGTAGGTTCGATCCCTACTGCGCCCACCATAGGTTGCTGTTGGCACACCAAAATATCCAACAAACAATGCGTTTTACAAACCTCTTTGGGTTTCTTGTTTTTGGTAGCGCAACCAATAGGACATGTCGGCCGTAGCTTGGTCACACCTAGGTCACTTAAACGGTCTAGTTTTTCAAGTATCCGTCAGATCAGTCAACGCAATAGCGTTCTGCTCGCCGCAGAAACGGCGCCGCCCTTACAGTGAGGTGACAGCGAATTCACTGCCAGAGCCTTCCATGTCGCTGATCGCTGGCATCTAATGGAGAGCGCGACGTTTCTGGATGCCACGCGCAAAGCTGGACTTTCGCGATTGATAGCCATGACAAGGTCGATCCAACTGCGACTATCGGTCACGACCGTCCTGAATCTAAATATTTATTAGGCCGCGTACTCATAAATCGAGGCTGGCGGGCAACAGCTAGTCAACGTCCGTTTTGGACCGCTTTACGGTCTCAAGTCGAACATCGCGCCAAGTCAGAAAAGTGCCAAAAAGAGATATCGGTTATGATTTTGTGACCTCTGTTGTAGCGATCCATATGCCGGCAAATACTGCGATTAGTCCGATGATTAGATTGAGAGTGATTGGCTCACCGACGAGTTGAGTGGCGAGCANNAGCCAATACCCATAGGATGAACGCGAGCGCACCGCCGACAACTCCGAGATAAACGCCGGCAATCCATTGTGGGGCACCGAAGCTGCTTAAGACTGCGACGCGGCCGGTCAGCAACCCCACCAAAATGAGCGCTGCAGCGCCTGCTCCCATACCGACCGTGAGGAAGCCGAGGGCACTTGATCTGTGGATGAACGGACGAGACCAGACGTTGTAGAACGCCATGCACAGCACAGCGCCCGTCATTATGAGCTCCCCTCGCCACGCGCCCGATGGAGCGGCCGAGAGACCTGATGCGAGCGCAGCGAAGACGCCAACGACGGCAATGCCGACCCCCGCCGACTTTCGTTTGGTCATTGGCTCAATGCCGAGCAGGGCCCCGACGACCATAGTCTGAAGGGGCAACGTCGACAGGGCGAGACTTGCACGGGCAGCCGTCGTGTAGCTCATCGCGATATTATAGAGGACGAAGAACAGTCCGAAAAAGCAAAGCCCCAAGACAGCAACAGCAAGCCAGTCGCTGCGCTGCGGCCATCGTGCCCGTAGGAAAAGCGCGGTCGGTAGCACGCACAGGAAGCCAATTCCCCATCGCAGAATGGCAAGCGTGATCGGGTCAGCGCTGCCAACCAGATAGCGGGTAATGGCAGCGGCCGTCCCACCGAGGCAACTTGAGACCAATGCGATCAACACCCCAATCCATTCACCCACTCGTATCTCCTGTGTCTTGCCAAGCTGGCATGTGCCATCTTGTCGAGCGGCATCGTTTCAGCAACTACCTGGCAGGTGCTTATGTCGAAGCAACAGAGCTTTGCATTCAGGCTTCGCTGGTGGCGTCAACACAGGGGGCTGTCGCAGCTCGATCTTGCTGGGCGCGCAGAAATCTCGCAGCGCCACCTAAGCTTTATGGAATTGGGCCGCGCATCACCAAGCCGCGAGATGGTAATGCGACTTGCAGCAACGCTCGATGTCCCCCTGCGCCAGCACAATGCACTACTGTTGGCTGCCGGTTTTGCTCCGGTCTGGCGCGAAACGGACCTTGCCGCGCCCGAACTTACCCAAGTTCGCAGTGCACTCGATTACATCATGGCCCAGCAAGAGCCCTACCCAGCGGTTGCGGTCGATCGGCACTGGAACCTACTCAAAAGCAATTCTGGCGCAATACGCTTGGTCGAATTCCTAGTCGGACCATTGACACCCGGTACGCCCATCAATTTGGCCGATGCCTTGGTTGCGCCGGACGTATTACGGCCATTCCTGGTAAACTGGGCGGACGTGGTTCGCTATTTTATCCGAAGCGTTGAAGCAGACGCCGCCGCCGATGGCACTCCTGAAACAGCCGCTCTTCTTGAAAGGCTGCTCGCCTATAAGGGAGTGCAATCTGCAGTCAAAGCACTGGCAGCCGAATTGGCCATTACCCCGGTTCTTCCCATGCATTTCCGCAAGGGCGAAACCACACTGCGATTGTTCACTACCATCGCGACGTTGGGGACCCCTCAGGACATCACACTGCAAGAGCTTCGTATTGAGTGCTTCTTTCCAATGGATGACGACACGACCAAGACGCTTCGTGCGTGGGCTTCAAAGACAATCTGAGCGTTCCGATGCTGTAATGCAGGGATAGTGCTGAAAGTCAGGATTGGGTCAATCGCGCCGGTTTCGCGATGTCCGCCACATGTCCGGTTATCGGGTAATCCCGGAAATGCCAGTTCGGTGTTGAAGGCGTCAGGATTGGCGTGATTCAAGCTCCCAAACTGGAGCCTCGAATCATGCGGTATGAACTCACGGACTATGAATGGGCCGCCATCAGGCCGTTCCTCCCGAATAAGCCACGTGGCGTGCCGCGTGTGAACGACCGGCGCGTCCTCAACGGTATCTTTTGGGTCTTGCGATCAGGCGCGCCGTGGCGCGATCTGCCGGAGACCTTTGGCCCTTATACGACCTGTTACAATCGCTTCGTTCGCTGGGGAAGGGCTGGCGTCTGGGATCAGATTATGGATGCACTGGCCGCAACTCATGATGCGGCGGTGCAGATGATCGATACCTCTGTCGTGCGTATGCATCAGCACGGAGCGTGCATCGCGGGCAATAGTGAGCAGCATATGGGCCGGTCGCGAGGTGGGCTGACGACCAAGATTCACGCCGTCGTGGATACAAATGGCCTACCGGTGCAACTCGGCCTCACGCCCGGTGAAGCGCACGACAATCGACTGTGTTCTGTTCTTCTGAGCGAATTAAGCCCACGAACAATGTTGCTGGCGGATCGCGGATATGACGCGGACTGGATCAGGGCGCTCGCCAGTGAACAAGCGCGTGGGCAAACATCCCACCGAAACGCAACCGCAAAGAGCCAATCTGCTTCAGCCCATATCTGTACCGAGCGCGCAACTTGGTTGAGCGGTTCTTCAACAAGATCAAGCAATGTCGGCGCATTGCAACCAGATATGACAAACTTGCGGCCAACTACCTTGCCTTCATCAAGCTCGCGTCCATCCGCATTTGGCTACGTGCTAATGAGTCCGCGCCCTAATCCGGTCCAAAGTTTCTGAATTGAAGCGTTGTCGTCCACGTTACATACGCCTAGGGCTAACGCGAGTTGCGGATGGCTACCAGCACTGGCTAATTTCTTAATTTCCGTTGTTCCAATCCTGCTCTGAGAAATTTACGAGACGAACCCAATTTATGGTCTGGTCGGGACGTCCGCGGACTATGGAGGAGACATTCGCTTCTTGCATGCATCAAGAATGAACAGCATTTGAGCCACTTGTCTCCACAGAGCGGTCTCGTAGCGATTAATCCGCTCGATCGGGAAGCTGTTGAGATTGCAGAGCCGCAAGAAGATTGTCGCTGGATTGGGATAGCTTTCGGAGCTTTCTCGTGCATTCGCAACATCGACTCCGTGATTGACAAACTCGGGCGTGTTTGAAGGGGCTTGCGAGGGCACAGCGCTATCTGGACCACGCAGCAACCGATAAAAAACTTCAATTCCGGGCTTCGTGGTGTCTGGCCCAACCTGGGCTGCTTCTTTCTGGTCCTGCGCAAGCCGTGCTTGCAGCTGGAACAAATTGGTTTCGATCAAGGTTGACCGCCGCAGCCGCCAGAGCAGCGATGTGAGCCTTGCGACCAGCTCGTGCTCGACCGTTGAGGCGGCCTGATAGTCGGATTTGACTGCCGCAGCAAAACGCTCGAATTCCTCCGTATCCTCGATTGCAGGCACGACGGTCGCCGCCGTGAGGCCATGGCGCAGGGCATTGCGGCGAGACTGCAGTTTACCGTTTTGCGTTATCGGACCGGTGCTCTTGGCCGCGTTTTGCCGGTTGGCTGAAACTTGTTTGTCCGAAGCCATGATGTGGTTTGTGCATTAATTGGGTTCGTTTAGTAATTTGGCTGTGTCCTCACTCTGGGCTGCCTGGGGTGGATCTGTACCTGCTTGTTGTTGGTAGGCTTGAGCGGCCATCTGATACAGCTTGGCCCGGCTCTGCGTCCAAAGCTCTTTGGCAGTCTCTAGGGCGTTGATATTTAAGTCGTGCCACCACGCCAGTTCGTTACCGGCTTGATGCAGCTGTTGGTGATGGTCACGACAGAGCGGGACCGTGAACTCATCGCTCACTTTGAGACCCAGGGCTCTGG
>PKZC01000194.1 GCA_003132905.1 Bryobacterales bacterium | reverse complement strand
CTATCTGTACGATGTACTAGCCCCGTCTGCTGCCCCTGTCGTGTCTTGAAGCTCACCACGCAAGTCCGGTTCACCAGTTGAGGGTACCGCAGTCGCAGTGGAACGCTTCAGGAGCACTTTCGGAAGGGCGGCAGGTTGCCTTGAGTGCCTGAACCATTCTAACGACGGCTTGTTTGTGATGGTCTTTTCAGCCACAATTGATTGCAAATGTCGGCTTCCCCTGATGAGTCAATAATGCCGCCCGGAGCAGAACCAACGGATCTGGCTGTCGGAGAAGCGCAGCTAGAGATCACGCTGAAGTACGACGGCAGCGAAGTAGATGACGGAACAATGCCCATTGAGAACGTCATCTCGGCATTACAAGGCTTCGCCAGCGCTTACGAAAAACTTGCTTCACGTCACGATCCAAGGAATGAGCATCAGATTCGGGTTTCGGCAATCAAGAAATCCTCTTTTGCCGTTGTCATTTTTGCTTGGGCGTTTCAAGACCCCACCAAGGTTCTGTCCGTCAGCGTTGATGCTGTTCGGTGGATCGTGGCGACGATTATTAAGCTGCTAGAGCTAAAGAAGGCGGCAAAGGGGCAACCGATTTCAGTGCAAGTCGATGGCAACAATAACACCGTGGTGGTTGTGCCCATCGATGGGGCGACGATCTCGATTCCGCCCGAAATCTTCGAGATCCTTCAATCGAAATTAGTTGACTCCGATCTTGGCAAGATCGCAGCGCCGCTGAAGAAGGACAAGATTGACAAGGCTCTCATTTCGGCACGAGATCGAGAAGGCCCAGTCGGAGAAGTGCTTATCACGAGCGGTGAACGAGAATACTTCCAAACTGAAGAGACCGTTACAACTACGTCGAAGCCAGTGAGCGTTGACGGGCACTTTGTTTCGCTCAACAAAGAGTCCAACCGTGGGACGTTTAGGATGCAGAACGGCATGAATGTCAAATACCACTTGAAGGCAGACGATCCCGCAGGTATGCACGCCGACTTCGCTCACAAGGGTCCGGTGAGGATCGAGTGCGTGGCACACTTCGACGGCGATCTGGAAGTCAAGAGTCTGGACATAACAAGCGTGGCGAGGCTTCAGGGGGATCTCTTCTAGCGAAGCAGCCCCGGTAAAGGTTCGCCTTGTTACACGATGGAGGCGGCACACCATGAGTGAGGAAAACATCAAGAGAATCCCGATCAAGGACCTTCGGCAAGAGGAAGGGGCAAGCGAACTAGCAACGTCCCCCGAGATGCAGCCGTACCTGCGATTGATAAAAGGCAGGACTGTAAGATCGGGACACGACTCCGCACCTGGAAGAAATCGCCGCCTTACCGCCTGAGAAGCGATACGTGTGGCGGGTCGCATCGATCTAGAAACTGTACCAGTGTGAACGTGGACCGGCAAACGCTCTCCTAGAAGGATCTCGGCAGGGTCGTCGAACTCCTGCCATTTTGCCCGATGCAACTGTGAATCTTTCTGAAGGCGCTCCTTGGCGAAGAGTCGATGCAACGGCTCATAGGCGAAGCGATTGCGGTGGCGAAGCGGGAAGGGTGAGGGAGCCAAGAGCTAAATCCGAGAGTGCGTCTCATCGCATTTCTCCATAGAATCCGCACGGAGACGGATTTTACTTTTTGCGTCACTGCAAAACTTCTACAAAGGGAAAAGGCTCCGCTCGAACTTGATGATGCGGGATTGCCCAAACGTGCTGCCTACGTTCGCACGTCTGATCTTGGAAGGGTCCTCCAGATTAGCGGAGACCTGATCCGTCACCATCTCCGATGCGGCAATTTCCCCGAACCAAAAAGGGCGGGATGCTAAAGGGCGTCTCTTCGCCAGATCGGAAGTCGAGAGGATCAAGAAACTGCGAGACCTCCAGCGACCATCGTGATGTGATCGTTGCTCGTATTGCGGCTAGGACGGTTGCAGGGGATCGCAACAATCCGAACGCACTCAAGCTGCCGTTCCTTCTGTCGTTGGCGCACGGCTCGAATCCCTCGCATTTTTCGTAGACGACAGCGTCAGCCAGTTGGTAATCCACTAAATGCTGGTTGTCTCAGTGGATTGTGATGGGAGGGACGCTGCCTGGCGGAACGGGCAATTTTCAGCTTGGTCGGCAGAACAATCCGGGCCTTGTTTTCGTTAAGATAGGCAATCGCTGTGAAAACCCTGAAGCGTACCCTTCTGGCCACTGCCGGTGTTTTGGCTTTGTACGGAATTGTGTGGATGATTGTGAGGGTGGCGCTCATTGTCCACACAATCCATTCGCTGCCAGGTCCGCTCAACTCATCTGGCGATCAGCCAGCTACAACCTGCACCGAGCAGACGGTAAAACACGACTGCCGAAAACTAAACTGCGTCAGTAGGGTCTGGTACTGCGATCAGCACGGAAGCCCAACCTGCCTCCAGAACAAGTGCGTGTGTTTCTACGGGTGCCTCTGACGGGTCAAGCCACTTCCACTATTGCCCGTGCGTCAGTACAATCGAGACTGGATTCTTCACATGAAGCAATTGCCTTTCACCCAGATGCAGGATGACTTTCGAAGAGATCGAGAGATAATCAGTAATAGGATTCAAAGCAACCGCTCGGAGAACCAGAAGCGCCATCGTGATGCACTGATGGCTCAGAGAGAAGCATATGATGCCCTGCCGGGTTCAGCCAGACAAGAGTTGGATGAAATGGAGATTTTTTGCAGGTTTTCCAAGGCAGCAAGACTCGACATTGAACCCGGCTCAACCAAAAACGAGCAGCCACGAAGACCAGACATAAGCTGCCGAATTGCCGGTCAGGTAGTCTTCTTCGAGCTTGGCAGGATCGTAGATGAGAAGGTTGCTAGAGAGGTTTTTTATCCGACACTTCGGACTGGCGGGATGAGTGTACCAACGGCATACGATCCGGTAGGAGCATTCATTCGGATGGTCCAATCGAAGGCCAACAAAAAATATGACACCGATGACTCCCCAGTTGATTTGGTGCTTTACTACTACGAACAGTCGCCGGAATTGGCATTGATGTCCAAGCATCTAGGACAGCGTGCGCCCGAAATCGGGGCTATGATCCAAGAAAGTCAGTTCAGAACGCTTTGGATATTTGATATGTGGTCCACGTCGGTGCTGTGGAGGACAGCATAGGGGATCAGCGCCTCCACTGTTTTTTTAGCCGGTGTAATGCCACCGTTCCCTCGCATGACAAAAGTAAGTTCGCCACCTCCCGGCTAATTGGATCGGTGGGGCGACTGCTGCGGTTGCGTTACAAAGATTCAGTTTGATCATGCTAAGATTCCATCGATGCCAACAGATCAAATCCTTGCTCTTCTGATTGCAGAACGAGACAAGCTGAATCGAGCCATTGAAGTTCTTCAAGGACCAACAAAGCACCGTGGAAGGCCGCCGAAGAATTTGTTGAACGGTACTATCTCTACAGCTATCTCTGAACCGGCTCAACCGGCGAAGAAGAAACGTCGCAAATTCACTGCCGCTCAACGCAAA
>PKZC01000401.1:241-4501 GCA_003132905.1 Bryobacterales bacterium | reverse complement strand
AGAAAGTGCTGGCGGCGCGGCGGGCGGGAATCCATACCGTGATCATGCCCAAGGCCAACCAGAAAGACTTGCGCGATCTTCCCGAAGAAGTTCGCAAAGAGATGGAGTTCATCTTCGCCAGCCGAGTGGAAGACGTTTTGCAAACGGCGATTCCACAACTGGCCGAGCGGATGGACAGCTGCAAAACCCGGCCCATCATTCACGCGGCGTAACAGCCGCGAAGCCGGGTCGTAGACAACAGCGCACGTTACGAAATTGTAGGGCCGCCCATCTTTCGACAAACCAATATAGAACTTGTTGTATTTGAATTCCAAACTGGCGTCGAGTTCCTTCACGACAGTGAGCAGTTCATCTGCAGGCCCGAGCGTTGCTTTAGATCCTCGTTTCTCCCAATACGCCCGGTCCGTAGGAGCTGCCTCGGCGTCCTCGTCCTCATCGATATAGCCGCGGGTCAGTTCGTCCATAACTGTTGTGAAGACCAGCGTTACGCTCTCTCCGATTTTCAGCGCTTGCATCTGAATGGCGATCAGCGGGATCGTTCCGTTGAATAACGAAACAACGTTTAAGAAACGGCTCGTGATGTCCTCTGCGATCAGTACAGCGCAGTGGTCATACTGGGGATACCGCTTTCGTTCGATGTCCCAGTATTCGATAGTTCTCATGATATGCGCTTCGTCTGTTGAGCCGAGTTGAAGCTCTACTTCGTAGCGCCTCTTCGTCTCCGGATCCTGCAAAAGAAGATCGAGGCGTCCGGCGCGTGGATGGTTCCTTTCGCGGTCCCTCAAAACTAGGTCGCCGAGGCCAAGGATCGAAGGATCGTTTGCAATGAGGTTCTGAACCCACATCTCGCTAAATTCAGGGTGGTTCTTGAGCGAAAAACGCTCGTGCGGTGTATATCCTTTACTCATTGTCCGTTGACCCAATGTATCGGCCTTGTCAGATTCTACCCTTTGTCGAGCCAGGTGGCAGATCACCTGCGGCCAAGCTTCTGACCCTTGTCAATGCATTGCATATACAATAGAGATTGGTAAAGTTCGATTGGGATCAGAACAATCTCAACAAGATTCGGGCGCACCGCATCAAGGCGGAGGAAGTAGAACAAGCGCTGTCTCGCGAGCCGATCCTGATCTACGAGCAAGATGCCGATGGCGAGGCCCGCTACGTCTACTACGGAGAAACGGAGCGCAACCGACTCCTTGCTATCGTTCTGACGGAGCGCGACAGCAAAATTCGAGTGATTACCGCCTACGATCTGGATGCCGGGCAAAAGCGGGACTACCTGGAGCGGCGTGAGCGAGGGGAATGAACAGATGACGACAATTCCAAAGTTCAAGAACGAAGATGAGGAAGCGCAATGGTGGGCGAGCGCAAAAGGACGGGAGTTTCTTAAGCGACAATCTGCCGCCCAAACTCCGAAGAAGGGATCGCCTCTCGTGACAAATCTGAATCGCTCGAGCAGCGTGCAGATAGCGCTTCGTCTTCCCGCGCCGGATCTCGCTAAAGCCCGTGAGATCGCCGGCCGCAAAGGGATCGGCTACCAGACCCTCCTGAAGATGCTCGTGCATGAAGGCTTGAATCGCGAATCCCGGCGCCAATAAACGTAAGCGTCGGCTTCGAGGGCGATCAACCGCAAAGCCCGGCCCATCATTCACGCGGCTCCGCCCATCGCTCCATTACAGGTCGAAGTTCGCCGTGGGATGCCGCGGCCGCGACTGTTGAGAGATATTCGCCGGTCGCGATCCGGAATTAGTTCACCGGCGACCACCAGTGCGATCTTGCTCAGTGTCATCGGCAATGTTGAAGGACTTTCCGGACGAGACGCGCCTCGCGAGCTATCTCGGCATCGTGCCGCCCGGTGGCGAGAGATCGATGCCACACATTTCAAGAACGTAGACGGCGTCGGCCATTGGGCAACACCACGCTATGACGCACTCCGCTATAGTTGCGGCAGCCAGATCCTGACGCTGAAGCTCATCCACTCAATCTCGCGCGTAATACAGTAGGCATGTGATGAGTGACCAGATCAAGAGGAGCATTAGCTTTGGGGTGTTCGGGTTTGGCATATTCGGCGGACTCTGGGGCTGCCTGGCCTTTGCTCGTGGCGCGTTTATAGGTGCAAACGATAATTTACAAGAGATTTTGGCGCTCACTTTTGCGCTCGCAACACCATTGCCAGCTTGCATTCTTGCCTTATGGCAACGTGTAATAGCTGGGGCATAGCTTATCTTCGCGGGCTGCTTCCTCCCATACGGGATGTTGTCAGAGCGCGCGCACATGATCCAGGTCAGGGGCTTCTCAGATCAACCCACAGTCTTGCACGTGGTACTGGCCTCTCTTGTCCTTAGCGGCCCTCTCGTCGGCATCGGACTATTCGCTGTCCTCACCGCACGCTTGAAATGGCCGAAGGTGGTGGGAAATTCCGATTGACGAAAATGAATAGAAAAGCAGCGCGCGCGTATCTATTCACAACCGTGGGCCGCGTTCTTCGCCCAACCACTCGCGCTGAACGCCGCTTCCGCGATAAAAGGCGCCAAATCATCCAGGGCTGCGACAACATCTCCCGTCACACGAATCGGCGCCCGATCGAAGTGGCACACCGTGCCAAGCAAATTTCCATCCAAGCCCACTAGCGGAATGCCGTAGTAGCAGTGATAACTGCGCCGCTTCGGATGACCCTCAACCCGCCCGTCCAACAACGCATCCTCGACGCTAAAACGCTCACCCGAGCGGTGGATGTAAATGCAATACGAATCGGTGATAGCTTGGTCGGGGCAGCCAGTAATATTCGTGTTGTCCTTGTCCACCAAACAGAGGCTATGCAGCATATCGCCCTGGAAAGCGAAAATGGCCGTGAATCGATAGGGAAATCTATCGTTCAGCCACCGCATCGCAGCCCACAGACCGTCAGCTTTGAGTATCCCTTTAAATTCCTCGACGAGATTGGCCATGAATTACTAGGCGCGCGCCGTCTCCGCGCTAATTCCATCTACCGGAGTTTGGCCTTGGGCCGGTGGCAGCGTGAAGTAGAAGCACGATCCTTTTCCGTCCGACTCCACCCAGATTTTCCCGCCATACGTTTCGACAATCCTCTGGCAAATCGCGAGGCCAATGCCGGTTCCCGGATAGTCCTGCCCATGCAGGCGCTTAAAGATCTTTGAAGATCTGCTGCGCATACTCGGGCGCGATCCCAATGCCATTGTCTTTCACCGCCAGCACCCATTGCCGTTCCCGCCATTCCGCCGAGATGTGGATGCGCGGAGCATCTTCGCCGCGATATTTGATGGCGTTGCCCACCAGGTTTTGCAATAGCTGCACCAGCCGGATCTCGTGCGCGTGAACGGCCGGAATTGTGTCCCAGGTAATCATGGCGCCGCTCTGCTCCACCGATGCCTGCAGGTTTAGCAGCACCTTGCGGATCACATCGATAAAATCCACGGTCTCAGCCGGGCCCTCAGCCGACGACCCGGTCTGCGAGTAAGCCAGCAGATCCTTGAGCAGCATTTCCATCCGCCGCGCGCCACCCACCACGTAAGAGATGTACTGGTCGGCGTTCGAATCCAGCTTGCCGTCGTATTTTCGCTGCAGCATCTGGCTGTACAAGGCCACCATGCGCAGGGGCTCCTGCAAATCGTGACTGGCGGCGTATGCGAACTGGTTCAAATCGTCGTTGGATTGCCGCAGAGCTTCATTCGATCGCAGCAGTTCTTGCGTCCGTTCGGCCACGCGCTGTTCGAGCGTCGCATTCAGCTCGCGGATCGCCTCGTCGGCCCGCCGGCGCTCGGTGATATCGCGAATCGCGGACGTGAGCAGCAGNNCAGCCCTTCTTCGGTATTCAGTGGGCTCAGGCTGATCTCAACGGGAAACTGTTGCCCGTTCTTGCGGCGCGCCCACAACTCGGTCGGTGAAGCCAGCCAAGCTGCGCCATTGGCCTTGGCCGGCCGTGAGTGGCTGTTCCACTCCGGCGCCAGCATCCGGATATTTTGGCCGATCAATTCTTCGCGCGGAAACGCGAACATGAGTTCCGCCTGCGAGTTGGCCAGGCTGATGCACCCTTCCTCATCGCTGATGATCATCGCATCGGGCGCGGCTTCCAGCACCGAGCGGAACTTCTGCTCCGCTTTTCCCAGCACTTCAGCCTGACGCCGCAGCAGCGCGGTGTTGCGGCTCAATTCCACAAATACGCCGACTTTGGATCGCAAAATTTCCGCGACAATCGGCTTGAAGAGGAAATCCACAGCGCCCAAATCGTAGCCGCGGAAT
>PKZC01000401.1:0-200 GCA_003132905.1 Bryobacterales bacterium | reverse complement strand
GTGTTGATGGTGTTCTTCAGCTCCAGAATTTCACCGCGCGCATCCACCGTGATCTTGGTCGAAAGATCGCCCTTAGCTACGGCCGTCGTCACGCCTGCAATGTTGCGGACCTGATTGGTTAAATTACCGGCCATCGAATTGACGCTCTCCGTCAAGTCGCGCCACGTTCCCGCCACGCCTTCCACTTCCGCCTGGCCGCC
>PKZC01000115.1 GCA_003132905.1 Bryobacterales bacterium | reverse complement strand
ACTTCTACGTCGCGCACCCAAACAGGTCGTCGATCATTGGCTTGAGGACCAGATTCAGAGCGACGAAAGCCTCGCCCCAATCGTAAGTGACGAGTAGCCGCTCGACGAACTGGCGCAGCGGTTGCCAGCGTGGGTCTTGTTCCCAAAGAGATTTGCTGTCAGCCGCGAAGCCGGGAAAAGCCAGTTGGAGCTGCCGGACGCGATAGGCCAGGGCCGAGCCTCATCCCCAGCCTGGAAGGTCGCGGCGACTACGATCCGGCCGCCAGGCGCCATCTGGGCGACATAGGCGGCGATCATCATGAGGGCATGGCCAGGATAGCGGAAAGGTGCGACGAGAGTTTCGAGCGTCTGAATCCACTGAGGCTGCAACTCGCGGTCATAGCCGTTGGCTTCGATCTCTTCGAGGATGCAGTCGACGAAGATCTCCTTTTCCATCTGGAGTTCCGTGTACTTGGTGTATGTCGTCTCTCGCGGATCGCGGAACTTCTCCCAGGAACTGCTGGTGACCAGTTTTTCGAATAGATAGTCGCCCGCCTCATGCGCCAGTGACGCGAGACCCACAAACTGAAGGTTGGTGAAGCCGGTTTCGAGAATCACGTTGGTAGCGATGTGGAATTCAATCGCGTTCTGCCCGAGCGTGAGTTCGTCGAAGAAGTGCCGGGCCGCAATCGCGAACCAGTTGTTGGTGTGGTAGAACTTGTGCGCCCAATCGAACTGCGCGTTCCAGCGGACCAGCTCGTGCATCAAGAGGAGCGGAATTTGCGTATGACGAAATTCGTCCAGCGCGCCAAAGCAGGCCATTGCTCTCCAGGCGCTGTCGCGTCCGAACCGCGCGCCGCGGAGACTGCCGATGGTACCGGTGAATTCCGCCAACGGTAGAGCGGCGGCATGTACTTTCAGTCCATTAATCCACGGCGTCGCCAGGTTCTGTACGTTCTCCAGCCGGCCGACGGCATCGCGTACCGCATAAACCGCCATGCCTTTTCGTGCTGGTTCTGAACGTATTCACGGTAGGAGGTCTTGAAGGTCTCTTCCCAATCCTGCCAACTGGAGTGGGGAATCCAAGGGCGTCCACTGATAACTTCGGGAAACACCTCTTGCTCCGTTGTGTAAGCAAACTGCCAGTCGAGCTTCCGCGCCAGAGGCAGCCAGTCTTCGCGGTTTAGCATGCAATCCCCATTGCCTCGGAATCCGTCCCGGCATACGGATTGCAGAGGAAAGTGGATCAAGTTTAGCATCGCGTGGAGGTGGCTGTGGGAAACGAACAGTTGCGATCGACCGGAATCGGTGTTGTTGGTGATGTTCCTTGGGGGACCCACTTCTTCCTTTTCCATGAAACGAAAGAAGACCTGATCGACGCCTGTATTCCGTATTTTCGAGCGGGCCTTGAGAGCGGGGAATTGTGCTTCTGGGCCATCCACGATCCACTTACCGAAGAAGAAGTCCGCTATTGTCTGAGAGATGCGATTCCGGGCTTCGACGGCTACTTTGAGCGCCGGAGCATCGCAATCGTACAGGGCAGCGAGTGGTACATGACCGGCGACGACCTCAACCTGGAAAAAGTTACCAAAGGTTGGAAACAGAAGATGGAGCACGCTCTGAATGGCGGCTACGCCGGCTTTAGGCTCAGTGCCGATACTGCATGGCTCGACAAGCGGGATTGGAAGGAGTTCTGTGAATACGAGAAAGAGGTGAACGACTCAATCCTCGATACGCCGATGCTGGCGCTATGCACGTACCCGCTTTCTGGAAGCGCTGCGGTGGAGATCCTGGATGTAGCGCACACGCATCAGTTCGCAATCGCACGCCAGAATAAAGGATGGGAAGTCGTGGAGACTGCCGAACTCAAGCAAACCAAAGCTGAAATCTTAAGGCTCAACAACGATTTGGAACGCCGTGTCTGGAAGCGGACCAAACAGTTGACGGCTGCCAATGAGGAACTCCGCAAGCAAATGAGCGAGCGGGAGCGTGCTGAGGATGCGCTCCGTACGGCGCAGGCCGGACTGGCCCGAGTTACACGTGTAACAGGGATGGGTGAATTGGCGGCCTCCATCGCGCACGAAGTCACGCAGCCCCTGACCGGCATCGTAACGAACGGGAATACCTGTTTGCATTGGCTTGCGAGCAGCCCGCCAAATGTCGACAAAGCGAAGACCACGGTGGAGCGTATCATTCGCGACAGCAATCGAGCGAGTGACGTGATTCATAATCTCCGCACACTGGTGAAGAAAGTGCCTCCACGCCAAGAACCGGTCGCACTGAACGATCTGATTTATCGGACCCTTACACTTGTGAACTGGGAACTGACACAGTATCAAGTAGAGGTGCAAACCGAGTTGCCTCTGGACTTGCCGGACGTGCTGGGCGATCGAGTGCAGTTGCAACAACTGCTCCTGAATCTAATCCTCAACGCGATGGAAGCCATGAGCTCAATCGCCGGACGGGTGCGCGTTCTGACGATTCGATCCGAACGGCGGGAAGCTCCGGCAACCGTGGCAATCGCAGTGCGGGATTCTGGGGTCGGACTTGATTCCAGAACTGCGGACCGCCTGTTGGACGCATTCTTTACCACCAAGCCGGATGGAATGGGCATGGGCCTGTCGATTTGCCGGACCATTATTTCGGCACACAGCGGGCGCTTATCGTACGCAAATAATGCAGACCACGGCGTTACCTTCGAATTTACGCTGCCTGCGTGCGAAGAGGCGCCGCAGTCTGTCGAAATAGCGACGGCGTGACGCCCGGCCGACACACGGAGGACCTACGAACGAGACCATTTTCCTAATCGACGACGACGTATCAGTCCGGGAAGGGCTGGCGGGCCTGCTCGAATCGCTCGGCTTGCCTGTGCAGACATTCGGGTCCGCGATGGAATTTCTTGCCCACAGGCCGATAGAGGCCGAGGGCTGCTTAGTCCTGGATGTCGAGATGCCCGAGATGAACGGATTGGATTTGCAGCGCGAGATGAATGGCGCTGGCTTTTCCCTGCCGGTCATTTTTCTTACCGCCCACGGCGACATCCCTATGACCGTGCATGCCCTGAAGGCCGGGGCAGTTCATTTCCTGACCAAGCCGGTAAAAGAAGACGAGTTGATGAACGCCATCCGGCAGGCCTTGGAAAACGATCGCAAAGGATGCTCTGAACGCGCCGAAATCCGAAGACTTCGCGAGTGTTTCGATGTATTGGCGCCCCGGGAACGCCAAGTCATGCATCTCGTGGTTTCAGGACGGCTCAACAAGCAAATCGCGCATGAGCTCGGAATCAGCGAGCGAACCGTCAAGCTACACCGTGGGCAAGTCATGCGAAAGATGTGCGCCGCATCTCTGGCTGACCTTGTGAAACAGGCTGAGAAGCTTCGCCAGCCGCCCTCGGGCGTGCGGAACGGCGATGAGGTATTCCGAGCTTCTTCATCTTCGAGATGAGAGTAGTACGCGGAACGCCCAGGCGCTGCGCGGCGCCGCTTGGTCCGCCAATGATCCAGTCAGTTTCATCTAATACTTCCAGGATGTACTCGCGTTCCATTTCGGTGAGAGTGTTTCCGCCGAAATGGGAGCTTTCGAGATCCCGCTTGGCCTCCAGCGGGGGAACGCGTAGTACGCCATCTTCGGACAAGATCACTGCGCGTTCAACAACGTTCTGCAGCTCGCGCACGTTGCCTGGCCACGAATGGCTCATCAACGTCTGCATCGCCTCGGACGGAATAATTCGAATAGGCCGCCGCATACCCGCGGCCGAGTTTAGTACGAAATGCTGGACCAGACCCGGGATATCGTCGCGCCTGTCGCGTAAGGGGGGCAACGTAATAGGAAAGACGTTGAGCCGATAGAATAGATCGGCGCGAAATGTTTGTTCCTCGACCAGTTGGGAAAGATCTCTATTCGTTGCGGCAATCACCCGGACGTCGGTGTGCACTGTGCGGGCGCTGCCCAGCCGCTCGAATTCCCGCTCCTGCAAAACGCGCAGAAGCTTTGGCTGCAGGCTGGGCGGGACATCGCCGATCTCATCTAGAAATAGCGTTCCATGATTGGCCGCCTCAAAGCGTCCGATACGTTGCGCGACGGCGCTGGTGAAGGCGCCTTTCTCGTGCCCGAACAATTCCGATTCGATCAGGTCGCGCGGAATCGCCGCCATGTTGATGGCGACGAACGTCCCGCTTCGGCGCTTGCCATAGTCATGCAGAGCGCGCGCGACCAGTTCCTTGCCGGTACCCGATTCGCCGGTGATCATCACCGTGAGATCGGTTTGCATCAGTCGGGCGAGCATGCGATAGATTTCCTGCATCGCGGGCGAGCGGCCGACCAAAGGAATACTATCGAATTCTTCGCTCTTTGCGCTCGCCGGGCGTTTCTCTTTCGGTTCCGACAACGCGCGTCCGACGATCGCGATGAGTTCCTTCAGATCGAACGGCTTCGGCAGGTATTCGTAGGCGCCGCGCTCGGACGCACGGATCGCGGTCATGAAAGTATTCTGCGCGCTCATGACGATGATCGGCAGATCGGGTCGCGCCTTGCGGATGCGCGGAATCAGATCGAATGCGTTTTCGTCCGGCATAACGACATCGGTAATGACCAAGTCGCCATCGCCTTGACTGACCCAGCGCCAGAGCGTCGCGGCATTGCCCGTGGAGCGCACCTCGTAGCCCGCGCGCGAGAGGGCCTGATTGAGGACGGTGCGGA
>PKZC01000057.1 GCA_003132905.1 Bryobacterales bacterium | reverse complement strand
AGAAGATCGAACTCCTTCGGCGAAAGGCGAATTTCTTCTCCAGCCTTTCGGAGAAGCCGTCGATCAAGATCCATTCTGAGAGTGCCGGCCTCCAGGACTTTGAGTTCGCTGGCTCCGTTCATATGAGTCCGGCGAAGTACCGCCCGCAGCCGCGCCACCAATTCTCGAAATTGGAACGGCTTGGTTACGTAATCGTCGGCGCCGGCTTCCAAGGCCCGCACCTTGTCCTCTTCAGCATCGCGAACCGTCACCATCACGATTCCCACGTGCGGCGCTAATTCACGAATCTGCCGGCATGCTTCGACGCCGCTCATCCCGGGCATGTTGACATCGAGCAAGACAAGATCGAAGCGACTATGTTGCATCACACTGATCGCGTCTTTTCCTGTACCGGCCTCCTCGACGGCAAATCCACTCGCGGCCAGGGAAGCCCGGATCACTTTACGTAGCGCCGCTTCGTCGTCCACCACGAGAACCTTAAACTGCTGCTGCGGCAAAGTCATGACGCTCACTCTCGGCGGTAGGCAATACCAGCCGGAATGCTACTCCTTCGTTCGGTTCCACTTCCGCGTCCAGCTCCAGATTGCCTCCTAGCGCTACCGCGATTTTGCGAGCGACAAAGAGACCAAGCCCCGAGCCCGGGACGTTGCGGCGGGCCTCGGACCCCCGATAATAGCGGTCNNGGTCGAAAATTTTACTTCTCTCGTTCAGAGGAATCGGATTACCAGGGCTAAGCACGCGTACTGCAACTTGATCGCCCAAGCGGTCGATATGGAGCGTGATCGTACTTTTGGGCTCTGAATACTTACATGCGTTATCCAGCAACTGGCTCACGGCGAGCCGAAGCAGTTCTGGATCTGCGAGAATCTCGCTGGAATCGCATTCCTTGACTACCACAATGCGCCGGCCGGAAGATACTTTGGTGTAGTAATCGACGGTATCCGCGATCGTGGCGCCTAAGTCGATCAGTTCAATCCACGGTTTAATCTCTTCGCGTTCTAGACGCGCTGTTCGAATCAATCGGGACGTAAGCCGGCCCAAACGTGCGGCCTCGGATTCAACCATTTCAGCCATCTCGCGGTGATACTGGCCCATGGAGTCTGCTTCCCGAAGGGCACCGGCGGCGGCCAGAATCGTGGCGAGCGGTGTTTTGAACTCATGGGCCAGGGCATCGAGAATCGCGGTGCGGTAGGATTCCGATTGAGCGGTGGCGGCGGCACGGCTGGCATGCACAAAAGAATGCCTTCGCTCCATTTGGGCGACTGCAAGAGCGATCAGCGGACCCGCTGTCAGGCTGGAATCTTCCAAGCCCTCAAAACCAATCGCCCCAATGCTCCGCCCAGCAATTCGAATACATCGCACCGAAACTTTATTCCCCGCGTCGTCGGTATCCTTGCCGTGAATGAACGCTTCGGCTGTTCTCGTTTCGAGCGAATCGCTTGCGTGGCCGGCTAGATAAACCTCGGCATTCACGGCATCGAACACACAAGCGGCCGTGATACCAAATACCCCGATGAACGGCTCTAACGACTTACTCTCGTTGGCTGCCTCAGGTTCCAGCGCAAGCAGTTGCTGAGCCAGCTCATACAGCCGTTCAAGCTGCAGCTGCTGCAATCGGGATGTTTCTGTTTTGGTCCGTACTTTAATAACCAAGCGTGTAATTACCAGGCCCGTGACGACGAAACAAATCAACCCCACCAAATCGAAGGGGCTGCCGACATCGAAAGAAAGCGCGGGCTCCGTGAAGAAGTAGTCCAGGCAAGCGACTGCTAACACCGCAACTACGGCCGACGCAGCGAAGGATCCAGATAGCGATAGGAGCACCAGGAGAAGGAGCAAACAGAAGCTTGCCGTCGTGAGGCTCAAGTGCAGCCAGATACCAAGCGCTGTGATTGCGGCTACTCCGCTAGCGCCAGTGATGCCCCACATCGCAGCGTTCCAAAATCCCGATTTCTTGAGACGTCGCATTTTGGTTAGGAGCGGACTGACAGTTCATTCACTGGGACTGCTAATGCAAAGTGTGGAGCAGAAACCATGAAAAAGGCATAAATACAATCGTGACGAATGATGCGCCGCGTGTTTATAAATTCTTTATGAATTCATAACAGTCGCACGCTCGCGCTAAACTAGAGGCGAGTTGATCCGAACAAACACATACGTGCGTGCACTAACATCGTTCCTCAAACACGTTGCATTCGGCAGTGTCGGAGTGATTTTTCTCACTGCGGTCGCCTTCCAGACAGGCATGAATCTTGCGTCGACGATATCCCTGTACCTGTTTCTGGTGGTGCTGCAGTCGTTAACGGGCGACTTTCTATCGTGCTTATTCATCGCCGCCCTCTCGGCGACTTGTTTGGATTTTTTCTTCACCGAACCGCTCTTTTCGCTGTATATGAGCAACCCGCGCAGCATGCTGGCTTTGGTGTCGTTCGCGTTTACCTCGCTAGTGATCACGAAACTGGTGTCCAAGGTTCGCACGGAAAGCATCGCATCGCGCATACAGAAGGATAGGCTCGATCGCCTTTATCATCTTTCGCAAGAGCTGCTTCAGCTGGAGCCAGAGACTGCCGCGGGCCATAGGCTGCTGGAGCCATTCCGGCGGCATTTTAATGTTACGGCCATGTGCATTTTCGATGCGGAAACAACCGCCCTCCACATGATGGGCGACTCAGAATTTGGCTTGGCGGACAAAACCCGGGATGCTTATATTCGTGGCGTCGACGTCGATGAGGAGGGAACACGGACTTCCATTCGGTGCCTTCGATTCAGCGGAAGATTGACGGGTGCCATAGGCTTTCAGGGGCTTCCCGACGCGGCCGATACGGCAGGCGCTTTAACCGCGCTTACAGCGACGTTTCTTGAAAGAACGAGCGCCTTTCGCAAAGCCAGCGCAGCCTCCGCAGCGGAGCAAGCCGAGGTTTACCGATCGGCCGTGCTGGACGCGCTGGCGCACGAATTCAAAACACCACTGTCCACTATATTGGCCGCGGCGGGAGGTCTTCGCGAGGCCGGACCGCTGGAGCCAGCGCAACTGGAAATGGCCGAAACGGTCGAGAGCGAGGCGACCCGGCTTGGTAGCCTTACGTCGCGATTGCTGCGCATGGCTCGATTGGAAAAAGAAGACATCAAGCCGCGCCTGGAGCTGATCGATGTTAGTTCGCTAGTGAACCGGATCGCTCGTCAGTATGGCGAACGATCGCCGGACCGGCGGATCGTCACGGATCCGGACGAGTCCGCCGAGGTGCTTGCAGACGTGGAATTACTCTCGCTGGCTCTCGGTCAATTAGTTGAGAACGCCTGCAAGTACTCTGAGCCTGGTTCCACCATCCGTATCAGGATTCAGCGCAAAAGGGATTTCGTTGCCGTTCACGTTTCCAATGATGGCAGCTCCATTCCAGCCAATGAACATCACCTCGTGTTCGAGCGATTTTATCGCGGGGTGGATGCAAGACGGTCCACATCGGGCTCAGGCCTGGGACTCTATGTCGCTCGTAAGATCGCCCTCGCCCATGAAGGCGAGTTAGAGCTGGATACCGGCGGGCCCACGGATAGCAGCGTTACCTTTTCCTTGAAATTACCGAGCCCGAAAACGGAGGTTCCAAATGACATCCATCACGTCGTTGCCGCCCAGTAGCGTGTTAATCGTCGATGATGAAACCCCTCTTCGCAAGGCCTTGCGAAGCTCCCTCACTGCCAGCGGCTTTGAGGTGCAAGAAGCGCGCGATGGGAACGAAGCGCTGGACACCGTTCAGCAGCATGCTTTCGATCTCGTCTTGCTCGACATAAACATGCCTGGCCTCAGCGGAATTGAGGCCTGCCGGAGAATTCGGGGCGTCTCTCCTCAGGCTGGCATTGTCATGGTCACGGTTCGAGATCTCGAGGACGACAAGGTTCGCGCGTTAGAAGCAGGCGCCGACGATTACATCACCAAACCATTCAAACTTGGCGAGCTGACGGCGCGCCTGAGAGCCGTTCTGCGTCGAACCAGAGTTCAGCTTCGACCTGAACCCGCGGTGCTGGAAGCAGGCGTTTTGAGACTGGATGTTCAAAGACGTCAACTGTGGCGTGGCGAAGAAGAAATTCATCTGTCGCCAAAAGAATTTGAACTTCTGACGCTCATGATGAAGAATGCCGGCGCTCCTCTCACACACGTCAAGCTCTTGCGGTCGATTTGGGGCGTCGAATACGGAGGCGAACTAGAGTACCTCAGGTCTTACGTGCGGATGCTGCGCAAGAAGATCGAAGCGAATCCAGCCCAACCGGAGTACATTTTGACCGAGCCTGGGGTCGGATACCGCTTCCGTAATCCCTCTGACCCGGACTCCCCTTCGCTTCGGACAGAAGACGATTAGAACCTTTGCGGTCTCCCGAGCCGTTCAATGCCCCTAAGGTGGCGCTCCAAATAGATCTATCCCTTCTCTATGAAATTAGCATCTCCATTTTCAGCATCGTCGGTTAGACTTTCTTTAGACGTTAACTGAACGTCTTGGACGAACGGACATTTGTGGATCGATTAACTGTATTTGGAATTTTCGCCGTCACGGCAATGTTAGTGTTTTATTCGCTCGAGAAGCGCAGCGACTGGTTTATACTCGCTTTCTCCGCGTCGTGCGTCCTTGCATCTATCTACGGTTTTTTGCAAGGCGCGTGGCCGTTCGGGATCGTGGAGGCGGTTTGGTCAGTAGTGGCCCTAAGGCGCTGGTGGATGGAGCGGCGAAGCTCTTTGGACGTTCAGCGGTCTAGGAGATGAAAGGCTCTTACAGTTCGAGCTTGCCTTGATACTGCATCTGATCGAGATGAAACACCTGCGACACCTGCAGCGGGCCGATCAGTGCTGTGAATTCGATCAGGGTATCGCGTGCGCTGATTTCCGCAGACGATGGAAACCGGAAAACAACGGCCGCTCCACCCTCTAACAGCCCGTGTTAGAACCC
>PKZC01000174.1:8509-8892 GCA_003132905.1 Bryobacterales bacterium | reverse complement strand
AGCGCGAGCATGGATAGCCCATTGCTCAACGCAGTCGGCAGCGAGCGCGTCCTGTGCTCGGAGAATGAATACCGGCTCATCGGCGGGCGCTTTGCCCAAACATCCTCTCCCATTTGCGGCGAGGTTTCTTTCGTCTCCTGCGAGGCCCATTATTGCGGTTTCCTTTTCTCGAATTTCACGTGGCCCGACTTTATCGCCTTCATCGAATCCTCACCATACTCCATCAAGATATTGACAAAGCAAGTTTCTAAATCCGCATTGTTCATTCCAGGCGCACGTTTGAGAATTTCCAGTACCAGCAGATCATCGTCAGATACGCCGTCAGCACCACCGCGCGAGAGAATCCGGTGGCCGTTCTCAGTCAAGACTTTGGGATCGTCAAC
>PKZC01000174.1:0-8498 GCA_003132905.1 Bryobacterales bacterium | reverse complement strand
GCCGAGGCGTCGGCACCAGATCGGGCTTCTTCTTCGCCAGATGCACGCCAGCTTGCGGCAACATCTGATTCTTGGCCAGCCAGCGCGTGATTTCCAAGGCACCGCGCGCATCGCCCATTGCAGCGTGAGCCCCTTCGTCCGCAACCGGAACGCCGATATATGCCAATGCCTCGGCCAGCTTTGGGAATTTGAAACCGGCACGACCGTTCGCCGGCATCAACTGACAGACATCGGTCATGGCGCGCATGGTGCAAATGTTGCGAGTGACCATAAACATATCATCCATTTGAGCCCGGCGAAGCTCGGCCCGCATGTGTTTCAAATCGTGCTGTGCGTTGTGAGCTACCATGACATAACCCGCCTTCACCGCATCGGTATAGCGCGCGAGCACCGAGCTAATCGGCACACCTTCCGAGTCAAGCTTTGCCTGCGTAAGACCGTTGATCTTCGCAGCGTCCGAGTTGTCGTCGAAGGTCCAGCCTTCCGGTTTGATGAGCGTGAAGAATTCCTCTTTGACGCCCATCTCGCTATCGAGGAAAATCATAGCCACGCTGGCTACCCGAGGCTGGCCTGGCGCGTCGGCTGCATCCTTGTAGGAAAACAGACCCGTGCCCTCAGTATCAATCACAACATATCGGTCAGACATTGTAATCCCCTTTAAGATTGCGCTCTCACAGCGTCTTGGTGTCGAGCCACCACGCGACGAAAAAATTGACGGCCTGACGATCTTCGCTCCCACACCAGAATGGTTTGTCTGGAACGAGAATTTGACCGCAGACGATTGGATCAGGATTACGAACGCGCGGGAGGACACCCATGCGGTCGAATACCTTTAGCTCCATTGCTTGATCGGTCAGTGTCCGAATCTCGGCGCGAGCAAGCTTGAATGGGAAATCCACGTCCTGATATTCTGTCGCAAAATATTTTGTGACCTCAACCTCTTTGCCTTGTCGCGTTTCAATATCTTGGAAGCTAGCGCGCACCGGACGCGGATCGACATAGCGGCCTTCGCCAACAGCTAGGATCTCGGCTGGCTGATTGTGATTGTCGTGATTGCCACTCATATATTGGTGAGGCTTTGCGCGCTTGGTCCGAATGGCAAAAATGTCCATCGGGAAAGGCGGAACGATGTAATATCCAGCCTCCAGCGCCATCTTGATCTTGCGATAAAACTCGGCGCGGCGTTCCTGTTTCAGGATTTGCCCGCGCCATCCGTCCACGTTCCATTTGTTCTGCTTATGCAGTTCAAATTGCTTTCGCGCTTCGTCAATCTCGTTCTTGACCATTTGGATTTTGCGAGCCGCCCACAGGATCAGCGACCGCTGCGCGGTTTCCATTTCCTTCGGGCTTTGCGCAATGACGGTAAAATCCATCGGCATATCGACGACGGTTCCAACTAGGGCATTTGCCATTTTAATCTCCGCAGGAGAGAGGGAACTGATAGGCCATGCAAAACTGATAGCATGCCCCAGTTTGACTTCCAAGCGGGAAAACCCGACTATGCACCGAAGGCGTCAAAAAAGAGGAA
Organism: Bryobacterales bacterium; assembly: GCA_003132905.1. The sequence goes on along the minus strand of PKZC01000174.1, from coordinate 6,970 downwards.
CAAAGCCATGGCAGTCGGACCAACCCAATTAGCGTCTATTTTGAAAGTTTCGCAGCGTGACCTTTTAATCGAACACGCCAATGGGCCAAACCAGATCGACCGGAGCAGTCCGCGGGAAGGAAGCCGGGTCGTTCTCAAGAGGTACGATCTGATATTTTGGACCAATTCCAAGGGCAATCACAACGTCTCGGCGCCAACCCACAGTGCCCTGACCGAACTAGGCCGGGAGACAGTCTGCTGCATCTTGGGCCAATACGCCGATTCCATCGTGGCACACCGAACCTTCCTCGAACGAATGGCCTCCCCTTCGATTATGGCCGGTTTAGACCGCGAGCTCGCCTTGGCTCGCATAATGGCCACGAACTAACAATTTGTTAAGGTTTTGCCGCGATTGTGGGCCTCCAACCAAGGAGAGCCCAATGCAACAATTACCCTGCGGATGCACTAAAGACGGCTTTATGTGCAACGAACACGCGCCCAAGCGCCACGCCGACCAGGCCATCGGCAAATTCATCGCCCAAGAAGCCGCAACGCTAGTAAGCCTTGCGCTATTCACCGCACTAATCGCAGTTGTGGCCGGTTTATGGGCATTTCCTAGCTAACAAAATCTCGCTTGACAGCCGGGATAGAAAGCGCATTATCCGTTTGCGGGTTTCCCCGTCAGGAGAACACGACCATGACCAACGCCCCAATTTCCAACGAAAACCGAATCTTTACCGCCGCGATCCTTGCCGAGCCGCAGGACGCCTGCCGGATGCTGGCGCGCGCCCTTGGCATTGAGGATTGCGATGTCGAGAAGATCGACACACCGCCACGCCGAGAATGGATGCGGGTGAGCACGGGAAAACGACTTCAGCTTTTGGCCGAGTGGATGCACGATGCGGCTTATGTGCTGGTCGACCGCGCCGATCAGATGGTCGAAGGCCATTGCCCCACCGATTTTTCACTGCACACCAACGATTGAGGGCAACCATGACCATCGGAACCAAAGTCCGCACCCTCTATCAGCACAGCGAAACTGGCATTATCGTGAAGCCGCGCAAAGGCGAAGGAACGCCGACGCCAGAATGGTTTATCATCCGGTTTGATCTGGACGGAGCCAAGCTGTGCATCCACCGCAGCATGTTTGTTGTCCGCAATTGAGGGCCGCAAATGACCGATAAGCCGATGACTTTAGTCGAACGCCTCCGCAATCCTGCCTATCACGCCAGCGGAATGACGCGAGGCAGACCGGCTGATCTCGACGTCAAGCGAACTGTGGCCGATATGGCGGAGGCCGCGAACGAAATTGAGCGGTTGCTGGAAGAAAATACCACTTTTGCGATCTTCATCAACAAGTTAAACCCATCAACCAGCTAATCCCCCATGCTCAAAAATACACCAGCCACCCGCTTCCTCGGCACCGCACTGATCGCCACAGTGATCGGGATTTTGGCATTTGCCAGCCACCAGCCCGTCACCTGCCGGTGGAATGGGCCACTCCCGAGCTACACCTGCGCCACGGTGCGATAATGGGGCAGTCGATTGGACCACGAGAACTCGCCCTCCGTGCCCAGCGGGAAGCCCGATACCAGCAGACCCACAAATCAAAGCGGGCGACCACTGATGAGTTGAAATCGAAGATTGAGGCTATCCCCGCCAAAAAGCCGCCAAAAGCACACAGGAAGCCCGCTAAAGGCCAGCGCCCCACGGAATAGCCGATCAATGCCTCACCATATCGCTGCAGATAGGCAGCGGGGCGGACAGAGGCACAGCCAGCAACAGTGTACAGCCCACTGGCCGTGGTGAGTGCCTTCAAGGGTCCGCAATGGGAGCCACCCCAGCCGCACGAATTCTAGCGCGTCGGCGAGCCGCACGTAGCGATGGACGCTGTGGGCTGGCAGTTTCATCGGCTTTCCCCTTGGAACGACCAGAGCGGTGCCTACGCTTCCACGGCACCAACTTCGGCGCCGGACCTTCCGGCTTTTCCACGACTTCAACGGCAATCGAGGCGTTGGCGAACTTACCGCAGGTCGGGCACCGGCCGCGCATGGTGCCGTCATTCGTGGGCCGACTAACTTCGACCACCGCAGCAGATATTTCGCCGCCGGTTATTTCGGAGAGAATCGCGTCAAGGTCAAAGGTCGCCTTGCTCACGCAGGCCCCGCCGGAAAGCAAATACCGCGGCGCCCGTCATCGGCCACCACCATCGGAATCCGCGATAGCATCAACCGCTCCGAGCTATTCGGAAATGTGACGTCGATGGTCGCGCCGCGATCCGTATCATCGACCAAGATCGCATCGCATAGATCGCCAGCGAGAGCGCGGTACTTCACCATTTTGTCNNAGCTAAACGAGTGCGGCTGCGGAGGATTGTACCGTAGTGGCTGAGTGGCCCGCAGGAAATGCGCGCGGCAATAAGGCCGACCTTCCATAGGCTCGGCTCCGCAGAAAAAGAAATTTGCGCTGCCAGGATTTCCCACAGGGAACCGGCATGTTTTACTCGTGAGATCCATCAACGTGCGGCGTTGCTCCATAGGAATCGCCAAGTCATCGACAGTCGGTGCCGGATCACGTTCGAGCGGCGGCTGCGGTGATGGACTATTGCCACGTTCCAAGGCCCGCTGAATGTTGTAGGGCACTTGCCGAGGTTCCTTCTTTTCTCTCGGATTGTGACTTGTGCGACTTGCGATGGTGTTCGGCGTGATCCAATGGTTCCTATGAACCAATCCAATAATGGCGGAGCGAGTGGTGCCGAGCTCGGCAGAGATAGTCCCTGCGCTAATGCCCGCTTCCCATTTTTCTTTCACAAATGCTTTTTGCGATTCTGTCCAGAAGTTCATGTTAATAATTCCCGCTGCATTTGAGGAAAGATGGCACCGAGGCTGATCCCCAGCCCCGGTGCAGACCAGCGTTAATCCGGCTTGACCGAAAGTACCAGATTACACCGCCGATCAATCTCCGCGAATTCCTCGGCCGTCAGATTGCCCTTGGTGTATTGTCGGCCAGCACGCCACAATGATTCCATTGCCTGCTTTTCGTTGAAAGCCGGATACATCTGACGCAGCGAAGAGTCCGCCATTCGGAAACTACCGCGAGGCCAGCCATGCGGCTGCTCTGGCACAATCGCAACGCCATCCTCGATCATTCTGCCAAACCGCATTAGCGCAAGCCCGAGCATTCTATCGCTAGGAGCAAGCGGAGCGAGGTTGTCAAATATCATGGTGCGACCTCTTCCAATGTTTTTGAACTCGCAAACTTTTCTTTAATCGTGGCCTCGTTATCTCGTATCCACTCCAAGGTTTTCAGGATTGATTTCATCCGAGCCAAGTGAAGATCGGCTTCGTCCTGTTTCATCTTCCCACTTCCGACCCATCGAGGATAGACGCTTATCCGCATTTTTATTTCGCGTTCGGCTTCTTCAATCTGTTGCAAGATTGTAAATGTCATTGACTTAACCCTCCATTTATTTTCTGCCGCTCTGCGCAATTCTCGATCATAATTGGTCGCCGTGATCCATCGCTGTAATTCTCGGATGCACGACCAACAACAGCACCCCTGCTGATGAGCAAAACGCGGCTCAGTCTGCATCAAGATAGTTTTCTGCTCCGTCATCAATTAGCCGATTGATGATGTTCTTTCTTCTTAGACATAGCCCATCTGATTTGTGATGAGCGCACCCACATTTTTACCTCCATCGTCGGCGCGGATGGCGCAACGTCCTGAATACTGTGATCCGGCCATACGGTAAATTTCAACCGATATTGATTAGCCGACCATCCGCTTTTGTATCCTCGCTCAATCCCGATATATTTCAAGCCTGCAAGAAATCTGGCTTTCTCTTCTATCGTGGCAGTTGTCCTATTCGTCCTCGACTTCTTATCAGCGCGATAGCCGGCCGCTGTGACCTCGACAAGCTCGCCATCGATCTCAACGAGGCCCGAGACATGAGGCTTTAGTTCTTCACCGCAATTTGGGCAGACACCGGCAACTCGCGGTAAAACACATGCACATTTTGGACATGGCTTCGGCAATGGCTTTTTGTACTTCCGCTCGACCTCCGGAGTTTTACCACCGGAGAGATGCTCATGATGAATGTCGGTGACTAAACCAAGATTTTGCGTCGTGTCGGAATGGTCCAACAGAATCGCAAAGTCCTTTCCCGGCGCCGTTCTGAGCGCACGGCCTACAATCTGCGTGTAAAGGATTTCAGAGCGCGTCGGCCTCGCCAGTATCAAGCACCGAACATCGTAGTCGACCCCGACCGTTAATGTGCCGACGTTCGATATCGCCCTGACCTCGCCATTGTGAAACTGTCGCTTTATCTCGGCCCGCTCAAGCGTAGTGGTTAGCGCGTCCTGGTAGGCGCAGCTAATCCCGCTATCCGTGAACCGCTCCTGCAGCGATTTGGCATGAGCCCGATCAACACCAAAGATTAGCGTCTTGTCTTTGCCCCAGCGCAACTGCCACGTTTTGACAATATCCGCCGTCAATGATCCTTTCTGCATAGCGTCCGACAATTGCCCCTCGTGGTAATCGCCAGCCACGATCTTGACGCCGGTCAAGTCAGGATGCCCGGTAGCAAAAACCTTGAACTTAGACAGTAATCCTTTTTCGATTAAATTCTGCGTCGTATCGACCACCAACAAGGAATCAAAATACTTTCCAAGTCCTTTTGCCCACGGCGTAGCCGACAATCCTATAAATGGAATATTCGTCCACTCCGGATGAGTGATCCAATCTTTGTGTGTCTTGTGGAGAGAATGACACTCGTCATAAACAACGACCTGAGCCGCTGGAAATTTCCCGCGTTTGTTCAGTGTTTGAATACTGCAAATCTGCACCGGCTGCGCCCAGTCGGTAGCCTCGTGGTTTGCCTGAATCACGCCCATGCCACGAATACCTTCGCTCGCAAACGATTCGAGCGTCTGGTCAATCAGTGAAATGCTGCTCACGACAAACGCTAGGCGGTTGCCTTTCCTAAGCGCACCGTCGACAATTTGCGCCGCAATCTTTGTCTTTCCGCTGCCTGTCGGGCTTTGAAGCACTATCCGCCTAACCCCCTGCCGCACCGATAACCGCAGGGCGTCTAGCGCCGCTTTCTGGTGATCCCATAATTCTATGGCCATGAATTTAATCCCATTTCCCCATTTTTATCGCCCTTCAACAACTACCGCCCTCCTTCTCGGCTCGTCAGCGAGGCAGAGGCTTTCAGTGGCAGAAGGTATCAAGACCAGAGATCAACTGATGATCTTCGACGCTTGGAGAATCTTCGGTGGGGAGGAACCGCGCGTAGGAGATAGCGCCAAAAATAGGCTGTCAAGTCACACAAAATGATGTGCCTGGTCGAAGGCGATACCCCCTAGGGATAGTGGGTCGGTCTTTAATCCCATTCCCACTAGGGCTGATTGTACCAAGATGTTCCATAATACGTACCCACTATATCTAGTGTCTAAGGTAGAAAACCACTACATTTAGTAGAATAAGAACAAATGATGGACGGTTTTGGTGCGTCTATATGTAGATTTTTTGGCATGGCTAATCTACTAATGGTGTGGAATCTAGATGTTGTGTCTGATATAATCGCAGACGCCACTAATGGTGGTCAGGCGGCAGAGGGGACACTAGAGCGGTCCCACGATAGCCGATGCAATTCGGTGTGGCCTTTGTGAGCGAGATCCCAAACGAACCAGGCAAAGGCGATTGACGACGACGATTGTTTCCCAGTCCAACCGGCCCGGTGCATCCGCGGCAAGCGATTGCGAAAGACATGCACGCGCGCGAGATGGCCGCCGTCTAGAATTGACCCTCGGCTTGATCCTTCAAGGAAGGCCAACCGCAATAGCATGATGACCTTCGGGCAAAGCGTCAGCGCGTGAACCACGAACGGATGCGCGAGCTTGAATGGTGGATTGGTGACGATGGCACCGACGTGAAATCCAGGCGTGCGTTCCATCAGAAAATCAAAACGGCTCTCCGAATCCGGGCAACCATAATCGACGAGATCGGTCGCATAGACGCGATGACCGGCGTTGCGCAGAACATTAACAATGCTGCCAGGACCGCAGGCGGGCTCCCAAATACTCTCCGGCAATCGCTCGACCTTTAGAAGCGCGCGGACGGCTTCCGGTGGCGTTTCATAGAGATCATCGCCACGCTCTGACAATGGCGCGCGGCCAGTGGCAGTTAGCCCATTGCGGTGCGCTCGATCTAGCATTTCAGCGTTCTCAATCCAGTTTGTAAATCTCGATGATTACGCCGGGGTTCTCAGCGTATTCCTTGAATACCGCGTGGCGCACGATTTGCTTATCGTCCACGTAAACCGCGCCATTAAGCCCATCTGAAACCAGCTTGAAAATATTGTCACCATCGGGCGTGCTGGTGTGGAAAATCAGGCCAGTGAGTGCCGCATCCCGCCGTTTGTTCGGCCAGCTTTGTGGAACCGGCATCATGGCAAACAGCCGAACCGCCAGTGGGCCTTCCAGGAGCGGCCGACCGCGCATGGCGGCCTTCCCCTTCCACTTTAGGGCCGTTTCGATCGATACCGTCTGCGCCGGGGTATAGGTATGGACGAATCCAGGCCTCCCGTTGGCCCCAGGAGGCACCCAGCGGAAGCGTGGGCGGCCCTTCCCGCACGGTGGCCCAGCCATACTCACGGAAACGAACGGGACGGCCTCTGTGGCCGCCCCGGTAACGCTGAATAGGTCGAGCGCGAGCCCCACCTTAGCCGACCTCGGCCGCCGCCTTGGCCCCGAATTGAGGCCGGGACACCTTGGCATCGGGTTCCGCAGGCTTTTCGGCATCTTCCTCGGGTTCCGGCTCAGATTCCTCGCCCATAGGCAGCCTTTGGACCGATTTGGCCCGCTTTTCGAGCCCGCTGACGTCCAGCATATAATCGAAATGGTCGAGGAAATCGGCCAATTTCTCGGGTTCCATCCGGTTTAACTGTCGAATCGTGCTTATCCGGTTTAGACACACAGACGCTTTATGT
>PKZC01000171.1:4240-4384 GCA_003132905.1 Bryobacterales bacterium | reverse complement strand
ACCAGCCCACCCACAGCAAACAAGCGCCAATGACGCTGAGCACCAGACTATGCGGCTTCATCGGCTCCGACCTGTAGCCGTTTCTCTTGCCCAAATACAGCGCGCACACCAGCGCCGATACGCCGGAGCTGATGTGCACCACCG
>PKZC01000171.1:0-4226 GCA_003132905.1 Bryobacterales bacterium | reverse complement strand
GCCGGCGTGATGATGGCGAACATCAGCTGATAGATCATGAAGGTTTGTTGCGGAATAGTGGCGGCGTAATCGGCATTGGGGGCGGCGCCGACGTTGTTCAAAAACAAGTAGCGCAGGTCTCCGATAAAAAGCGAGCCTTCGCCGAACGCCAGGCTGTAGCCGACCACGGCCCAGATGACGGTAACGATCGCCATCAATATAAAGCTGTGCATCATGGTGCTGAGAACGTTCTTGCGGCGGACCAGTCCGCCGTAAAACAAAGCCAGGCCGGGGCCGGTCATCATCAGCACGAGCGCCGCGCTCATCAGCATCCAGGCGTTGTCACCGGCGCTTTGCGCCGATTTTACGGCAACCTCTAGATTGGCGAGACGGGTTTCGGTTGTGGGAGGGACGGACTGGGCGAGCGCCAAAGCAGGCGCAAGGAATGCCGCCCATACAACGCGGTAGGGCATAAGGTTTATTGTTACCGCAGGTGACCGCAAATGGCAATCGGATTTCGAAATGAGTTGGATCGTAAGTTTCGATTGGCGAAGTGCAATCCTGGCCGAGAATCGCGGTGAGTTGGAGAGGCTTGATCGCCCAGCACTCTATTCTTCGGTCTTGGGTTTCCACTTCAGGCCGCCGCTGAACTCCAGGCCCACGATGTGTTTCATTCCTTTGCGAACGCAGCTGCGGACCGACGCCGTGCCGTGCAGATCCAAGGCCGCGCACTGCATCGTTACGTAGGTCTGCTTCTCGATCTGCTCAGAGATTTCGATACGCAAGCCCGAGGGAGAAATGTCCAAGGTGCGGCCCGTGACGTACTTGTCCACGCCCGTTCGATCCTTCCAAACGAGCTGGATGGGGGACGATTTTTCGGCTCGATCGTGCCTGCGCAGAGTTCCGTCGTGGCTCATCGCTTGACTCTATATTACTCAAGTCTGGGTAATTAGTCATACGTCGAAGCGCTGATGGGTGGCTGCGCAGCGGGCGGCGTAAGGTTGTTCTGAAATCTGCGTTGATGGTTAAGGATTTCTAGGAGGAGGTGGCGGAGGAGGTGCAGGGCGAGAAGGCACTTGACCGCCCTTATGAAGAGGTGGAATCGGTCGCGGTGGAGGAGGTGCACGGCGATCCGCGCTAATTGTCATATAAGAAACCACGCCTGCTCAGACGGGTATTCTTTGAGAGTCTCTTTCCAGCATTGCTCCCGCAGCCTTTCCGATGGAGCTTCATCGAGCGCCGTAAGAGCCGAACCAAACGCGTCTATTTCACGGTCTCTCGCAAGGTGCGACTCCTCAAGGTCGGAACCTTTTAGGTCGCTGAGAAGGCGCTGTAATCGATCTTTGAGAATCGAGTGACCCAAGGCAGCTTTTTCCATCTGACCGATCTTGCTCTCGATGCCGAGAACGGGGCCTATGGCCGCGAAGATTGCGGCCAAAAAGGTCAAGATCTGCCAAACAAGCGGCCCCCAGCCGAACAGTTTGTTGTTATTGGCCGCTAGAAGATTAGCGAGCACCACGCTGGCTGCCAGTGCTGCAATGACGTTTGCAGAAGTAGCTTGAAAATGGAACCATCTTGCGCGACGTTGATAATACAACTCGTTAAATCGCGCAACCTGAAGCTCACGAAAAAGCCTCGTCATGAGTTCACCTCTCTTGCTGTCTTGCAGCGGAGGAGAAATGGTGAGACTTTCCATAACCCTATTGTCCCGCCCCCTTTTGAGGCAAGTCAAACTAACTCAGTCCAGCAATTCCGCCAGATCCCAAACGTGATCGGTGATGCCAGCCTGCATCGCGGGCGTCACGCGAATGCTGGAATGAATTCGGCAGAAGTTGTAGAACGCGAAGTACAGCGCTAGTGCGGCCCAGTGGTTCTCCCACTTCTTGCTGAAGCCGTTCGTCAACCGGGTGAACCGGCGAATCGACCTACGCATGGTGATTTCAGACACTACCCGGCGTAAGAAGGCAGAGTTCGTGTGATATTCTAGAGATGTATGGCAATCCCCAACGTCAAGCGTTTTCGCCCATTCTGCCCGTCCTGCAATGAGAGCTTCACCGTCATGGCCGTCCTGCCCAAGGACGCCAGTGTGGACGCTTATCTCAACGATGTCGTGGCTCGCCACGATCATAAGGCGTTTCAGGAAGCGAAGCTGCAACACTTCAAGGTCCGCGTCGGCCAACAGAAGCAGAAAAAAGCGAAATAGCCGTGGGACAAGCCTCCGGCNNCGCCCGCCGGCGACTGGCCGGACTATTTTGTTCCAGCGGTCTCACAGGTGAAATTTTCGGCGTCGTCGATACTACCGGTTCCCTTGTACCTGGCGACCTGCGGATAGGCGCACAACGGCCGTGTGCGATCCACCTTACCGGCGGTACGGTGCGCTGCGAGGATCCGCTCGGGTGTGTGACCGTCCTCGCGCCAGGCGCTCATTGCGCTCATCATATTGAAGTTGTTCGGGCCTTCGCCGCCCCCGCAATGGCCCATTCCAGGCACCATGAACAGACGAATCGAATCCGAGGTTTTGGCTTCGCCGCCCAAGGTGTCCACGGCGGTTTTGTAGTAGTTGACGCTGGCGAGCGGAGGGACGCCCGGATCGGCCCAGCCATGGTACATCAGCAGCTTTCCGCCGTGAGCGAGAAATGCTTTGATGTTGGGGTCGGCCGCATTGATGGTGTCGTTATCGATCTTGTCGGCCAGCGCCACGTCGCTATCGAGGTTGAGTGTATGCCAGTCCCAATCGGGATTCTTGAATACGACATAGCGGAATTGATCGGTTGCGGCGGAGAAAGGTTCCGGGCCGCGAGCTAACATGCTCCAGCCTAGTTCGCTGCCGGGCTCAACATTGAAATAGACCGGCTGATTCGTGCGGGGATTTCTGGGAGCCGTGTACATTCTCTTCGCGGCTTCTACTTGTCCCGCGGTAAGGCAGGTGGGTTCATCGCCCGCTTTGCATTCGATAGTCTTGGGATCGAAGTGGCAGCGCGTTGGATCTTCGAGCAGGCCATCCTTCGCTCCGTCGGCAGCATCACAGGCCTCGATGACGGCTTTGTGGATGATGGGGTATTTGCTGGGCGGAATGTAATTGTGCGGATCGAGAACGCCCTGCGCCAGCCAGATCTGCCAGGACGATAGATGCGTTCGTGGATTAGCGGCAGCGCCCGCTACGATGCCATCGTAATCGTCTGGAAATCGCTGCGCTTCTTTCAGGCCTTGCCGGCCGCCGGTGGAACATCCATTCCAGTAAGACATCCGGGGAGCAGCGCCATAGAAGGCGTCGATCACGGACTTGGCTTTGAGCGTCATTTCGTGGACCGCTCGATATCCGAAATCTACCAGCTTTTCGGGATGCCCCATCGCAAAACTGCCTGTAGCGCCGACGTGCCCGGTGTCGGTGGAAGACGTGGCATAACCATCGTGCAATGCTTCCGCCATGGCGCTGTAGCTGATCACGCCGGCCCAGCCGCCATTGCCCACCGCCTGGAATTTGCGATTCCATCCGGAGGCGGGCAGCCAAACTTCCATCTTGATATCGGAGTCGCTGGTCGGCTTCAAAGTGGCTGCAACGCGACAGAACGCGGGCAGATCCTTATACGCCACCGGAGGCGGCGGTCCTGCGGAATTGGGCCCACGCGGCGTAAAGTCGCCGGCTGCGACGGGTTGCGCCAGCGTGATGGTTGCATTCGGCAGAGCGAGCGAGGCCAGGCTCTCACAAGTGGCTGCCCATGATGGCGCGGAAAGTAGAACAACGACGAATCCAAGTGCCAGCTTCATAGGACGCTCCTTTAGCTGAGTTTCAGAAGACGGCGGGCATTGCCTTCGTAGATCTTGGCCTTGTCGGCGGCGCTGATATCCAAGCCTTCGATGCAGCGGATGGTCTCGCGAATATAAAGGCCGGGCTTGGGTTCAAAGGGCACGTCGGACGCGAAGACGCAGTGATCCACGCCGAAGAAATCCAGGCCGCAGCGGGTGGCCGATTGTCCGCCAAACAGCGCGGTGTCGGCATAGAAGTTGCGGAAGTAATCGATAGGCCGCTTCTTCATGGCTTTGCGCAGCGAGACATAATCTTCGTCGGAGGTGCGCGAACCCAGCGCGTCCCAGCCGTAACCGACGCGGCCCTCAAAATAGGGAATCATGCCGCCCATGTGGTGCGTGACGATCCTGAGATTCGGATGCCGGTCGAACATGCCGGAGAACACGATGCGCGACATCGCGGCGCTGGTTTCATAGGGCCAGCCGAAGGTCCACCAGAT
>PKZC01000254.1 GCA_003132905.1 Bryobacterales bacterium | reverse complement strand
ATGCCCTCACCCTAAAACCGCGCCCAGCAAGTCCCGAATCCTGGATGAGCGCGGACGGCAAGCGCATCTGGAAGCGCCAGCCGCCGGGACCGCCGGTCAGATGGGGAGCGGTGCCACCATTGCCCTTGCGCGATGAGCGCTTGCTGCTGCGGGCGTCCGGCGCGGCGGCGCCGGCTGGTACATCGGGTGGTACAGACGGTGGTACGGACACGTGCAACCCCTCTCATTGAGGCGTCGCCGCGCGTGAAATGGCCCTTCTAGGGGGCCGTCAGCCGATGAATTGGGGTCGAGNNACTGGCGGCGGACGCAGTCGCATTCGAACCCGTCTCCACTGCCAAATTCCCTGCTAACAGGGAAAAGAGCAGGGAATTTTCCGATTTAAGGTCCGATTCTCAGCTTAGATGGTTCCCTAGCCCAATGATTTCGGTGGCTTTGAGCTAAATTCCCTGCGCAACGAAGCAGGGAATTATTTCAGCGGAACAGGGAATTCTTGTTCAGGAACAGGGAATTTGACTTGGGTTTTCCGGGTATAGTGCAGATTGATTTGCGGACAGTGTTTTCGGAAGAGACACGTTCACCCAAATCAAAAGCCGCAGGCTTCGCCGCCAGATTGTCGACTTGGTAGAGCAGATTAACGAATAACCCCGGCGGTCAGGTGCGTTACCGACAAAACTAAGGTATTCTTGCCTGCAGGTGAGGGGTCACTTGGTAATGAAGATTCTTGTGATCGACGATCACGTTTTGATTCGTCAAGCAATCCAGGGCGTGCTGAAGAAACTAAGACGCGATGCAGTCGTGCTCGAAGCGCCGAATTACAAACAAGCAATGCAGGTTATCGCCAATCATCCGGACATCAGCCTTATACTCCTTGACTTGACGCTGCCCGATCGCGACGGTTTCTCAGTCCTTGCGGAATTGAGCGAACGTTATCCGGCGGCCTCGATTGTGGTTCTATCGGCCGTGCAAGACCCTGCCATTGTCATGAAGGCGCTCGATATGGGCGCGCTCGGTTACATCCCAAAATCTGCCCAGGGCGACGTGATACTCAATGCCCTTCGGTTGGTAATTTCGGGGGGCATATATATTCCCCCGGAGATTCTAGCGCGCGAGGAGTTGTCAAATTCTGCGCTGAGGCAGCACGGCGGCGATCGATCTCGGGTTTCGCCCGCAGATGTCGGGCTGACCGTTCGTCAGCTGGACGTACTCGCGCTCGTGATGCAGGGCAAAAATAATAAGACGATCTGCCGGATACTCAATTTGGCGGAGCCCACGGTGAAAAATCATGTCACCGCAATTCTCAGGGCGTTGAAGGTCAGCAACCGTACCGAGGCGGTAATTGCCGCCAACCAATTGGGGTGGAAGCTTCCCGCAGTCGCCAAACCATGAATTCTATTTCTATTTTGGATGTTTCACCGCGCTGCTCGTCGCTTTTCACACTTCCAAAGGGGCATGTGCGACCCGCCGCTTCTTTAGCACTTGGGTGAGCGTGGCGCGCAGTGCCATCGGGTCCACCGGCTTGTGTAGCAGAGGATAACCGTTCGCTTGGGCGTCGCGCAGCGGCTCAGGGTTGGTGTCACCACTCATGAGAAATGCAGGAATCGGAGCTGACAGCGCACTGCGCAACCGCGTGATCACCTCGATGCCGGTTTTTCCATCGCACAAATGATAGTCCGAAATAATCACATCGGGCGGATGATCGTATTCGGCCAATCCAGCAAGCGCTGCGCTGTCGGTGCTTCCGGTGACAACATGACAGCCCCAACTTCTAATTAGCCCGCCCATTCCATCCAGCACAAGGGGATCGTCATCGATCACGACGACGAGCTTGCCGTTGGATACATTGAACCGGCTTCGGACTAAAATCGGTGGTTTGACGATCTCGGCATGTGCGCGAACCATCGGCACCGCGACAGAGAAGCAAGAGCCTTTGCCTAAGTTGGAAGTCAGTTCAATCGGGTGGTTAAGGAGGCGGCACAGACGGTCGACGATGGCAAGGCCGAGGCCGAGACCTCCCCGTTGATCACGATCGTGTTTACTAAGGCGGTAAAACNNGACGGTGTAGCGGACCGCATTGGACACAAGATTGAACACGACCCGCTCAAGCAGAATGAAGTCGCTGCACACCCAAGCGCCGCTGGTAACGACGCGCAAGGATAGTCCTTTTTCACGTGCCACCCCAGCGAAGGTGGTTTCAATTCGCTTAAGCAGTTGCGCGATGGGAAATTCTGTGAATTTAGGGGTCAGCACGCCGGCGTCCAGCTTGGACACGTCCAGTAGCGCATTGAAAAGTTCATTCATCGCGGACAGCGCCGCATTGATGCCCGCGATGATCCGCTTCCGCTCATCGGCGCGCGTCCGGCCGCACAATTGCGCGACGAACAGACCTAGCGCATGCAAAGGTTGCCGCAGGTCGTGACTCGCCGCCGCCAGGAAACGGGATTTCGCAAGGTTGGCGAGTTCAAGCTGGCGCGTCCGCTCCTCGACCTTGCGTTCAAGCGTGGCATACGAGTCCTGCAGCTGGGCCGCCATGCTGTTAAATTGATCCCCAAGCGCTTCTAGCTCATCACCAGTCCTGATCGCGATGCGTTGAGTCAGATCGCCGCTGCCGATCCGTGCGGCGCCGTCGCTGAGGGTGCGTATCGGCACGACCATTCTACGGGCAAGGAACAGGCCGGCGAGAAATGCCAACGCCAGACCCACAAGAAGCAGGAGCCCGGAGCGAATTAGCGTGTCATAGAGCGGCGNNCGCAACACAAGGCTAATATCCGGATGTGCGATGAGCCGTCCTTGCGCATCGACAACATAAGCTACGCCGTGGCGGCCAACTTTGATTTGCGACACCACGTCCCAAATGAATTTTAGATTCACCTGCCCGACGATCACGCCGAAATCGCGCTGGACGCCGGCCACCGCAAGCGTCATGTACGGCTCAGATTTGTGAACGAAATATACTGGCCCGTAATAGATCTTGTTGGCCATCGCCTTGATGAAAATGGGATCCCGTGAAAAATCGCGCAAGCTGCCGATCACATCCATCGCTTGCNNTTGCCGCGACATGCGGTATCGCTCCCGGCCACTGCCATCAAGGTGAGCAATTTCGGTTAGCGCCGGAACCTGTCGCAACAGGCGCACCGCATCGAACCGCCATTCGTTGTCCATCTTCGCCTGCAATGGCAGCTGGGTCGCCCAGGCCATCTGGCCTTCGATTTCCTTGACAAATTGGCCGATCTTCTCCGCGGCTGATTTCGCCTGTTCGCTTTGAATGCGAACTAGCAGGGTCCTTTGTTCCTGATAGGAGAACCAAATATCCAGAAGGCCCTTGGGGACTAGCGCCAAGCCTACGACGGCAAGAAACAGTGCAACATATTTGGGGAACAGCCGTCCGCGGATCAGACCGGGGACAACCGCCCGGTCAACTTCCTCTTGATTCGCCACTGGTTCCATCCGATCAGCCAGTCAGAGCACGAATAGCATCGCGTGCATCGGGGTCGTGAACGCGCAATTGCGCACATGGAGAAAGCTCCCAATCGCAACCGCGTTGTACCAGGGACCTCATATTCCGTTACTCTCGCTCCGAACTGATATTGAATAGTCTGCAACCCAGAGTAGAAAAAGGTCGCTGACGCGACCTCAACCGCCTGCGTGGATCATTCCATCTTAATCATGGCATGCAGGGCCCCGGCCCACCCCATTGCTGACAGTAGCGATGACTGCGTGGCAAAAAAGTCGCACACGTGGCAATCTGCGACAGGTACTCGGAGACCTGTCACGCATATAGTACTCGATATAAGTTATCCCGTTCTCACAATCGGTGACCGTGCTGGTTTCACCCGAATCGAGGGGCGGATGGTAATGGGCATTGGGCGACGCCGCTTCTTGGCATTCTTGTGCGGCGCGGCCGCGGCATGGCCTATCCCGTCGCGGGCGCAGCAGTCCGCTGGCATTCGGACCGTTGGGTTTCTGATGGGGTTGGCAAACGATGTGGAAGCTCAAGCCCGCATCAAGGCTTTCGAGAAGGGGCTTGAGATGGAGGGATGGAGCCTTGGGCAGGACGTTCGCATCGAGTATCGTTTTGCCGCAGGCGATGCCAACCGCATGCATGCACTTGCGAAAGAGCTGGTTGAGCTTCGGCCCGACGTCATTGTCGGCCACAGCACTCCCGTTGTCAGGAATCTTATAAAGGAAACAAAAAACATTCCAATCGTATTTGTCGTCGTCGCCGATCCGGTCGGCAGCGGTTTTGCCGCAAGCATACCCCGGCCGGGCCGCAACGCCACAGGCTTCACCAATCTGGACGCCACGATTACCGGCAAACTGCTTACGATACTCAAGCAGATCACACCGAATCTCACCCACGTTGCGATCATGCTCAACCCCGATACGGGCGTAAGCAACGGATTGTTCTACCTGCGTCCATTTGAAGTGGCGGCCCCGTCTTTCGCCGTCGAGGCGATCCCCATGAAAGTGAGCATGCCGGCCGAGATCGAACGCAGCATGACCGAGTTGGCGCGCGAGCCGAACGTCGGCCTCATTGTGATGCCGGACAACTTCCTGACCGTTCATCGTCACCGCATCATTTCCCTCGCG
>PKZC01000007.1 GCA_003132905.1 Bryobacterales bacterium | reverse complement strand
TCTTCCCACCGATAGGATTCTCGACCGCCTTCGCCACATCGCCCATCAGGTCCACCAGAGGCGGTTGTTCGCTGGGAATGAAGGACTGGACCAAGTTCTTGCTGCCGATCTTAAGATCCAGAAACTTGCCCCGGTCATCCGTGGTCTCGTAGGGGATTCTCAACGTGGTCCCGCTATCACTGGCGACGCATAAATCCATCGCGGATACCTCCATGTCGGCGCGTTCGCGCGCTCACTTGTTCGCAGCGGCGTTCGCCACGCATTTCGCCATCAACTCAGCCGCGTCCTTGCCTCGTCTAACTTCCGCGATTCGGGCACGGCGATCAGATACATCGCCGATGTCAGGCTGATAACCACTGTCAAGCCGACGACTCTTTGCGAAGGTTCCGATCAGGTATTTGATTCAGATCAAAGCGCCTAGCAATTTTGGTGCTTTGTTTTTCATGGGGTAATTTATGTGGGAATCTCTAATTTAATTGAGGACATGTCACGATACAACGCTGGATCGTTCGATCCGGTCGTTTCCGTGAAATTCATTCAATAATTAACCTGAAGCCGGGGGGAAAACAATGTTGAATAGATCATGGCTGCTATTCGCAGCGGCCGGTACGGCTGCGATCGCGCTCTACGCCGCCAGCCATGCAAACGCCACCGAGACGATAAAAATCGGATTCATTTGGCCGCTTACCGGCAACGCGGCCGCGGCCGGCCAAGCCATCAAGGCCGCCGACGAAGTTGCCGCCGATATCGTCAACAATGCGCACCCCGAATTGGGTGATCTGCCGTTCGCCAAGACCGCGGGGCTGCCTAATTTGGGCGGCGCCAAATTCGAACTTGTTTTCGTCGATCATCAGGGTAACCCATCGCTCGCTCAGCAACTGGCGATACGCCTGATCACTCAGGACAAGGTGAATGTGCTTTCGGGCGCCTATCAGTCCTCATGCAGCATCACCGCGACGGCGGTTGCAGAGCGCTACAGCATCCCCTTCATGGTCGGTTCATCGGTGGCAAGCAACATCACCGGCCGCGGCTATAAATGGACGTTCCGCAGCACACCAATCACGTCGGATTTTGCCCGCATCTACATGCGCTTCTTCGCCGACATGAAAAAACAAGGCAAGAAGATCGGCTCTATCGCGATCGTCAACGAGAACACCGACTACGGCACCCAGGTTGGCAACGCCATCGTCGACGAGGCAAAGGCAGCCAATATTCCGGTCGCGATCCGCATCCCCTATAGCGCGAACTCGACCGACGTTTCCGCGCAGGTCCTGCAATTGAGGGAGAAGGCNNACTACAAGCCGCCGATGGTGATCGGCGACGATACCGGGTTCTCCGACCCGTCCTTCATTCCGGCGGTGGCCGATATTGCACAAGGCGTCATGAACCGAAGCTCCTGGGTAATCGGCAAGCCGGGATCGACGACCTACAAGATCAACGAGATGTACAAGGCCAAGACAGGTCGCGACCTCGACGACATTAGCGCGCGTGAAATGCAAGCCTTCTTCGTAGTCGCCGACGCGATCAATCGCGCCGGATCGACCGATCCGGAGAAGATCCGTGTGGCACTGACGCAGACCGACCTCAAGCCCGATCAACTCATGATCGGGTATCAGGGGGTTAAATTCGACAAGACCGGCCAGAACACTCTTGGATCGACCTATCTGATCCAGCTACGTGGCAAAAAATATGAGGCGGTCTGGCCCGACCAGGCGGGCACCGCCAAACTACAATGGCCTATGGCAAGCTGGACAAAATAGTCGATGTTGATTGTTCAAGTGATCGTAGGTGGCCTCCTGCTGGGGGCCATCTACGCGCTGTTTTCCTCGGGTCTCACGCTGATTTGGGGCATGANNTCATCAATTTCGCCCATGGCGAATTCGTCATGCTCGGCATGTATGTGGCACTGCTCGTCGTCGTCTGGCTCAACGGTGGTCCGGTGGTGTTCGTGCTCGCCGCGGCGGTTGCGCTGTTCGTGCTCGGTGTTGCGATCTATCTGTCGCTGATCCGTCACGTGATGCGCGGGCCGGTGCTGGCGCAGATCCTGTCGACTTTCGGTTTGGCGCTTTTGCTGCGCTATACGGCGTTCTGGATTTTTTCGGCGAATTTCGTGTCGTTGCCGAAGACCTCGCTGTCCGGAACGGTCAATGTCGGCGGAATCTTGATGCCGGTGCCGCAGCTTGTCGCCGGCCTCATCGCCATCGCGCTGACATTCGGGTTGCACCTCCTGCTGACCCGCACCACCGTCGGCAGCAAATTGCTGGCGGTGTCGGAGGATCGTAATGCCGCGATGCTGATGGGTATCCGGCCCGACCGCATGCAGGCGCTCGCTTGGGGACTGTCGGCGGGTACGGCCGGGATCGCCGGCGCCTTGATGGCGACCGCCTATCCATGGTCGCCATCAGTCGGCGAGACTTTCGTACTGACGGCGTTCGTGGTGGTGGCGCTCGGCGGCTTCGGCAGCGTGCTCGGCTCGCTCTATGCCGGGTTGATCATCGGGCTGATCCAGGCCGTCTCCGCCTATTGGCTCGGCGCGATCT
>PKZC01000415.1 GCA_003132905.1 Bryobacterales bacterium | reverse complement strand
GCGTCTTTCAGGACGCACCATGACGGGATTATAGGGCAGCTTCGGCCGAACATTTACAAAATAGTTCTTGCCTTCAAGTCCACTTGAAGCTGTAGCATCATCCTGAGGTCAATGGATGAAACTGCTCTTTCTGTTGGTTATTGCCGCGCTGGCGGCTCCGTCTTTCGCCGACTCGCCCTTCGCTTGCGACCGCGCCGCTCTTACTCCGCAAGCACGCAAACGCCACTTCGATGAATTAAGCCCCGCGCTACGTGCCCGCAAACTTAGCATCCGCGAGCTTCGCGATGGCTTTGAGTTTGAATTCCCAACCGACGCGACGACGTTCCAGCTAGTGGCCGAATGGGTGGCCTGCGAACGGTTATGCTGCCCCTTCTTCGATATCGACATGCACGTGGAGCGCGAACACGGCAACCTATGGCTGCGCCTCACAGGCCGCGAAGGCGTAAAGCAATTCATTCGGTCCGATTTCGCTCAGTGGTTTCCGGGCTGATGGAATCAGAGCGACAAATCCCACGTCTCGCTCACCAGCGTATGTCCGAAGCTCTCGTTCCGCTCGCGCTTTACAATGCGGAATCCGGCCTTGCTATAAATATGCCGGGCTGCGGTTAGATTCGATTGGGTCCACAGTGTGATCTTGCGATATCCTGCTTGCCTGGCGAAGCGGACACATTCGTCGGCTAAGCGAGCGCCGATACCCAGGCCGCGCGCCGATGGTTCAACCAGCAACAACCGCAGCTTGGCCACTCGATCCGATTTCTTCACCAGGAATACCGACCCGGCGATCGCGCCGTCCCGTTCGGCAATCCAGCAGCGCTCGCGCTTGGNNGAACCACCCATCCCATATCGCCCGGCTGATGCGTTCGCAGCAGGTACGGAGTTTTCGGCTCGGCGCGCTCGCCCAGCAGGATCTCGACGGTTTCCATCGCCCCCGTCAATCGATTCTGCTCTTCTGGCAAGAGACGCTCGATCATCTTCGACACCCCAGCTTCGGACTTCGCCTCTAGCGCCCCGAACGCGGCGCGGCCTTGCTTGGTCAAGGAAAGATGGCTTTGCCGCGCATCGTTGTCGGATGTTTTGCGGGCCAGGAACCCGCGCTTTCGAAAGCTCAGCAGCATGCGGCTCAGGTAGCCAGTGTCTAGCCCGAGAGCCTTTGCGATCTCGGATGCCGTCGGCGCGTCGCGATGCGCCAATTCGTACAGCACTCGTACCTCGGACAGCGTAAACGGGCTATCCAGATAGCCCTTGCCGACCAATCCGATTTGCCGGGTATAAAAGCGATTGAAGCGCCGTATCGCATCCACCTGATCCCGGGCGTCGTCCATATTGCCAGTGTCAACTAGATAGTTGACTTCTGTCAACTATTACAGGCGGGCCGCAATCTGCCCCACGATGTCTTGGCTTCGCTCCACGTAACGCGCCACCAGCGCGGTGAGCGGAACCGGATCGGCGATTCCGATCCGGCACGGCGCACCGGCTTTCTCTTCGGGTATCCACAGCAGCACATGCACCAGCAGCCTGTTGAGCGACATCCATAAGTCCACGGTGTCAGCCCACGAAAAATCGGCATAGCCCTGGATTGCTACAGCGGCCTCATCCGGATATCCAGGCACTGCCAGTTTCGATTCCGTCAGAGCGCAAATCAACCATTGCTGGTACGCCATGGCCCAATCGATCAAATGGCCCAATGCTTCCTTTCGCGTCCACGGTTGGCGCTTAAGCACGCGGTCGCCATAGGACTCCGAATATAAGTTGAAGTGCTCGGCCGCGCCATGGAGAATGTCTTCGAGCGACCGGATGCTGTGCTCGAGCTCCGGGGCTGCGGGAGAAGCCGAGGGAGCCGTCATTAGGTTGTTTGGCAGCCCTTTGAACCGTTCCGCACGCAGCGTTGCGCGATACTCTTCGTACTGCATGCCATACGCCCGGAGTAGCTTAGCTGCGGTGCAATCTTCGAGCCGAAGCAGCGCCAGCACCAGGTGGGGCGGCTCAATTTGCCGCCGGCCCAGCGCGCCGGCTTCTGCAGCGGCATTTAGAAGGGCGACTCGAGACTTCTCGCTAAGCGGCAAATCCCCAGACGTGGCGGTGCGCTCTGCCTTCGACGAAGCGACTTCTTCGAACTCTTCCAACCCATTGCGAATCGTCTCCAGCGCGTCAGTGCCTACTTGCGCTGCAACATTCGCATCTTCTCTCAATACACCGAGCAGAAGATGCACCGTATCAATGCGCTTGGAACCCAGGCTGCGGGCTTCCTTGAATGCGAAATAGATCGCGCGACGGGCGTCTTCATTGAAGCGCTCAAACATCGCTTTCTTCCCGCCAAAGCTGCTCCACTAACTCCTGGCAATGCTCAACATAAGCCTCCATCAACTTCGAAAGAGGTATCGGATCCGCCATCCCGATCTGGCAGGGCACCGAAACCTTTTCTTCGGGAACGCGTGCCATGACATGGATCAGCAACTGGTTCGTCGACACCCACAAATCCACCGTCTCAATCCACGGAAAAGCCGCATAATTCTGGACAGTAACGGCCACCTCGTCCGGATATCCACGCGCCTTGAGCTTCGATTCCATCAGCGCGCGCGTCACCCATTGCTCATGCACGATCGCCCAGTCGATCAAATGACCGAGCGCTTCCTTCTTCGTCCACGGTCTATTCGTTAGCCGCAGGTCGCCAAATGTATCCGGATGTCCGCGCAATGCCGCGGCATCATCCACCTGGCGCCGCAACTCATCAATCGTCGCTTCCAGTGACGCGGCCCGCGGCGCAACCTTCCGACGCCCAAGAGTCACCGCGGCCCGTTCTTCGAGAAACGACTGCGCGGTAAACGTCCGAAACTTCTCCAACTCCACTCCGTGTTTACGAAGCAACTTCGCTGGCAGGCCGTTTTCTACTCGCAGTAAACCGAGTAACAGGTGCGGCGTGTGAATGCGCTTGTGATTCAAGCGCTCGGCCTCTTCGGCCGCATACGCGAGCGCGCGCTTAGCTTCCATGCTCAACGGCAAGTCGACCGACGTCGCCGTGGGTTCTCTCTTCTGCGGCTCCAACTCTTTTCGAATGGATTCCGCCGCTTCCATACCCAACTGCATGGCAACCGTCTTGTCTTCTCGCAGTATCCCTAACAACAGCTGCGCGGAAGTAATCTCGGGCGTGCCGAACTGGCTGGCTTCATAGCGCGCAAAAAAGATCGCGCGCCGGCCGCGTTCTGTGTATCTCTCAAACACGAGCAGACCTTTTACGATTATCCTCGAATTAATGCACCGGATCCTTGTCGTGCTTGGCTTGCCCATCGCACTGATGTCGCAAGTTCCTGCCGCCCGCTACACGGGCTCTGTCGCCTGCCAACGCTGTCACGCCNNGGCCAATGTGGTCCGTGACCCAAAGGAACATCCCGACGCTATCCTGCCCGATCTGACGAAGAAAGATCCGCTGGTCACTTTCACCCGCGACGACATCGCGTTCACCTACGGCAGTAAATGGAAACAGCGCTATTTCAAAAAGGTCGGCGACGACTATTTTCCGTTATCAGCCCAATGGGACATCACGCATCAAATCTGGCGTCCCTACCTTGCACCCGCGGGCTCCGATTGGTGGACTGCCTTCTATCCGCCCGACAATATGCAGCGCCCCACCGGTCCGCTGTGCGATGGATGCCATTCGGTGAACTACAACCTCGAAACCAAGACGGTCACCGAGTGGAACGTCGGCTGCGAAAAGTGCCACGGGCCCGGAGGCGACCACGTTCAGCGTCCCTCGGCGGAGAACATCGTGAATCCCGCCGGCCTGGATTACGTGCGCGCCAACGATGTCTGCATCCAGTGCCATTCGCAAGGCCGTCCATTAAAGAATCCGGTGAATGGCAGGTATTACGATTGGGCGGTAGGCTTCCAAGCCGGCGCGGCGCTCCAGGATGTCTGGCAATTGGAAGAACACAAACTCGGCGAGACTACCTTCACCCACTTTCCCGACGGCACCGCGCACAAGAATCGCATGCAGGGCAACGATTTCGCATCCAGCCTGATGTACACGCACGGCGTCACTTGTTTTAGTTGCCACGACGTTCACGGCACTGCCAACAACGCCGATCTGCTCAAGCCCGCCGGCGTCCTGTGCCTGGAATGCCACGGGCCCAACTCGCCCAATGGCCCGCGAGCCGCCACTATCGAGCAGCATACTCATCACAAGCTGGGATCGCGCGGCAGCGAGTGCGTCGAATGCCACATGCCCAAGATCGAGCCGACCATCGCCGACGTGAACGTCCGCGCCCACACCTTCCGCTTCATCACACCGGCCATGACCGCGGCGCTCAAGATTCCAAATTCTTGCACCGGATGTCACGCCGATAAATCGCTCGATTGGGCAACTGCGGCGCTAAAGACCTGGACGACTTTTTCGCCCTGGCGAGTGGCGAACTAACTGGCCCGGCCGGCCATCACCGCGTCTTCGATCGTCTCGAAAACTTCGTCCGGCTGAATCGGTTTGCTGACGTAAGCGTTCAGGTAGTCACTCTTCGCGCAGCAGTGTCAAAGGGTCGACCGAAAGCGCGCGTTGCGCAGGAATCCAAGTAGCCAGCAGCCCCAGCAATAACATCACGAAAACTACACCAGCCAATACCAGTGGATCGCGCGGCGTGGCCTGATACACGATGGAAGCTAGCACCCGGCTGGCGAGAATTCCGAGAAGCAGACCTGCTACCGAACCAAAAAACAATAATTGAAAGGCACGTCCCAAAGCCGCTTGCAACACTTCTCGACGCTGTGCGCCTAGAGCCAGCCGGATTCCCAATTCCTTCAGCCGTCTGCTCACGGAGTACGCAGCCATTCCAAAGATGCCCGTAACAGACAGCATCGCGCCCATGAACCCAAGCACGCCCAACGAAACCGTCGCCACACGCGAAGGAAACAGAACTATCTCTAGCAAACTGTTCCACGTGTCGGTTTCAACGGCCAGACCCGCGTCCAGTTCGTGTAGCTTAGTCCTGATCGCCGCGGCAAGTTCTTGCGGATCGCGAGCCGACCGCACCAGAAGACACACCTGGCTCGCCGGCGTTTGCAGGAACGGCAGAAACATCGCAGCCTGCTGATCTTCCGTCAGGCTTAAATACTTTCCGTCTTCCACCACGCCCACCACCTGAACACGCGTCCCATCCTGGATTTTGAAATGTTTGCCCACCGCGTTGGTTACCGAGCCAAACATCTTGACGGCAAATTTCCGATTGATTACGGCGACGGCTGGCGCGTTTCGGTCGTCATGCCAGGTAAAATCTCTGCCCACCAACAAGGTCGTGCTGGCCGCCTGAAAGTACCCGGGCGATATGCCGTATCCGTACGGCATGCCAGCGACGTTCGATTGCCGCAGATCTGTCACTTCGTCACTGAATACGTTCGTCCGGTTGCCGGCCGCGTTCACTAATGGAGGATAGTTATTCACTAATCCCACGCGCTCTACGCCGGGAATTGTGTTCATTGCATCCAGCATCCGCTTTTGCATGGGGGGCGTCCGGTCACCGCTATAACCGGCCGTGGCCAAATTGGCGCTCACCAGCATCGTGTTGCGGGGCTCAAAGCCGAAGTTGCTGTGCATCGAGCGCACCAATCCACGCAAGGCCACCATCGACGAAGTCACCAACACAGCGCAGATCGCAATCTGTACGCCGAGAAGCACGTCCCGCACCGTAATGCGCCGCCCGAGTTTGTTGGCAAGGCCAGTGGAACCCGCTGTGATGATCTGATAAGGATCGGTCCTGAGCACCTGGCGCACGGGCACCATGCCGAAGAGAAATCCGCTGAGCAACGCTAAAGCCAGGGCGACGATGTACACACTGGCGTCCGGACTGACCGGCACATGGACGGGCGTCTCGGGAAAGGGCTGCCACATACTCAACTGGCGCAACAGAGTCACGCTGCCCCAAAGCCCCAAAGCGCCGCCCACCAGGGAAATCAGCAAGGCCTCAGTCAATAGCTGCCGCAGAATGCGNNGCGTTTGCGGCTGGAACCGAGCGCGAGGCGCAGAGCTACTTCGCGGGAACGGTCGGCGGCGTGCGCAGCGAACAGGCTCCCCAGGTTGGCGCATGCCGCCAGCAGAATTAAGCCGGCCAGCAACATCAATCCCGTCATGAACGCCTTAACCGCGCCGCCGAATGAAGTGAGGCCGGTACGTGACAGAGAAAACTTCTTTTGACCAAACTCTTTCGGGTAGGTCTTGGTAAGATACGCTCCCACCGTCTTCAAGTCGTCGACGGCCTGGGCGGGCGTCACTCCCGGCTTCAGATGTCCGAACGTTTCAAAGATCGCATGCGTATTTCCGCGAGTGTTCAGAATGTTTTCGCCGTTCACCTGGTCCTGATTGACCAGCGGCATAAAAAACGCCGGGGAGGCGAACAATAAAGTCCCGTGAAACTCAGCAGGCGCCACGCCGATGACGGTGAAAGGATGCTTGTTCAGCAGCACCGTGCGTCCCACCACGCCGCGATCGTCCGCGAAATGGCTGTGCCAATACGCGAAGCTAAGCACCACGTACGGGGCGCTGTTTAGGCCGTGCTCATCGGAGCTATGGAAGAAGCGGCCCAGGTAAGGCTGGATGCGCAACTCGTCGAAGTAGTTCCCGGTCGCCGCATAGCCCCACAGCAGCGTTGGATCCTGGCCTGTGTCGAGCGCCACAAAGGCCATGCTCCAAGCCGCCAGTCCATCGAAGCTGCGGTTACGATCGCGCAGATCCAAGTAATTGGGATAGGACTGGAAGCCAGTATTATCCGCGCCATTGCCGTACGAGGTTCCCCACAGGCTTTCGGCCTGAGGGACATTCAGCGGGCGCAGGATCAGCGCATTCAACACGCCAAAAACCACTGCGTTCGCGCCAATCCCCAGCGCTAATGTCACGACGGCGGCGACAGTGAATCCGGGAGATTTGCGCAACACGCGCAGGGTGAACCGCACATCCTGGACGAAAGTTTCGATCCCATTTCCACCCATCGCTTCCTGGGATTCCTCTTTGAACCGCTCACGGCCTCCAAACTCGATGCGCGCGCGGCGTTCTGCTTCGGCGCGTTGCAATCCGGAACGTTCCAGATCGTCGGCGCGGTGCTGGATGTGTGACCCAAGCTCCTCTTCCATTTCATCCCGAATCTGGGAGCGATGAAAAAACTTGGCGGCGACGGAACGAAGATAGGCCAGAAGTTTCACATTTCCTCCGATCGTGCGGCCAAGGCGGACGCAATAGCCGTCGCCAGCCGGTTCCATCCATCCGTTTCCTCTTGCAGCCTCTTGCGCCCCAGGGCCGTGAGTTCGTAGAACTTCGCGCGCCGATTATTGTCCGATGTGCCCCAGGTGGCTTTCAACAGGCCCTGGCGCACCAGACGGAACAACGCCGGATAGAGCGCTCCCTGTTCGATGAGCAGCGCGCGGTCGGAAATCTGCCCGATGCGCAACAGGATCCCATAGCCATGCAGAGGACCGAGAGAGACTGCTTTCAGAATAAGCAGATCGAGAGTTCCTGGAAGAAGCTGGGCCTGACCGGACATGCACACTCCTAAGCTAGTAAGGAGTCTAAACCATCTTCCCCTAAGCTGTCAAGGAGAGACTTCACGCAAGGCTCCCATCACGCGCCGCTCCTGCTATGCCCGCCCTCCTTCGAGTACGCTGGTATATGACTGCTGATGGACGATAAGAAGATACTGGAAAAACTGCGCGAACTTTGTTTAGCCTTGCCGAAAACCAGCGAAACCACCACCTTCGGGCACCCCACTTTTCAGGTGGGAACCAAGACCTTTACGGTTCTGGAAACTTATAAGGGCGTTTTGTCGATATGCATCAAGGTGGGTAAAAAGATGCAGCCCGTGTTCCTGGAGGACGACCGGTTCTACCGTACGCCCTATGTCGGCCAGCACGGCTGGGTCTCGCTGCGCGCCAACACCAAACTCAACTGGACCGAGATTCGCGATCTCGTGGAAGGGAGTTATCAGTTGGTCCACGTAAAAAAGAGGCGCAGGTGAATCCGGAGCTCGCCGGCCGCCGCATCGCCATCACCAGCATGCTCGTCAGCGCTGGCTTGGCGGCCGCGAAGATCACCATCGGTCTGCACGCCTCTTCCACAGCCACCGTATCGGACGGTATTGAATCGGCGGGCGNNCGGTATTGAATCGGCCGGCGATGTTCTGGCATCCGGGCTCGTTCTACTGGGCTTGATCATTGCGGCCAAGCCTCCCGATGCCGAGCATCCCTACGGACACGGACGGCTGGAAACGCTCAGCGCGCTCGCGGTCGGCATGCTGCTAGCCGCCACCGGCGTTCTCATCGCTTTCGAATCACTGCACCTGTCCGACAACGCCGCGCGTCCGCCCGCGTCCTACGCTGTCTGGCCGCTCGTGGCGTCCATCATAATCAAGTCCATCATGAGCGCATCGAAGCGCCATTACGGACGTAAAATTCAGAGCTCCGGCCTGATCGCCGACGCTTGGAACGATACTGTCGACATTCTCTCTGGAGGCACGGCGCTGCTCGGCCTCGGCCTGACATTGCTCTCCCCCGATAAGTTCTCTTCGGCCGATCGGATCGGTGGCTCTGCCGTCGGCATCATCGTCATTTTCGTTGGAATCCGCGTCGTACACGACACCGTGGTGCAACTCATGGACACCATGCCGGACCTCGAAGCGATGGACCGCATCCGCGCTACTGGTCTGGCTGTCCCCGGCGTCCTTGGAATCGAAAAATGTTTCGCGCGTAAGACCGGTCTCAAATGGCACGTCGACCTGCATCTGGAAGTGGACCCCGCCATGAGCGTTTTAGAATCGCACGAAATCGCGACGCACGTGAGAGAGAAGATCCGCGCCGAAGTGGATTGGGTGGCCGACGTGCTCGTTCACGTGGAGCCGCACATGCTCGGTACAATCGCAGTCGGGCCACCAGCTTCAGCCAAACCGAATGGAAAATCGTGAATTCGCGCGGGTGCTCGCCGAAACCGCCGACCTGATGGAAATTGCCGGCGAAGACAGCTTCCGCATCCGTTCTTATCGCAACGCTGCGTCGGCCATCGAAGGTTTCCCCGAACGCGTGGATGACATTCTTCGGAACCCCGAGCGCAAAGTTACCGAAATCCCGGGTGTCGGCAAAGGCATCGCGGGAGTGATCGCGGAGCTCGCGCAGCGCGGATCATTTGAAAAGCGCGATACGCTGCTGGCGCAATTTCCGCCCACGCTGCTCGACCTGTTCAAGATTCAAGGCCTCGGCCCCAAGGGTATCGCGCTGGTCTATGAGCATCACAAAGTCGCAACTATTGACGACTTGGAGCGCCTCTGCCAGGAACAGAAGCTGCGCGAGCTGCCTCGTATGGGCGCGAAACTCGAAGAAAAGGTGCTCAAATCCATCGCGCAATATCGCCAGCGCACCGGCCGCTTCCTGCTGAACTTTGGTCAGAAGGTGGCGGCCGAATTGATCCCTTATCTTTCGGAAACGGGCGGCATCGAAAAGATCGCCGCTGCGGGCAGCCTGCGCCGAGGCAAGGACACCATCGGCGACCTTGATCTTTTAGTCACTGGCCCCGGCGCGCCCGAAGCGCTGGAACGATTTGTCACCCACCCGAAAGCTCACACCGTCCTCGGCAAAGGTCCCAACAAGGCCAGCATTCAATACAGCCTCGACGGCCTTCAAGTGGACCTGCGCGCGCTTCCGCACGAAAGCTACGGCGCGGCCATGCAGTATTTCACGGGCAGCAAGGAACACAACATCCTGGTTCGCAGCCGTGCATTAAAGCTGGGCCTCACGCTGAACGAATACGGCCTGTTCCGTCTCGACAACGAGCAGCGCGTCGCCGGTGAAACTGAAGAAGAGGTCTACGCCGCGCTCGGCCTGGCCTGGATTCCGCCCGAACTGCGTGAAAACTGTGGCGAAATCGAAGCTGCACTCGAAGGCAGGCTACCGCAGCTGATCCAGCTATCGGACATCCGTGGCGATCTGCACATGCACACCACCGAAACCGATGGCCGCGCCACGCTGCAGGAAATGGCCGAGGCGGCGCACGCGCTCGGCTACCAATACATCGCCATTACGGATCACTCCAAGGCTCTCGCCATGGCCAATGGGCTGGATGAAAAGCGCGCCGTCGCGTTCGCCCAGCAGGTGCGCGAGCTCAATCGCTCGGGCCTCCCGCTTCGCGTCTTCTCGGGACTCGAATGCGACATTCGTCGCGACGGCGCGATGGACCTGGCCGAAGACGCGCTTGCAGAGCTGGATATGGTGGTCGGCAGCGTTCACAGCCACATGAATCTGGAAGGATCGGAAATGACCGATCGTCTGATGCGCGCGCTGGAATCGCCGTCGTTGCGCGTGATGGGCCATCCCACCGGCCGCATTCTACTGAATCGCGATCCGTTCCCGTTCGATTTCGAACGCGTGGCGTCGCAGGCCGCGCGCCGCAACGTGTATCTGGAAATCAATGGCAGCCCCGAGCGTCTCGACCTGGGCGGAGCGATGGTCCGTACCGCCAAGACTCTTGGCGCAAAGTTCGCCATCTCTACTGACGCGCATCAAACCAAGCACCTCGGCATCAACATGCCGTTCGGCATCCTCATGGCTCGCCGAGGCTGGCTGGAACCACGTGATGTTCTGAACGCACTGCCGCTCCCAGAATTCGAAAAAGCCATTCACAAATCATGAAAATCATCTCTTCGGTTGAAAAACTCAAAAACAAGCTGTTCACCGTTTCAGACGATCACGCGGTCGATCCCAGCGGTTTCGAGATCAAGCGCTTCATCGTGCATCACCGCGGGTCGGCCGTCATGATGGCTGTCGACCGCAAGCGTATTTTGCTGGTACGCCAATATCGTCTGCCTGCCGGGCGGTTCTTGTGGGAGATCCCCGCCGGCAGTATCGATCCCGGCGAAAAGCCGCTCCAAACCGCCAAGCGCGAGCTCAAAGAGGAGACCGGCTACCGCGCCAAGAAATGGAAAAAGCTGATCTCGTTTTATCCCAGCCCCGGCTTCCTCACTGAGAAGATGACCATTTATCTAGCCACCGGTCTCACCGCCGGCGAAGCGACGCCCATGGGCGACGAGCGTATTGAAACCCGTTGGTTTAAGGCGAAAGAGGTTGAAGCCGCCATCGAAGCGGGCGAAATCCTGGATGCCAAGACGATGCTCGGCTATTTTTTCTGGAAACGTTCCCGGGGCAAGGGCTAAATCAATCCCGCCAAATCGTCTCGCGATCCCGAGTCGACGGCACATGGAAGAACTCTAGAAACTTCCGATGTTGGATTGGCCGGGCATTTTCCTTCGCCACATCGGGCGCAAGCGATCGAGCCAGCGCCATGATGCTGTGGCCGAGGTTGGAACAGTGCGACACGGGAACACCTTCTAAAATGGCATCCTGGACGCCCAGATAATCATTAGAGAACTTATGCGCAATAGGGAGTCCGACCAGTTGCGAAGCTTCAGTGTCCGACAATCCGCGGTGCAGTGGATTCTTGCGGTTTAGCAACAAACTGACCTTGTCGGCCAAGCCCAGATCCTTCAAATGCTTCAACCGGTCAGCGGCCAGGTACAGCGGAACCAGTTCGGGCGTAGTCACCATAAAAATGCGCCGCGCCTCGTGCATTATTTGAACCGTAAATGGATCCAGGCTGCTGGCCAAATCCGCGCATATGGTGTCATAAAGCCCGCGAGCGAAGCCGAGCACGACTTCCAGGCTGGCCAACGTCAGAGTCGCGGGCGGAGCCAGTTCACCGGCATGCAAAACCTCCAGCCCGTCCCAGTGCCCAACCATCTGCGTCCACAAATCTTCGTCCAATGTATCGGCGTGCTCCAGCGCATTCACGACGGAGGAACTGGTGCCCAGCTTCAGCAGAAATTTCGTAACGCCGGCCATCAGGTCGCAGTCAAGAAGAAGAGTGCGAACATGCAGTTCATCCGCCAATGCACAGCTAGTGCTCACCGATAGGGTGGAAGCGCCGACGCCGGGCTTGGCCGGGAAGAACGCGTAGATATCGCCGAGGCGCACAAGCGGCGGCGGATGCCTAACGAGCTGCCCTGCGATGGAGGCGATAATCTCACCAAGCTTCCCAGCAGTGATGGGCCAGGCCAGGAATTCACGTACGCCCAGGTGCATCAACTTGGGGATCACCACAATGGGATCCGCCTCGCGGGCCACGCTGATTACAGGCAGCCCGGGCATGCGGTCTTCGATAGCGGAAGCCAAGGCCTGGAACTTCGGGAAATCCTCGACGGAAAGAAACACGAAGTCCGGCTTGCGCGCACGGATGATTCGAAGGAAATCATCGGGCTCGGGATAGAGAGCGATCTGGCGGACGACTTCAATTTCTGGGAACTCGGCGAGGGCCGTCATCAGATTATGATTGAGTGCTTGGTCAGGTACGGCGACGATGGTGCGCATTGGATTACTCCGCCACGGATGGTGCAATTCAACCTCCGGCGTAAAGCGTGCTAGCGGCTGCGGGACTAGTACCAACGATCCACGCCATCCCTGGGTCATGTTGCGCAGCCGGTGGGCAAAGGCGCACAGTGAAGCCGCATCGAGCACGTGACGACGGGCCGCCAAGCCATTCCCGGGCCTGAGGTGCAGGGGATGAAGCGAACCCGTTGGTTCAAAGGCGAAGGAGATTGAAAGCCGCTATCGACGACCAGGCCTTCGTCATCACCGTACCTGGCAACCAAGGGAAGGAACTGGCTACCGGCATACTCAAAAAGGCAGGCCTGAAATGAACGTGAAACGTTATCCGGTAATCATCGAACAAACAGGAACGGGTTACTCGGCAACAACATACTTGGCTAACCACGCTTTTCGTTGTAGTATTAGACATGAGCAAGTGGCCTGAAACGCTGCAAGAGGCAATCACGTTCTTCGCTGACGATGACAACTGCCAGCGGTTCATGACTGCTATCCGCTGGACTGACGGCAAGGCGCGCTGTCCGCACTGCGACTCCGAAGAAGTCACGTATCTTGCTAAGCAGCGCCGCTGGAAGTGCTATGGCAAGCATCCGAAAGCTCNNATCTTCGAGGATTCTCCGCTCGGCCTGGACAAATGGCTTCCGGCTGCATGGCTGATTTGCAACTGCAAGAACGGTATTAGTTCCTATGAACTCGCGCGAGACCTCGGAGTCACCCAAAAGTCCTGCTGGTTCATGCTCCACCGAGTTCGCGTCGCAATGCAGACTGGAAGCTTCAAGAAACTGTCTGGCGAGGTTGAAGCCGATGAGACGTTCATTGGTGGCAAGCTTTCCAACATGCACAAGGTTAAACAGGCACAACTCACGCGTGATGGACGCCAGCGCAAGGGCGTTGTTGGCAAGGCCATCGTAAGTGGGTTGCTCGAACGGCACACGAAGGAAGCCCGCGTGAAAGTCATGCCGAACGTTCGCGCCTTCCACATTCGCACTAACATCATCGACAACGTTGAAAAGGGGACGACCATCTACAGCGATGCGCTGCGTTCTTATCGCAACACGACCGTGGACGGATTCGAGCATGAGTTTATCGACCACACGGAAGCCTACGTGAGTGGCCGATTCCACACGAACGGGCTTGAGAACTTCTGGAGCCTCTTCAAGCGTGCGTTGAAGGGCACCTACGTTTCGGTCGAGCCGTTCCATCTGCAAGCCTACGCCGACGAGCAGTGCTTTCGGTATAACGAACGGAAGGCCACTGACGCCCAACGCTTTGCTCTGGTCATGAGCCAGATCGTTGGCCGTCGCCTCACTTACCAGGAACTCACCGGAAAAGAAGAACAGCTTGAACGCGAACCCGGCTGAACGGTTAAAAGAATCTAGGGGCGCGGAAAAAGGATTACCGCCAAGTCGATTCCAGGTGTAGACTGAGGGTGGATGGCTACCAGCCCCAAACCCTCGCCAGATTCCCCGTTCGGAAAGTTTCAGGCATTCATGACTAAGCTGGTTCAAGTTCCCAAGACGGAATTGGACCGCAAGCTCGCACGCGAGCAGAAACGCAAGACCAAGAAGAAAAAGTAGAATCATGTCTTCTTCCCAGGCTGACTGCCGATGAATGGCGTTATAAGCTCATCGACTCGCGCTAATAAAGCATTCCGATGTTCCCTCATTGCATCGATTAATTGGAGACGGTTTATTCCGTTGGTTGGAATTCGATGCTTGAGTATTTCTGTTTTGAAGTCAGTAAGCGAAAGCATCATCACTTGTGACACATGTTCACGGTAGACGTGCTGAAACCGTAACATCGAACTGTGATACCAATATCGTGGCTCACCTTCTGCTGGAAAATTTACTTCAAGTGGATAGAGCCACAGATCGCCTTTATTCTCCAACCTCAATGTCTGATCGATCTCCCTCAGTTGATTCCAAAGACGCTCAGCTTCTGCGGCTAGGAGCTTCAATTGACCTATCGTAGGCAAGTCTGCTTTCGCCCTCGCTACGAATTCTGCGTGTTGTCTTTCAAGTTCATCCTTCTCTCTTCGCTCCTCTGTCAATTGCTTCGCATATTGCTGTGCGGCCTCATGCTCGTTAGGATACGCATCTGCCTGGGCCAGTCTTAAACGCAACACGGCCAGACTGTCGGCTTCTGGGGTTTGGGAGCGGGTCTGTCCTCTCAGGACAACTGGATCAGGTATCCAGGCTACAGTGTTACCGCTTTTGGTCAAGACAAAGCGCCGCGAGAACTCATTGCCGACATCATCGTCGTAGTCAATCACGACCTCATCCACCGATTCGAGGGTGGATTTCCCCAAGACATCTTTCAGTGAACTGGTAAAGCTCGTTTCAGGACTATGGACACTCAGGGTGCATTCTATTGGATTGCTTGAATCAATTGGCGGCAGCGTGCGCGGATAGATGCCCAATTCATATTCGCTCTGGTATAGCTCTGTCGAAACGAGATTGCTGATTCTACGGACTAGTCCGACCGAGGCTTTGTCATTCTTAAGAATCAGCTTCTCGGGCAAACCCGCGACATAGTCAACACGGATGCTTGGAGCCGTGTTCGGGGCCAGGGGTATTGCATTCCGTTCCTGTACCTCGGGCGTGGGCTGCACGCTAGCTAGACGTGTCCTCAATTCGGCATTATCTTTGAGCGCACCCGCCAGTGCTCTTTGCGATGGCAATTTCCCCCATACCTTTTTGACTGCACCAACTGCCCATGCCACTTTTAAAGCTATTGTGAGGCCAATAACCAAGAAGATCGCCGCCAGAAAGAGCAGCATTACCCCCAACCGAACTGATCCATGTTCGAACGCAGGTATAGCCTCAAGAGCGCACCCAAGGGCGACGAATTCAAACAGCAGATAGACCACCTTTGTAGGTGTAGGAATTTCGTCGGCCATGAAGATCCTCCTAAGGAATTTGCTATGCATCTACATGGTCCTCTTTTGGGTAGTGGTTAGTCAAGTATGTTGTTGCCGGTTACTCCGCCTTTTCACCGGACGTTCCCGGTTGCGCCGCCGCCGGCGATACGCCGGAAGACACGCGCAGCAACTTCCAGGACGCCTTGGCCGCTCACTTCGAAGCGATGCGTGAAGTCGGCGAGCCAATACCCGAACCCCATTCTTCAGTCGACTACGTGGAAGTCACCGCCTAGTCCCCAACTATTTCGCTAAACGCTCCCGAGCGATCTCGATAAAGTTCCGCGCCAGCGTCATCGCCGATCCAGCCTTAATCCCAAGATCCACCGTCGTCCTGCACGTTCCCCGCACTTCGCGATAGATCGCTCCCGGTATCGCCACTGTCGCCACGCAGGCCGGAGCCAGAGAAACTCCTAGCCCCGCAGCCACCAGGCGAACCAGCGTCGGCCACTGCGGCGCATCCTGCACGATGTTCGGCCGGAATCCATCCCGTTCACAGCAGGCGATCGTTCTGTCGAAAGCCAGCGGCCCCATGCGGCGCGCAAAAAGGATAAACGGCTCGCTCCGTAAATCCCGCACGCGTAGCCATCGTTTGCCCGCCAGTTTATGCGCCACCGGCAACACCGCAACGTAGCGCTCTTCAAAAACTGTGCTGATCTCGATCCCCTCCGTCGCATCTCCATCCCGCAGAAACGCCAGATCGAGCGTTCCCATTCGCAGGGCCGAAATCTGCGCGGCGGTGCTCAGTTCGCTCAAGCGAAGCTCAACCTTTGGGTACCTGCGACGGTAACTCTCAATCGCCGCCGGAAGATCGGTAAACATCACCGAACCGCTGAAACCAACCCGGAGCGTCCCTTCCTCTCCGCGCCCCAGCCGCCGCACCTGCGCCAAGTCGTCCTGAACTTTTTCGATGGTGCTCCGCGCTCGCTCGGCTAGAAGTTGGCCGGCCAGTGTCAGCTTCACGCCGCGCGTCGTCCGGTCAAACAGCCGGTGACCCACCAGTTGTTCCAGCCGCTTGATCTGCTGGCTCAAAGGCGGCTGCGCGATCCCCAGCATCTGCGCCGCCTTGCTGAAGTGCAGCGTCTCCGCCACCGCCAGGAAATACCGCAGATGACGAAACTCGATCTCTTCACTCATACCTCTATCATATAAATAGACACCTTCTACCTATTGGACATAGGAATCGCCCCGCCGATATCGTGGAGAATATGACCACCACACCGGGAACAGAAGTGACCATCCGTGAATTCAGGCCCGCGGATGAAGCTGACTTTCGAA
Organism: Bryobacterales bacterium; assembly: GCA_003132905.1. Next base: position 11,978 of record PKZC01000415.1, on the reverse strand, counting down.
GGCTCAATGAAGAGTGGATCGTCCGTTACTTCGCTCTGGAGCCCAAGGAGAAAGTTTTGTTGGCCAATCCTCAGGCGACCATTTTAGATACTGGCGGCAGAATCTTCCTGGCGGACCGCAACGGCCAGGCGATTGGCTGCTGCGCTCTGCTGGCGATGGGTCCGGGTGAGTTTGAGGTCGCCAAAATGGCCGTCACCGAATCGATGCGGCGCACTGGCATCGGCCGTCAGCTGCTCGAGAAAGCGATTTCCGAAGCTCGCGCTATGGGAGCCCATCGGCTCTATCTTGAAACCAATAAAACACTCGTGGGAGCGATTCGTCTTTACGAATCGGTGGGCTTTCGACATGTTCCTGCCGAGCGCATCGTGCCCTCTCCATACGCGCGCGCCGATGTCTACATGGAGCTTTATCTGGCGGATTGAACGGTTGTACGTGGAGCGCAACACTATTTGCCCGGCGCGATTTGAATGGTCGCCTGTCTATTCTGCCCCGGCGAAACCATCACCTGGTATAAGCCGGTGCTCGAGTCAAGAACCGGCGCAGTCACGGTGGCTCCGTCCGCCGAAATTGCGGGTACGGATGTCGCGAAAATCGAGATCCGCACCTGTTCGCCCGGAATAAAACTCAAGGTAGCGGTGATGGTCCCGTTATCCGACAAGCTTGGCACACGCTGCTGGCTGGCTGGCACGAACTTGGATAAATCGCCCAGAAACGCCATTCCGGAAGCCCCCACGGGAGCGATCACAAAGTACGAACCTTGGCTGTCGACGGTCTTGGCAATCGCCTGGGCCGAAGGCTGCCTCCATCCCGTTTTGCCGAAGTAGTCGTAAACATATACGTCGCCCGTGAATCCGAGATCCTGCGGCAAAATAGTCACCGCCGCGGGCGTATTGACGTCGCGGCTGTAGGCGAAGACATACTCCAGCTTTGTGGATCCGAAGTCGGAGTAGGTGTGCGCGATCAGCGGGGGCTGAATCAGCAGGGCTTTGTTTCCTGCATTGGACGCCGTTGCTCCGTTGATGCCATAGTATTGCTCCATGGCCGCAGCCTCAGCCACAAAGCTAGCGTCGGTGGGAACCAGCGATGCATCCGGCTTCAGGATCAGTCCGTCGCTTCGTATAGCCTCATTGATCGGAACAAACGTGCCAATCGGATCGGACAACGCCAGCGGCCCGGCGCTCAGTACCGCCAGCAGCAGGTTGCGCCCTTCGGTGGTCCGGAAGTTGTCCACCGTCGGCCAGAGGCTTCCCGCGTTGAGAAGGATAGAGCCATACATTTCCTCATCCCAGTGATTCCACCCAAAACGGTCGCCACTTACGCGAATGGTGTGGACGCGGGGATATTTGAAGGCTTGTAGGATGTGCCGCGCCCCTGGCATGCAGTACTGCAGGTCGATGCCCTGCGCTCCCATCGCCGCTGCCATTCTGTTGAGAAATTTCTCATCATCAAACGTATTGGCGGCGTGGGCCAACGTCGCCAGGAAGTCAGGCTCGAAAATTACCATGCCGCTTTGCTTCAGCGTGTGTGCGATGCGCGCCCAGGTATGCCGATCGATCACGACGTTGCCGGAAACAATATCGCTGGACCGCACTTTCCTGGAACTGTCGAGCACCGGCAGACGATAAGGACTGCAAGGATCCACCCAGCGCCCGTGGGCCATCCCTGGTCCCAGGTTCTGAACGAAACCCTCTTCCAAATCGTTGGGGTTCTTGGGCTGGAAAAGCGCAGGATCGACCACATACTTCCACGCGCCATTCCCGGTGTTCTTCCATGACGCATCCGATGAGTTGGTCGTGTCCTGGCAATTGCCGCCCTTTAAATACCACCAGCTGTCGAAATGAATCAGCCCGAATGGAATGCCCACCGTCTTGGCGGAAGCAATCGCCGCCCGCAACGTTCCTTCATAGCCCAACGCGTCGTCAAAGGCGTAATAGTAGGCCGCGCCGGCATCGGTGGACAGCATCGGCATATACATACTGATGTCCGATTGATTGCCGGTGATCGGCCTGCCGTCAATGTTCCGCAGCGTCGATCCCCAGGTGCTGAACGTCTTGCCGATCCCCCGGTCGAATGTGATCAGGTGGCTATAAACGTCGCCGGCAGGCAGAGTGGGATTGCTTCCATCAATCTGGAGTGCGATAACGCCATTCGCAGTCCCGTTGGAAACCCACGCTTGCCGTTCCGAAAGCGGCTTCGATGCAGCCGACAGAATGGACGCGCCATATTGATCGTCGAAGAATAGCCACGCGCTGTCTTGTTGCAGCCAGCCCACTAATCCGAACATCCGGTTCCAGCCGGCATTGGCAAAATGATGCGGCGTGATGGGGAACTGGTTGAGGATCGCATAGGGCCGTTTGTTCTGCACCGCGACCAGGGGACTAAACGAAATAGTGGCCGATGGTAAAGCGCGATAGGCACGCACTTGCATGCGCCAGGGCTGTCCCTCCGGGTCCGAATAATCGACCGTAAATTCGTCAAACGCCCCATTGGTTGAGACCTGATTGCTGTCGAATCCTTCGGCCGGCCCCGCGACGTTGGTCACATGTCCTGGAATGCTTCCCGAATACGTCCAGGCCGCGTCGCCCCCCTGGATGTTGAAAGCGCCCGCGTTCGTTACTCCAATGGTCACGCCGCTCGCTTCGGTGATCTTTTGCCCGAACATGGCAGTGGAAACAACAAAAGGGGTCAAGACCAGGAACAAGCGGACGAGGCGTGTCATAGAGAGAGCTCTTCGGCACAACATTAAAATGTTTGAGGCAACCGAGAGGTTATCATGTTATTCATTACATTTCTGTGACGCTCCAAGAGATTTTGGTCCATTATGAACGCCGTGTAGCCGAGCTCCAAGCCGCCATCGCCCAGCTCCGCTGGCCCCACGCGTTCGCTGCCAGCCTTCTCGCCGTCGCCGGCGCCCTGTTCTTAGCCCTTAGCCTTTACGCCATTCGCGGGCAGCTTTCTTTTCTGTGGACCCCGCTGCCGATTCCCCTCGCCGCCGCCTCTCTCCGGCGTCTCCAGCGGGCTCGCCAAAGCCAATCTCGCATGTGGCGACTCAAGCGCTTCTACGATTGCGCCATTGAGCGAATCAATGGAAATTGGGCTCGCTCTGCATTTAAAGGCGAAGAATTCAGCGATCCCAATCACGTCTACGCCGCTGATTTGAACGTCTTGGGTGAAGGCTCTCTCTTCCAACTGCTGTGTACTACGCGAACCTCCCTCGGCCGCCGCGGACTTGCAAATTATCTGCTCGCAACTCCTTCCCTCGACGAGACCCTCTTGCGACAGCAAGCCGTCAGCGAACTCCGTGGAAACACCGCCCTTCGCGAAAAAGTGGCAACGCTCGGCGAGTACGACTTCCTCGAGTCGCATCACGACACGTTCCAGGACTGGCTAAATTCTCCACGGCTTTCCTACCCCCGCCCTCTGCCGGTGATCGCTGCCGTCACGTCCGCGCTGGTTGTGGGCATCGTGGCCGGCGGCTTCCTGGGCCTCATTCCTTGGATTCAAGTCGCAACCTGGATTTCTCCTCTGATCGCTTTCCACGCCGCCGTCGGCCTTCACTACCGCAGCCGCGTCAATCGAATCGCGGACCGGGTGCGTCCCATCGCCTTTGAAACCGCCATTCTGCGGGATGGGCTTCAGCTTCTCGAACAAGAGCGATTTCAATCCGCCAAGCTGCGCCACATCTCCCAGCAAGTTCGATCTGGTTCTCGATCCATTCGAAAGCTGGAGCGCTTGCTTCATCTGCTGGAATTGCGTAACAAAGAACTTTTCTACGGTCCTTTGCTGGCGCTCTTGGGCGGCACGCAACTCTGCATGGCAATCGAGCGATGGCGCGGCAAACACGGCCAGGCGCTCACATCGTGGCTCGAAGCCTGGGCCGAATTCGAAGCCTTGAATGCACTCGCCGCCTACGGTTACGAAAATCCCGACAATACGTTCCCCGAATTGTCAGGCAACGCCGCCTGTTTTCAAGCGCGCGGCCTGGGCCATCCCCTTCTTCCGCAAGCTTCCTGTGTCACAAACGACATCGATCTCGACCGCGAGGCTCCTTTCTACATCGTCAGCGGATCCAATATGTCGGGAAAAAGCACGCTGCTCCGAGCCGTCGGATTGAACGCCGTGCTCGCGTTTGCCGGCGCTCCTGTGCGGGCTCGCAGCCTTCGACTCTCGGGCCTTTCGATTTTCGCTTCACTCTCCGTGGTGGATTCTTTGCTGAACGGCAAATCAAAGTTCTTGGCCGAGGTAGACCGGCTGCGGCAGGCCATCCAGTCGGTGGATCCCAACCGCCCCGTGCTATTCCTGGTGGATGAAATCTTCAGCGGCACCAATTCGCGCGACCGGCGAGTCGCAGCGGAAGCCGTGGTTCGCACACTCGTGAACCAAGGGGCCATCGGCGTTTTATCCACTCATGACCTGGCACTGACGGAAATGGCGGGTGCCGTTAATGTCCACATGGGTTCAAGGATGGACGGGGATCCCATGGATTTCGATTATCGTCTCAAGCCTGGAGTGACAACCGAAAGCAACGCGTTGGCCATCGCCCGGCTGGCCGGCGTTCCTGTTTAGCGTTATGACGACCGTGAGAATAGACAAGTGGCTGTGGGCCGCGCGGTTCTTCAAGACTCGCTCGCTCGCCTCGCGCGCCTGCGAACTCGGCCGGGTTCAATCCAACGGACAATCCGTCAAGCCCTCGCGCGATGTCCGCGTGGGCGACATGTTGCAAGTGAAGAACGATAGCGGAGAATTCCAGATCGAGATCCTGGCGCTCAGTGAAGTACGCGGCCCAGCTCCAATCGCCCAAACGCTATATCGCGAGACCGAGGCCAGCCGCGCGTTGCGTGTGAAATTGGCCGAAGAGCGCAAAGCGATGCCACGCTTTGAAACCGCGACCGAAGGCAAACCCTCCAAACGCGACCGGCGTGAGATCGCCCGGCTGCGAGGTAGAGCCTGATATATAATCGATGCCCGGAGCTACTTGACTTGATCAAACATTTTACTGCCGCCGCTGCCCTGCTCACAGCTTTCGCCGGAACCTCTTTCGCGGAATCGAAACACTGCAATCGCGCCTGCATGATGGCCCTCACCGATCAGTATCTCGCAGCGCTGGTAAAGCACGATCCGTCCGGCCTGCCCCTTTCCAAAGGCGTGCGCTTCACCGAAAACACAGCGGAGATCCGCATCGGGGACGGGCTATGGGTCGGGGCGTCGGAAGCTCCCACTACCTTCAAGATCTATGCCATCGATCCGGAGTCGAACCAAGTGGGATTCTATGGCGTGATGAAGGAAAACAACCGTCCCCTGATCATCGCACTGCGGCTCAAAGTGGTGGACGGCGAAATCACGGAGATCGAGCACGTTCTGGCGCGTAATCTGCGCGCCGATCGAATGCAGAACCTGATCACCCCGCGCGCCGCGCTGCTGGCCGACGTGCCGCCGTCTGAACGCACCCCGCGCGAAGACATGATCAATGCCGCCAATTCGTATTTCGAGGCCATCGAACACGGGGACGGCGAAATCGCTCCCTTCGCCGAAGATTGCGAGCGCCACGAAAACGGCGGACAGACCACGCACAACGCGACACCCGTCCCATGGCCAGTTCCAATGGGATCGCCTGAAGCCGATCACGCCATGGCGGTGCTTGGAACCTTAACTTGTACGGCCCAAGTCAACAGCCAGATTTTGAGTTTCATCACCCGCCTGTGGCCGCGTCGCCTGGGCCTGGTGGATGAACAGAAGGGCTTGGTTTATGCCTTCCCGATGTTCCAGCATCGCGGCGCGGTGCACACCATCAAGATCAAGGGCGTGCCGGGCGTCGACACCATCGACATGAACGGCGGGACCTCGAATCTACAAGCCGGCGAGATCTTCAAAATTCGAGGCGGAAAAATTCACGAGATCGAAGCTATGGGCGCCAGCCTGCCTTACGGGACCAAGAGCCCCTGGGACTAATCGCCGGCCGGCAGATTGTTCTTCTTCAAGAATTCTTTGATGGTCACGTAGATTCTCACGCGTTCCTCGGGCGAAAAGTTGCCGTGATGTCCGCCGGGGATGGTCAGCAACTGGTTTTGCACGCCTGCTTTCGTAAGCGCTTCCTGCAACCGGACCGCCTGCTGGTAGTTCACCGTGGTATCGGCGTCGCCATGAATGGTCAGTACCGGCGGCTGATCGGCCCGGATATAAGTGAGCGGCGAAAGGCGTCGCGCCAGTTCATCGCGATTCGGAAGACTGCCGAACCATTGCACCGCCAGGTTGGCTTTATGCGGGCCGTCATCGATGACGTCGGCCACATCGGCAACTCCGTACCAGTTGATAATGGCGGCCACTTTGGGCAGCGGCACGCCTTCACATTCACGATCCAGACCGGCGCTTTCTGGAATCATACCGGTTGTCAACGCCAGATGCCCGCCGGCCGATTCGCCCATCGATACGATTCGATTGACGTCGAAGTTGTAGGTTTTCGCTTGCGCGGCCACGAAGCGTAGCGCGCACAGGCAGTCTTCCACCGCAGCGGGCGCCAGTGCGACGCGCGCCAGACGATACTCCACGTTCACGACGTTCCATCCCATTTCAAACCACGGGATGAGATACATCTGCGACGCCTCTTTCGTACCAGCAGCCCAAAATCCGCCATGAAAATGGATCATGGTGGGCTGCGGAGTGGTGACGCCGCGCCGCCGGTAAATATCCAGCTTCACCTCGGTGTTTCCAGCGGTGACGTAAGTGACGTTGGGCACAACATCGTAATCGTTGGACGAGTGGACCGCCCAGGTGGCTTGCGGGGAAAGCTGGGCAAACAACAGTGCAACAGAGAGGAGCGATATCATTGGGCGATCTCCAAGATCTTGTTAGCGAAAAATTCGGGCGCGTCCAACATCGCGCCATGGCCTTGACCCTCAAGCATAACCAGGCGGCAACCTGGAATGGCATCGCGCACGAAAAAGGCAGCGTCTCGAAGCATGCCGACGGTTAGGCTACCAAGCAGCAGGGTGGTTGGAGTCTTCCAATTCGCGAGGCGTTCGGAAGACGAACGATAGGTGTTTACCGCGCGCGTTTCGCGGGGCAAAGTAGAAGCAATATCGAGCACCGTCGGCCATATCGGCGAAGAGCTCAGCATCGCTATACGGTCTGGCGGCGCACCGATCTGATCTCGTAAAAAGGTGATTACAATTTGCTCGCGATCATTGGCTTCGAGAGCCCGTTCCAAGTTCGCTGCGTTCGCGGGATCGCCGGGCTTCAAAGCGACCGGGGGTTCATAGAGGATCAAGTGGGAAACATTCTTCAGCCAATCCAGACCGTCGAGCGCGGCCAAAGCGCCATAGGAATGCGCCAAGACGACTACTGGGCCACCGATTGCGCCAACCACGCTCGATATGTCGTCCGCTTCTTTTGAAATCGAATATTCCTTCGCGTCGCCGCTTGGAGCGCGCCCGCGCCGATCCATGGCGTAAACCGTGAAGTGCTCCGCCAGTTTCGGCAGCACTGCACCCCAGGAGAGCGACCCATTGAAAAGCGCACCGTGAACGAGCAGCAGCGCCGGACCCGAACCGGCCTTCTGAACCGATATTTCGATGCCATCGCTTGAGGCGACCGTGAAGCGTTCCGTCGTCATCAGAATTCCAAACGATCTTTCTTCGCTTCAATCTTGACGGCGTCCACGCCCGGGACCTTTTTCAGATCGTCCAACGTTTTGAAGTTGCCATTCGCCCGACGATAGCTCACAATCGCTTCCGATTCCTTCGGCGAGAGATCAAGGCCCGTCTCCAGATCCTTGGCCGTCGCTTTGTTCACGTTGATTTTGACAATCGGAAAATTCTTCGCCAGATACGCCACTATGGTGTCGACGTCCTTGTCTGGGACATCGGTCACCTCCTGCAGCATCTCGGTAACTTTGGCTTGCCACCATTGCCTGCTACCTTGCTGGCCAATCACGGCGTTCGGGGAATGGCACATGCTGCAAACCATTTCGAACGTTTCTTTACCCGGACCTTCGGGCAAAGTTTGGGCGCATGCGCCGGCAACAACGAAACACAAGGCGAATCGCGAGAGCTTTAGGTCCACAGTTTGGGGATCAACGCTCCGGCGGTTCCGGTGGGCCGCTCGGCGCGGCCGTTGTGCATATAGGTGGTGCGAAGGTGATCCAGGCCCAACAGATACAGAATGGATGCGTGAATATCGTGCACGTGATGCGGCTCGTCGACCGCGCGCAGCCCAATTTCGTCTGTAGTCCCGATGGCCTGTCCGCCTTTCACGCCGCCGCCAGCCATCCAAATAGTGAAGCCCCAGGGATTATGATCGCGCCCGGCCTTTTCGTCATCCGGGCTGCCTTGCACGAAGGGAGTGCGGCCGAATTCCCCGCCCCACACCACCAGCGTGTCCTTCAACATTCCACGAGCCTTCAGGTCTGCAAGCAGGCCCGCGACGGGCTTGTCGGACGATTTGCAATTCTCGGTATGATTCGCTTCCAGGCTGCTGTGCGCATCCCAACGCGAGCCGGAGCCGCTATAGCATTCGACAAATCGAACGCCGCGTTCCACCAATCTACGGGCCAAGAGCAGGTTGGTGCCGTAGATGGAAGTCGCCGGATCGTCCAGTCCATATAACTTCTTAGTCGCTTCCGATTCGGAACTCAAGTCGACAGCTTCGGGCGCCGACGACTGCATGCGATACGCCAGTTCATACGATCGCGTGCGGGCATCGAGTTCGGTATCGTCCTGTTTGTCGCGGCCAAAACGCTCGTTGATGGATTGCAGAAATTCCAGCTTGTTGCGCTCCTGCGCGTCCGTCATGCCGGTGGGCGGCTTCAAGTTCAAGATGGGCGTGTCGCCCTTGCGGAACAGCGTGCCTTGATACGTGGCGGGCAAGAAACCGGAGCTGTAGTTCTGCACGCCGCCCAGAATCTCTTTGTCATCCTGCATGACGACGAAGGTGGGCAGATTCTGATTCGCGCTGCCCAAGCCATAAGTAACCCAGGCTCCCATGGACGGCCGCCCTGCGAGGATTTCACCGGTGTTCATCTGGCAGACCGCGCCTACGTGATTGACGCCGTCGGCCTGACAGGATCGAAGAACAGCAATGTCATCCATGTGTTCGGCAATGTTCGGCAGCCAGTCCGATACCCAAAGGCCACTCTCGCCGTATTGCTTGAAGGTGTGGCGCGTGGGGTAGAGGCCGTTATGCGTGGTGCCAAAAGCGCTCTGCAATGTTTCGGGATGGTATGACGGCGGCACGGGCTGCCCGGCGTATTTCGTGAGCGCCGGCTTGGGATCGAAGAGGTCGACATGACTTGGCGCGCCTTCCATGAAGCACCAGATGATCGACTTGGCGCGCGGCGCAATGTGGGGTTTCTTGGGAGCCAACGGATCGATAGCGCCAGTGGCGGCATAGCCGTCCTGATCGAGCATGGCGGCTAGGGCGATGGCCGCAAGCCCACTGCCGGCCTGAGTGAAGAATTGCCTCCGGTTGGTCACGTTCCAATGATGCTGGAGCTTGTCTAACATTGGCGCGTCCTCAATTGATGTACAGGAATTCGTTGGAATCCATCAGCATGTGGCACAAGTCGACGAAAGCTGCGGCGCGCGCCGGATCGATCCCCTGCGGCAAATTCGTAGGCACCGGCGGCTTGGCATCGTTGTTCGCTAAACGAGCCAGCATGATGGGCGTCTGCTTGGCGAGAAAATCTTCGGCGATTTTTTGCTCGTCGGCGCTCGCCCCGCGTCCATACGCCAAGCGGAATGCGCGATCCACTTGGGCCGAAGGCGACAATCCGGCGTCATTGAAGACGCGGCCCGCGAGCGAACGCGCCCAGTCGAGCACAAGCTCATTATTTAAGAGATCGAGCGACTGAGGCGGCGTTACCGTGTTCTTGCGATAGTCGCAGCTTTCAAACGTGTTCGCAGTGTCGAACTCCTGCAATAACGGATAAGGCAAGTTGCGGCGGACGAAAATGTATACGCTGCGGCGATCGCTTTGCGCAGGATCTTTCTCGGTTCGCCAGCCACCGGACACAGCGGTGGCGGAAAGTTCGGAGATGAGGCCGGGAGGAACCGGCGGATAAACGCCTGGGCCACCCATTTGAGAATTCAGCAGGCCGCTAGTTGCCAGCATGGAATCGCGAATGGCTTCGGCTTCCATGCGGTGACGCGGATAGCGCCAGAAAAGCTTGTTGTCGGGATCAGCTTCGGCGATCTTGGCATCGTAATCCGATGCTTCCTGGTAGGCGTTCGAGAGCAGAATTAGGCGATGGACTTTTTTCACGCTCCAGCCGTTGTCGACAAAATAGCTAGCGAGATAATCGAGCAGTTCGGGATGCGTGGGATGCGAGCCCATGCGGCCGAAATCGCCAGGCGTAGCGACGATGCCGCGTCCGAAATGATAATGCCAGATGCGATTCACCATCACGCGCGCCGGTAAGGGATTCGAAGGATCGGTGAGCCATGCGGCCAGCGCGCTACGGCGGCCGGTTGAATTGACACCCGCGGGCGGCGTGATTTTCGCATCGCTTGGATCGAGAATCGAAAGGAATCCGGGCTGCACTTCGTCGCCGGGCGCCAGTCGGCTGCCGCCGCGCAATATATAGGTCGGCGGCGCGGTGGCGTTCAGATCGGTCATGAACTGGCCTTCGGGCAGAGGCGGGGGCTTCATGGATTCGAACGAAGCGAGTTGGGCCTTCAGCTCGGCATAGCGCTTGGCATTATCGCCTTTGAGCGCCTTTACAGGATCGCCCAGGCCGCCGAAGCGCGTTTCAGCTATGTGATACACCTGCTGTTCCAACGGCGTGCGCTCGGCCGGATCCTTGGCGATGACGGCCTGCACTTCATCGGTCATCACCGTAGCGGAGTGCTTCTTGCGTTCATTCAAGATCGGCGCCATGATCTTGGACATCTCGTCGCGAATGTCTTTGGTCTTCGCGTCCCACGCCGCGTACTGTTCCTCATACTTGCGCTTGGCTTCCGAATCGGCAAGCGGCAGAGGACCATCGCCGAACGCGGTGTTCGCGAAGAAGGCCTGCAGGCGATAGTAGTCCTTGGTCAGAATCGGATCGAACTTGTGGTCGTGGCACTTGGCGCAACCGAACGTCATACCGAGGAACGCGACGCCCGTAACGGTGGTCATGTCATCCAGCGTTTGATGACGGCGCTCGAACAGATCGGGCGCGTTGGTTTCATCGATCCAGTGTCGATTGAAGCCCATCGCAACCAACGCTTCCTGATTGCCGGGATACAGCTCATCGCCCGCAATCTGTTCCTTGACGAATCGATCATAGGGCTTGTCGTCATTGAAAGCCTTGATGACGTAATCGCGATACCGCCAGACGTTGGGGCGCGTTTCGTCCGCTTTGAATCCATTGCTGTCGGCGTAACGCGCGACGTCCAGCCAATGACGGCCCCAGCGTTCGCCATAAGCGGGCGAAGCAAGCAGGCGGTCGACCACCTTGTCCCACGCGTCGGGCGATTTGTCGCTCAGGAATTGCTGAATGTCCTCCTGAGTGGGGGGGAGGCCGGTCATGTCGATGGTGGCGCGTTTTAAAAGCGTGAGCTTGTCGGCGGCGGGATTGGGCTGGAGGTTTTTCTCTTCGAGCTTGGCAAGGATGAAGGCGTCGATGGGGGTCTTGACCCAAGCCTTATTCTTCACGGCGGGCAAGGGCGACTTTTTCACCGGCTGGAAGGCCCAATAATTCTTCTGAGCGGGGGTGAAGACGTGCGGGGCCTCGGCTGCGAATAAAAACGAAGCCACCTGGGCAAGACCCACCACTGCGTACACGTGCCGCATCCGGACCCTCCGCTTAGTATGTATATCATTTTGAAGACTCAAATGGAAGGCGAAGGGTTACTGGGAGAGGGATTCGTGGCTGGTGGTTAGTGGCTGGTGGTTAGTCGCCGGTGGGTGGCTGGCGGGTTGCGCATCAGGGTACTTTTTGTGTTTGGTGACGCAATTTTGGGATCGGCTGGCCGGGAGATGGGACGGCGGTGCATTCGGCT
>PKZC01000180.1:8133-8325 GCA_003132905.1 Bryobacterales bacterium | reverse complement strand
GAGGGGAAGGTGCAGCAGCGCGGCGCAAACTGTGCAACCCAACATCGCCAAAATGGATCCGGGAATTCGTTTGGTGACACGAGGCATCAGGACGACAACCGCGAGGGTGGCGATGGAAATTGCCAGAGCGGGCCAGTAAGTGGTTCCGATGTGCTCGATGAGAACCATCATGCGCGGAATGAAAGCGCTCGG
>PKZC01000180.1:1956-8123 GCA_003132905.1 Bryobacterales bacterium | reverse complement strand
CCAGACACGCCATATTTCGCGACCACGCCCGCGACGATCACGACGAATGCGCCGGTTGGCCCGCCGATCTGCATACGGCTGCCGCCCAGCGCCGAGATTATGACGCCGGCGACAATCGCGGTGTACAGTCCCGCTTGAGGCGTAACACCGGAGGCAATCCCGAAGGCCATTGCCAGGGGCAAGGCGACCAGCCCTACGGTTAGCCCGGCCAGCACGTCCGCCCCGAAATCATGCGCGGAATAGGCGCGCAAAGAGCGTACCGACTCCGGCAGCCATTGGTCGGGAATCTTCATCTCCCCCTCTTTTCGGCTTTATCCACCCTCTCCATGGCCTTAAGAGTCGCGAGGACTTGGTTCATGTGGACGTGAAAGTAGCGGCGCGTCACGTCCAGCACTTCGATAATCAAGGGATGGCGGACGGTGTAGAAAACCTGATTGCCGGTCTTGCGATTAATCAGGATATTCTTGGCGCGCAGCACCGCCAGGTGTTGCGAGACGTTGGCCTGCTCGACACCCAACCGCTCCATAAGAGCGCCGGCCGATAATTCGCCGTCCCGCAGTTGTTCGACGATAGCGATTCGGGTGGGATGGGCCAGCGCTTGAAAAAAGTCGGCTTTGAACTGTCGAAGAGTGTCTCGCAAACAGATGATGAATATTCGAAATATTGAATATCGCATAAAACGGGACAAGAAGTTCAGTGCGGACGATCACACCACCAGCGAATCTTTCTCGCCTTCCACGTTAGTAACTTGCCCCTGGCTTACCCGCAATTCCGGCGCGCCCTGGTCTTACTCTGGCGTTGAAAGGCATCCGATGAAACCTGCATCGCTTCAAAAAGTGGCCGAGACCCTGCGGTCGTCCCACCACCAGCACCTGGGCATCACCGCGCACCCGCCCAAGCCTCCGCATGCGCCGGCGGCCGCAAGGCTGGAACATCGCGACATTCAATCGTTCACCAACGCGCTCGACAGCGCCAAGGCGGAATGGCCCGGCGCCGACCTTTGCCTCATTGGAGCGCAGGGCGCCATCGGGCCGACGAACATTGATGATCCCACCGATACGCTGCCTCCCGGCTTCCTCCAGTTCCTGGATCCGGAAACGCTGTTGCGCATCCCTGTGGGCGACCCGGAAGATCAGGGCGATCAAATAGACTAACTCGCAACATCCGAGCGTCGCTTCGCGTCCATGAGACATGCGAGCCGCCTTTGCGCTAGCTTTCGCTCTGCTGTGCTACGGCGGACCATCGCCAACTTCGGTGGACGCGCTCTCCCTGGACGCCACCATTCAATCGCGCCATTTGCCCTTCGGCGGGATTCTGGATCCGATTTTCGCCACCTCCACCAGCGCGAACATTACCGGCTACACGCGTTGCGGCGACTCGGCGCTTTGGACCGGCCACTATCTCGCCGCGGAATCCTATCGCTACAAGGTGTCTGGCGATCCCGCCGCGCTCACCAACGCCCAAGGCGCGCTGGCATATCTGAAGACACTGGTAGATGTCACGGGTACCGACGTTCTCGCGCGCTGCATCGTGCCCATCAATTCCAACTATGCCGCCGGCATCACCAGCGAAGAGTCGGCGAATGGGATCCATGAGAGCGGCGACAATTATTGGGTCGGCAATACCTCGCGCGATGAATACATGGGAGTCTTTTTCGGCCTCAGTGTGGCCTACGATTTGCTGGACGCCGCGACTCAACCCGCCATCCAGTCGATAGCCACGCGCCTGCTGAATTTCCTTACCGCGCATGGGTGGAACGTCGCCATGCCCGACGGATCGGTAAGCACGACTTTCCTCATCCGGCCCGACGAGCAACTGGGGCTGCTGCAGATTGGCCGTCAGGTAAACCCCGCGCAGTTCGCATCGGCATATCAAAATCTGGCGGCCACGGACTCCGCCCTCGCCAGTCTTCCGGTCGCCATCGATGCCGCCGATGTTCGCGATTCTTACTTCAAGTTCAACCTGGACGCGATCAACCTATTCAGCCTGATCCGTCTGGAAAAGGACCCCGCGCTTCTGGGCCGCTATCAATCCATCTACACCACCTTTCGCAACGCCGTAAAGAGCCACGAGAATGCACATTTCAATATGCTGGACCGCGCCCTCAACGGCCCGGACCGCAAGCGCGATCTCGCCACCGTCTCTTACTTGCGCGCCTGGCTATTCCGCCCGCGCCGCGATTTCTATGTAGACTTGCGCGGACAATACACTTCGTGCGTCAACTCCGATGAATCCTGCGATCCTCTGCCAGTTGTGCAGCGAGTGACCACGGACTTCCTGTGGCAGCGCAGCCCGTTCCAGCTGGATGGCGGCGGATCAGGCCTGATCGAAAGCGCGGGCATCGACTACATCCTGCCCTATTGGATGGCCCGCTACTATCGCCTGATCAGCTATTAGTGTTCGACTCGCTGTGTCACTATAGTTGTGTCTATGACGCCATCCCAACCCGCGCCGAAATTTCAGTTGAACAATACCGCCGAGTACCGCGAGAGCTATGCCAACAGCGTTCAGATCCGCGTCAACCTCTGGGACTTTTTTTTGATGTTCGGCACTGTGAACCAGACTGCGCCGGACGCCGTGACCATCAATAATTTCCAGGGTGTGTACCTGAGTCCGCAGCAAGCCAAGGCGTTACTGAACGTCCTGACGCAAAACATCTCGCAGTATGAGGCGACGTTCGGCGAAATCAAGCTGGAGCCGCACCCAGGCAAGCCTGGCGCCATTAACTGAGTTGTCGTAAGTCAATTTAATGCGGGCGATCCGCTTCAGCACGTTCCTGATTCTCGCCGCGTTCGCGCTTCTGGTTTTCGTCGCGCATCTTCCTTATTTCGGACTGCCGTATTTCTGGGACGAACTCGGCCAGTTCGTTCCGGCGGCGCTCGACATTCTGCGTGATGGCGCGTGGATCCCGCACTCCACGGTGCCGAATGCGCATCCGCCGGCCGTAATGGCGTATCTCGCGCTGGTGTGGCGAATCGCGGGTTATTCCATTGCCGCCACGCGATCGGCCATGCTGGCGCTCGCCGCTGGGGCCGTCGTTGCTACCTATTTCCTGGGCGGTGAACTGTCTCGCGATCGCGCGCCGGCCATTTTCGCCGTCGTATTCTTGCTTGTCGATCCACTCTTTTACACGCAATCGATGATGGCGCAGCTCGACATGCCAGCCATGCTGTTCACCGCGCTCGGCCTGTTGTTCTTCCTGGCCGATCGTCACGTCGCCGCGGCGGCCGCCTGCACGGCGCTGGTGCTTTCGAAGGAAACCGGTGCGCTGCTGCCGCTGATCTTTATCCTGGCGCTGTATCGCGATCCCACGCGTTCCAAATATGCGGTTTACTATCTAGCGCCTTTCGCCGCTCTCGCCATATGGTTCATCGCGCTCTGGCACACTACCGGACACCTGTTCGGCGATCCGGGTTTCACGCAGTACAACACCATTTATTCGCTCAATCCGGTCCGCGCGTCGGTCGCGCTGCTCCGTCGATTCTTTTATCTGTTTATTTCCGACTTTCGCTGGGTGGGCGCCGTCGCGATCTTTTTGGCATGGAAGCGAAGCGGCATCTACGCCACACGCGGGTGGAAAATTGTCTGGTGTTTCATCGCCGGGCATATCCTACTGGTCAGCCTGCTGGGCGGAGCTACGCTGGAACGTTATCTATTGCCCGTAATTCCGCTCATCTATATCGCGATGGGCGCTGCGTTCCAACTCCTGCGCCCGCTCTGGCGCTACATCGGCACAGCAGCGCTCGCGGCCGGGCTTGTTAGCGGCAACTTTGTGAACCCGCCGTTCCCGTTTCCTTACGAGAACAATCTCGCCATGGTCGACTTTGTCGATCTCCATCGGACCGCCGCCCAGTTCCTGGAAAAGTCTTATCCCAGCAGAACCATCTACACCGCGTGGCCACTCACGCAAGCTCTACGCGATCCCGCCTTCGGGTACGTTGACCAAGCCATGTCCGCGGCCGAAACTTCCGACCTTCACGTTTCAACGTTGGGCGCAATCAACCCGACGCCAGTGGATGTGCTGGTGCTCTATTCGCGAACCTGGGAGCCCAGTTGGGGAGTCTTGCGATGGCAGCCTCTGCGCGATTTTCTCAGCCGTTTTTACGACTACGAACGCGAAATGAATGCCCGTGAAGTGCGCCAGCATTTCGGCCTGGTCCCGGTGCAACGCTGGACGCGCCGCGGACAGTGGATCGAGATCTTCGCTCGGCGGTGACCGGTTATCGCGTTATCGCGTCGTCGCAGACGCAGCAGGCGTGGTCCTGGGCGGAATGTCGTCGATAATCTCGCGCTTCGAAAACTTCCAGCGTCCATCCTCGCGCTTCAACACGTCCTCATAGTGCCCTGCGCCCGCGACGACCGACTTGCAGTCTCTGGTAACGATGGTCTGCCAGTAGGCCTGATCGGTAGCCGTGTCGCCATTGATTTGGACAGTCAGGTTGGTCACCACGTGCTCGCTTCTATGACCGCCCGGTGGAACAGGGCATGGCGATGGAGCGGCCGAAGCCGCTGCGCCTGGGGTGGGACGTGAGCTGAAGTATTCTTTAATCGCGGCGGGACCGGTAACCTTCGTGGCGCCGCCACCCATGATGAGCGTGCCGTCCCGCGTGAAAAAAGACGCATAGGCCGCCCAATCGTTCCCATCCAGAGCCCTGGGATAATCGCCCATCAGCAACTGTTCGATGGCCTGGCGATCCTCCACCTTTTGCAATCGTGCGGCCGCGGAGTCCGCGCCGAATGCAGCGCCCACTACACTCAGGCTTAGAACCGCAACTGTGGCTAGCCCACTCGTTCGCCCGTTAGTCCATTCGCTCATGATGCGTGTCTCCTACTGTGGATTTTCCCCATCATACATCCGAGCCCGTCTAAATACACGGCCGACGTACATAATCCAAGGCCCCAGCTTTCGGGATGCTCCCTTTCAAATAATCCGTCACACGCGGAACTACTTGACGTCATAAAGTACTTTCTAGATAATGAATCGAATGTTTATGCGCACAGCTAAACCCGCCATCTCCACCAAACCATCGCCAACATTTTTCAGGCGTCTGATTAAGGGCTTCACGGTTCTCGCCACGCTTGTCGTGCTCGGAATAGCTGCTTTGCTTGCCCTGCTCTGGCAGGAGCACAGGGCTGAAATGACGCTTCCAGTGCCCACCGGACACTTTGCAGTCGGGCGCACGTCCTACGCCTGGGTGAATCATGCACAGGTCGACGATCTGGCCCCAGCTTCGGGAGTGAAGAGAGAAGTTGTGGTTTGGATCTGGTACCCCTCGGCGCGATCTCAATCGGCCGCGCCGGCTGAGTATCTGCCTTCTTCCTGGCACGAACCGAGGGCGCGTTCGGCAGGGGCGTTGCTGAGTCACTTCCTCACTCGTGATCCCTCCGTAGTGCACGTCCATAGCTCGTCCAATCCAGGAATCTCACCGGAGCAGAACTCTTATCCGGTTGTGATCATGCGGCCTGGCGGATCAGCTTTGACGGCGGACTTCACAACTCTCGCTGAGGACCTGGCGAGTCACGGGTATGTAGTGGTTGGCTTCGATGCGCCGTACCGTAGTGGACTTGTGGTGTTCCCGGATGGACGCGTAGTTTTGCGATCGCCAGCGGCGAATACCGACAATCTGACTGTGGCCGACCAGGAGCGTTTTGTCAAAAGGATCCTGCCCATGTGGAGCGGAGATGCACAGTTCGTGGTGGATCAATTGGAACGTCTCAATGCTGCCGACCCGTCAGGCAGGTTTAAACAACGGCTGGACATGCAGCGCCTCGGAATATTCGGGCATTCCTTCGGCGGCGCCACGGCGTTGCAGTTTTGCCATGACGATTCCCGGTGCAAGGCCGGGATCGATCTGGATGGCGAACCTTTGGGCAGCGTGATTAAGGATGGTCTGACGCAGCCCTTCCTGTTCCTTTTGAGCGACCATGGCGATCTCTCAGATCCGGAGCCTCACAAAGTGATTACTGACCTTGAATCGATTTACGACCGCGTCCCGAATGGGAGATTACTTCTCTATATTCGCGGTGCGAATCATTTCAGTTTCAGCGATCAAATTCTTCTGAAGAGCCAGTATTTCATCAGGACGCTGCAACACCTGCAAAAGGGAGGACTGGATGGGCGCCGTGGACTCAGGATTACTATGGACTACGTGCATACGTTCTTCGAC
>PKZC01000180.1:0-1943 GCA_003132905.1 Bryobacterales bacterium | reverse complement strand
TTCTCGCAGACGTACTCCATCACTTCCTCTTGCGGAGCCAGGTCGAGTTTCACATTCATATGGAACGGTTTCACAAACGTCCCGGGATCCTCGAAGGTGACGGCAAGCTCCATATGACCGAAATCCACGCGCCGGTAGAGCTCCGTCATGTGCAGCATCTCAGTGTGTGGCAATCTGCCTCCACCGAGGCCGCCTAGCCAACTCTTGTCATTAAAACCGACCGTGTCCACGACAAGCACGTCTCGCTCCCACTTNNGAATGTCCCATCCATGTGGGGTCCCAATTCGAGGGATGCGCGCGTCCATCGAGAAAAACCTGACGAAAGTTCGGGACATCTTCGAAGAGGATCACCAGAAGCGAACCCGTCTGCACGAACTTCTCGATAAACGGCGCCGCGCTCCCTGGCACCGGAGGCGGAGCCGGGAGACAGTGATTATGAGGAGCGTCTTTTCCGTTGTTCTCGTGCCGCTCCTTAAGGAGCGCGGCGGCCCAAGGCAAGACCTGGGGCTCTTCGGGATACGGATCGTCGGTGGCAACCCAGACACCGGAGAGATCGGGCTTTCCACCAGCACCGCGCGGCACGGGCTGGGACGGAACTTTTGCTCGCTTGCGCATCACGTTCGCGAGCCTGCCGGGATCGTCACCCAGGGTGGTCCCGTTGACCGTCTCCACCAGCTTAGTATTCAGATGCGCGGGCTTGCCGGCTTCGAGCAGGATGTCACGCCCGACGTCTTTATAGGCGCAACACGGCATCACGATCGTGAACTCGTAGTTTCCGTCAGCGAGCCCGGTCAAGGTGTAGCTGCCATCGGACTTGCTACTGGTCCGCGCCACCGCCCCCGTCGCTTTGTTCCTCAGTTGGATAGGCGCTTCCGCCGCCGGCCCGCCGTTGAAATCTGAAATCGTGCCGGTAAGCGAGGCTCGGTTGTCCTGGGCGACCATCGGCGCGATGAATGCCAGCGAGCAGATTGCGATTGCGAGTCGAGACATGAAGCTACAGTTTATCGACCACAATCACGCCGCCCTTGACCACCAGTTTGGTCTTCAACCAGTTCCAATAACCTTCCAGTGGATTGCCGTCCAGAAGAATAAGGTCGGCCAGCTTGCCCGGCTCCAGGGTTCCAAGCTGATCGCTCATCTGGATATAGGACGCAGTATTCGGACCCATCATCTTAATCAGATCCTGCATCGAAAACATCACGTTGAGCATTTTCAGCTCGTGATCCAGGCCGGCCTTGGGATCATAGGTTGTATCGGTGCAGTAGCCGAGGGTGACGCCTGCATCCCAGATCGTACGCGCGTTCACCGGCATATATCCGGCCTCTTCGCCAAGACGAACGCCGTTGACGATCCCTTCGGGCCACGGTTTTCCGTCGCGGAACCGCGGCTTGTTATCTTCGGCAAATACTCCGAAAACGGGCGATCCGAAGCTCACGGTTCCCAACACCTTAACCCCGGCGTCGGCAACTTTTTTCGCGTCCTCTTTGCTGACCCAATCTTTGTTGGGCAGATGAACCAGCAGCGGCACGCCGGCTTCCACGGCGGCCACCATCGCAGAAGAACTCACCGCGTGCACCTGGACCATAATGCCCACCTTCTTCGCTTCGTCCACAACGGCTCTTAGAATTTCCACTTCCTTGTCGCTCGGCCCCGGGATGGGAGTCAGGGCGATCTCGCCGGTAAACTTGATCCCCATATCAGCCATCTTTCGCACCTCGGCCCGAGCCATTTCCGGAGTGTTATTGGCAAGCCGCAAGCTGCCGGAAGGGATGATGCGCGGTCCATTGATCACGCCCTTGTCGATGTGATCCCGAAGCGTGATGTTGCCTTCCGCGGGACCGCCGCCGGACAGAATGGTCGTGTAGCCGGCCTCGAGCAGTGCCTGCATCTGCGCCTTCTCCATGGGCCCGGTATTGATGTGCCGGTGTGCATCGATGAACCCG
>PKZC01000117.1 GCA_003132905.1 Bryobacterales bacterium | reverse complement strand
GCATCGCGATTTCCTGCGCGCGCAGGATCTTCGTGATGGTCTCCGGCCACCATGCACCGGCCTTGACGGTGGCATCGTTGGCAACCACGATCGCGGGGCGGCCTTCGATTTTACCGGCGCCCGTGACCACTCCAGCGCCCGGAGCCTGTCCTTCGTATTGATCGTAGGCCACCAGCAGGCCGATCTCGAGAAACATCGCACCCGGATCCAGCAGCTTTGCGATACGCTCGCGCGCCGTCAGTTTGCCGTCGCGATGCTGCTTCTCGATCCGCTTGGGCCCGCCGCCTTGCCGCAATTTGTCTTCCAGCGTTTGCAGATCTTCGACCAGCTGGCGCATCTGAGGAGAAGTGGTGGTGGACACCATTCTCAGAATACGATAATGACGGTCTTCGGGGTATGCTAAGGGCTTGTTAGGCATCGATCCCAAGGCTGCGCGCATTGCTTGGACCGTATTTCTGCTGGCTCTGTTGTTGGCCACCGCGTATGCGGTTCGCGAGACGCTGGCCGTGTTTGTCATCGCTCTCCTTTTCGCCTATTTACTGATGCCATTGGTCGGGTTCGTGGAGCGTATCACGCCGCGCCGAGTCTCGCCGCGTATCGCGTTGGCGATCGTCTATCTGGCGTTGGTGGGCGCGATCGTTGCTCTGGTGTTGACGCTTGGCTCACGCCTGGCTGACGAGGCCAACAGTCTCGCGATGCAATTGCCGGCACTGGTGAAGAATCCAACCTGGATGCAGAAGATTCCCTTGCCCGCGTGGTTGGAGCCCGCACGTTCCGCCATGATTCAAAAAGTGGAAGACGAACTGAGCAGCGGAGGACAGCAGATCCTGCCCTATATCAAAGGGCTGGGCGGGCAGCTTGTATCCGGCGCGAGGTACGCGTTGTACCTGATTCTGATTCCCATTCTCGCGTTCTTCTTCTTGAAGGACGGAGCAGCGATTCGGGATGAATTCGTGGCGGCTTTGGTGGAAGAGCGCCGCCGCCCCATGGTGGATAATATTCTCGAAGATATCAATCTGCTGCTCGGCGAATACATCCGCGCTTTAGTGCTGTTGTCGTTGGCAAGTTTCACCGCGAGCAGTCTTTTTCTTGCTTTCAGTGGAGCGCCTTACGCGGTTTTGCTTGCAGGCGTGGCTGCGCTCGGCGAGTTCATACCAGTGGTGGGGCCGGCAGCCGGAGGCCTGATCATTGTGCTGGTGACCGGCCTCAGCGGCTATAGCCACCTCTTCTTGTACCTGCTCTTCTGGCTGCTTTGGCGGATGGTGCAAGACTACGTGCTCTCGCCGTATCTGATGAGCAAGGGCGTGCAACTAAATCCTATGCTGGTGCTGTTTGGAGTGCTGGCGGGCGATCAGATCGCAGGCGTACTGGGAATGTTTCTATCGGTGCCGCTGCTTGCGATCTTGCGCGTCATTTTCGTCAGGCTGCGGCGCCTGCGGACCCTCGATTTAGTCACTCCACGAGGAGAGCTGTGAAGGGATTGCCATGCCTGCTGCTCTGCGCCCTGCCGCTTGCCGCCCATATGGTGAGCATGAGCACCGGGGATCTGAAAGTGGACGGCGCGCACGCCAGCTTTGAATTGCGCATGCCGATGTACGAAGTGGCCCATGTGCATGCGCCAGAGCGCACGCTGCTGGATCATGTCCGCTTTGAAAGCAGCGGCGTGTGGGCGAAAGTTTCCGGCCAGACGTGCCGGCAGGAGCAGGACACTTACATCTGCACCGCCGACTATCAATTTCCCGCTCCCATCGAAACCGTGAATGTGGAATGCACGCTTGCCTCCGTCACCGTTCCGAATCACGTACACCTGCTACGGGCTTATCGCGGCGATAAAAGCGACCAGGCCGTTTTCGATCTTTCCTACACCAAGGCGGAGCTGCGTTTCCGTCCGCCCACAGCGTTTGAAACAGCTGTCCGCGAGATCTCTTCGGGATTCATGCGCGCGGCCGGGGGATTGGCGCCGCTGCTTTTTCTCGTGAGCCTGACGCTGGCGGCACGCAGCCGTGGTGAGTTGGTGGCGCTCACCGCATCGTTCGTCGCAGCCGAAACTTTGGCCTGCGCAATTGCCCCACGCATGACGCTTTCGTTGTCACCGCGTTTCATTGAAGCTGCCGCGGCACTCACCATCGCATATCTGGCATTCGAAATTGTTTTGCTGCCGCACTCCAGCATGCGCTGGCTGGTGGTGGCGGTGCTCGGCCTGTTTCACGGCGCTTACTTCGCCGCGTTTCTCACCGAAAGCGGGTATCACCTGGCGACTTTTCTCACCGGCGTGATCGTCTGTGAGCTGCTTCTGATCGGATTGTTCGCTTTCCTTCTGGATCGCCTGGTGCGCCTTTCGTTTCTGCGCCGTGCGGTGCCCGTGGCCGCCTCGCTGCTGCTCGCCGTCGGCATAGGCTGGTTTTTTCTGCGCCTCCGGGCCTGAGAAATGCCAAGCGTAGCAAATTCGACTGTTGCGCCATCATATGTTATATGCGCAACTTCGACAGCCTTTCCGAACGTGAGATTCTAGCCCTGGCCATTTCGCTCGAAGAAGAAGACGAGCGCGTGTATTCCGAATACGCCGAAGGGTTGCGGGAAAACTTTCCGGCGTCGGCCGAAGTCTTTGAGGGAATGCGCGAAGAGGAATCCGGACATCGACGCCGGTTGATCGAATTGTTCCGGGGCAAATTCGGCGAACATATTCCCTTGATCCGCCGTCAGGACGTGCGAGGCTTCGTGCATCGCAATCCGGTCTGGCTGATGCAGCCGCTCGGCTTGGATACGGTCCGCAATCAAGCCAGCGCCATGGAGGTGGAGAGCCGCCGCTTCTACGAAAAGGCCTCGGCACGGGCGCAAGACGCTGGAGTCCGCCAGTTGCTGGACGATTTGGCGCAGGAGGAGCGCACGCACGAAGATCGCGCCGAGGCGCTGGAGAAAACCAAGCTACAGCCGGACGTGAAGCACCGCGAGGACGAAGCCAACCGGCGTCTCTTCGTATTGCAGATCGTGCAGCCCGGCCTGGCTGGATTGATGGATGGGTCCGTCTCTACGCTCGCACCGGTGTTCGCCGCCGCTCTGGCCACGCAAAGCAGTTTCGACGCCTTCAAGGTTGGGTTGGCCGCATCGCTGGGCGCGGGCATCAGCATGGGTTTTGCGGAGGCCCTGTCAGACGATGGAAGCCTCACCGGCCGCGGTCATCCCTGGGCGCGTGGCGTGGTGTGCGGATTGATGACCGCGCTGGGCGGAATCGGACACACTCTGCCGTTCCTCATTCACAGCTTTCGCCTCGCCATGATTATCGCGGCGCTGGTGGTTGTTGTCGAGCTGGGTGTCATTTCATGGATACGGCACCGCTATATGGATACGCCTCCGGTGTCGGCGGTGCTGCAAGTGGGGCTGGGCGGCGTCCTGGTGTTTCTGACCGGCGTTCTCATCGGAAGTTCTTAGCCCTCGCGACGATTCTTTTCGGGAACTTTGCACGACTTCCAGACCGTCTAATTACTCACGCAGAGTAGTTAGGTTCGCATAAGGAGGCCCATGCTAGGTCGTGCTCCCGCAATTCTGCTCTGTGCCGCTTTCGCGCTCGCCGCAGCCGATCCCGCGCTCACCATTTACAACCAGAATTTCGCGATCGTTCGCGAGACCGTGGCGCTCAACCTGAGGCCGGGCGTTAACCGTCTGCGCCAAACCGGGCTTACCGCTTTTCTCGAGCCCGATTCTGTGATCCTTCGCGACCCCGCAGGCAAAGTGAACCTCCAGATCCTGGAGCAGAATTACCTGGCCGATCCGGTGTCGCTTTCCGCGCTGCTGACATCGTACGAAGGAAAGACGATTGATTTCCAGCTGCCCGATGGCAAGATTGTTCAAGGCAAAATCATTCGCGCCGGCACAAGCACTTCGCAAGGAGGTCCCATTTCCGGTCCTGGTTGGCAACCAGCGCCCTTTTTCGAATCGCAACCCGGAGCTCCCGCTCAACCGCTGATCGAGACCGAGGGCAAGTTGCGTTTCGGATTGCCTGGCACTCCGCTATTCCCTTCCCTCGGCTCCGACGCACTGCTCAAGCCGACGCTCGATTGGTTGATCCGCACCGATCAAACGGCGAAGCTTGAGGCCGAGCTCGGTTATGTTTCCGGGGGAATGAACTGGAAGGCCGACTATAACGTCGTATCCACTGACGACACGGACGTGGTGCAGCTCATTGGCTGGGTCACCATCGACAACCATAGCGGCAAATCTTTCGACGGCGCACACATCGCATTGATGGCAGGCGAGGTCAACAAACTGCAACCGCAAAACCGGGTGGCGACGTTCGCGCGGCTAGGCGGCGTTGGCGGAGGCATTCCTGGTCCGCCGCCGGTAACNNCGAGAACACGTTCGATGACTATCATCTCTACACGCTTCAGAACACGACCAACCTCCGCGACGGCGAAACCAAGCAAGTGGAATTCCTGCGCGTGAATGAAGTGGCAACCAAGCGCATCTACGTGTATGACGGCGCGAAGATCGATTCCAATCAATATGCCAACTGGAACCCCGAAATGATCCGCAGCAATCCGGAATACGGCGTGCAGTCGAACCCCAAGGTTTGGGTGATGCGCGAGTTCGTGAATAACGCCGCCAATCATCTGGGTATTCCTTTGCCGGAAGGCAATCTGCGATTTTACCGACGCGATCCGGCCGGCCGCCTGGAATTCACCGGCGAGAATCAAATCCGGCACACGCCGAAAGACGAGACGGTCCAGGTTTACACCGGCTCCGCCTTCGACTTAGTAGGCGAGCGACGCCGCGTGGATTATCAATTTAATCCTGGCAACCGTTCCGCCGATGAAACATTTGAGATCCGCATCCGGAATCACAAGCGTGAGGCGGCGGAGGTCCGCGTAGTGGAGCATCTGTATCGCGGCGCAAACTGGAACATTACCATCGAAACCGATCCGCACGTGAAAAAAGATAGCCAGACCGCCGAGTTTGCTGTCAACCTGAAACCGGACGAAGAAAAGATATTGAAATATTCCGTCCACTACACGTGGTGACGCGATCAGCGCGCGGCTGAGCTGAGCAGCAGCGCATTGAAAAACAATTTGAACGCTTGATAGCTTTGCCCCCGATATTGCGGGCGCATGCCGAATAACACCGCGCGGCCTTGTCCCATGGGCACTTCCACTACCGCTGCGCGGCCTTGGACAAACGACGCGCCCAGCAGCCATCCGGACGCCAGAACGCCATCATCCACGTAGCGAACAATAACGAGATCTTTGCTTTTCGGCGCGATTTCCCAGGCGGGACTTTCCTCGCTCCAGATCGCAATATTCTCCGGCAGGCCGTAGGTCAGCGGATCGTGCGTGTCGACGGTGGCATTGAGCAGCGACCCGGGCGAATAGAACTCCCGATTCGAAACGCCCGCCACCACGTTCTTCGGATCGAGACGAAGATGCTCCACCGCGTAATTCGCCGCATGGTTCAAGAACACCAGCGTCCCGCCTTGCTCGGCAAAGGTCTTCAAGTTAGCCGCGGCCTTCTTGCTCAATCCGCCGGTGTATTCCTGCGGCATCTTGCCGGGCTCGAATCCGGTCGCGATTTGCGTGGCAGGTTGATCGGGAAACACGATCACATCGAAATGTTGCCGCAGATTCCCTGCCTCGATCGCCGGATTGAGCACGTTCAGATAGGCGAAACCGAAGTCTTCGAACAGCCAGCGCGTCCAGCCTTCGTCGATGGCAGGCACATAACTCTTATACAGCGCGATGCGCGGCCGAGCGATCTCAGCGGCTTGGCCCTGCGCCGGGGGCTGCGCGAAAAAGTCGCCCGTCGCAGTGTCGCGCCACACGCTCTTGCCGCCGCTCCAGATCCGATTTACCGCACGCCACGATTCAATGTCCGATGCCGCCAGTCCATTCTCGGCCGGGTGCGCCGCGCCCAAATCGAATTCGAACGACTTGGCAGGCTTGGTAGCCACCTGAAACGGCGCGTCCACCGTATCCGTCGCCACGCCCATCAGCAGCGGCAGTGTCTGCGCGGTGACGTCGTAAGGCCGCTGCGGCGGACCGCCCGGATACGCCCGCAAATCCGGATAATGCTGGCGCTCCAGTAGCGTCTTGGCATAGCTACTGTAGGGCTGCTGCATCGAGATAACGTAGCTGCCTTCCGGATAGCGCTTTCCACCGGCGGCAAAAGCATCGCCGGCACGCCCGATTTCGACAGCCCCAAAACTCAGCAGCTCTAGCATCTTGCGAGCTGCCCCTGGATCCATTTGCGCGCGCGGCACCACAAACGCATAAGGCGACGTCCGCGCTACAGCCCGCTCGCCCACTTGATAGAAATTCCGCAGCAGGTCTTCACGCCGG
This sequence comes from Bryobacterales bacterium, assembly GCA_003132905.1. The sequence continues at coordinate 24,331 of PKZC01000117.1, read as the reverse complement.
ATCGCAGCCTGATACAGCAAGCTTTCAAAAGCGATCAATTGATAGCTGACGATGTCGCCGATGCGCCACGTGCCTCCCTCCCAAGGCTCCAGATAATTCCAGCTCCGTTCGCGCGGATTGTAGCCCAAGCCCGTGGTCTGAATCTCATCGGGCCGCACAATCAACGGACTCGCGAGCGACGCACTGGCGGCTTCGCTCAAAATGCGAACGCCGGCGTGATACGCCATGTACTGGCGGGCTGGCGCCCAGAAATCGTAAAGCGCATTTGTCACCACGCCCTTCTTGCCCGCGGCCGTCAAATCCGCCGCCACACTCAGACCCAGATAGTTGCCTTCCTGCGCCAGAGTGGCGTCGACATTCGGATCGATCGGATTCAGCCAGGGCGGGACAAACAGGCGCGACGCGTAAGAACCTTGCTGGTGGACGTCGTAAACGATTTGCGGATGCCAGGCATTTTGCAGCGATACGGTGAGCCGCGTTTCCGGTTGCGAGAACACGTACCAGTCGCGATTGTTGTCGTGCCCCAGGTACTTTTGAAACAATTCCGGCGGCGCGGTGCCCTCGAAGGGCGTATCCAAAGTTTTGCGATACCAGCGCGTCACGATATCCACTCCGTCGGGGTTTTGTGACGGAACCAGCACGATGATCACGTTGTCCAGGATCGCGCGGAATTTCGGCGTATCCTGCGTCAGCAAGTTGTACACGAACTGAATGGCGGAATGTGTGGACGCAACTTCGGTGGCATGGATGGAACAGGTGATCACCACCACCGTTTTTCCTTCCGTGATCAGCCTGGCAGCTTCGGCTGGCGTAGTGCGCCGGGGGTCGGCAAGCTTGGCTTGAATTTCGCGATAATGATCCAGATTGCGCAGCGTCGTCGGCGAGCTGATGCTGGCGGCGATGAACGGCCGGCCTTCCGCGGTCTTCCCTAATTCCTCGACACGAATCTTGTCGCTACTCTTTGAAAGGGCCTGGAAATAGGAGACCACCTTGTCCCAATCCAGCAGCTCGCGATCGACGCCGATGGGATGGCCGAAGTGGCTTTCGGGNNAACCTGCGCCCAGACGCTCAGCGACACCAACAGCAGAATTGCGACGCGGGATTTCATGCGAGACCGATACTGTCAAGCTACACCGGCCCAAGGGCGCGCGTCTAGTGCTGGACGATAGTCCTCGCCACGAATCCGCGCAGCAATCCTTCGCCGATGGGCCAAGGTCCGTGTCCGGAAGCTGCGTTGATGTGACCCTGCCGTCCCACGTCCACGAACTGGGAACCCCACGCTGCGGCCACGCGCGCCGCGAGTTCAATCGGTAAGTACGGGTCGTCTTCGCTCGCAACGAGCAGTGTGGGAAACGGAAGCCGGTGGAGCGGCATGGGCAAGAAGTCGGCCAATTGCGCCGGACACTGATCGTTCTCCGTCAGCCAAGGCGGCGCCACCAGGAATGCACCTTCCACGCGTTCGGTTTTCTTACCAGCAGTCGCGGCCCAATGCGCCAAGGCCACGCACCCCAGGCTGTGTGCGACTAGAAACACGGGCGAAGGTGCGCGCTCGATGTCCGAGGCGATCTGCGCCACCCAATCGCCGCGCGAGGGCCGGGTCCAATTATGCTGCTCCACGCGATGAAAGCGCGGGTATTTCTGTTCCCAAAGCGTCTGCCAATGTCCGGCACCCGAGCCGTTCCAACCTGGAATTATCAGCACGGAAGAACCGGCTAGAGATGTTTCTACTGAGGTTTCCTTCTCGTCGATTACTTGCATGCGAAACTCCTTTCGTTTAGCGAGCGCGCTGGACCAGCGGCTCTGCGAGAACATCCCGCGCCACATCGCGTAACCGTTTGCGGGACTGTCGGCTCACCAGACGTAAGTGCACATGAGCCTGATCTTCAGACATGCCATAGCGGCTCTGCAACACCGCCTTTGCCCGGGCGGCCAATTCGCGCTCCGCGATCTCTTGTTCTATTTCCTTCGTAAATTGACCGAGCGCCGTCCGAAGTTGGCTCGGACGCAGCACACTCTCCACGTGACGCACGATCGTATCGATGGCGTCATTGTTGATGGCGTTTGGGTCCACAGGATGGGCCAGCAGGCCCCGCGCGCGGTCGGCGATCTTCGAATCGGCCAGCGCGGTTTCCAATTCACCGATGCGAGCCGCGCTCCGGGCATACATGGCTGGTACTTCCGTCAAACGCCAAACTTCTTCGATCACAGCGGCGATTCGTTCCAACAACGATTGCGCGCGCGGCGGAATCACCGCTCCACGAAATACAAAGGTCAGGACACCGCTGGACGCTTCGTCCGCACGCAAAGGAAACGAGGCTACCGTGAATCCCGTGGCACCGCCTTCGGGAGGTTGCGCTCCCCAACTGAACGTCTCTTGGCGCTCACCGGCCGCATCGAATTGATGTATCGAGCAGCCGTCCGCTCTGGCTTCCCGCGCGGCTATCATTGCGAGTGGTTGAAGGCTGCGCATCGTCATTTCTCGTCTCGCTCAGAGCGCAGCGAATAGTCGACCGGCTGCACGCCTTCGTAGCAGGCCTCTTCCCACTGCTCGTCATGCGCGTCGTCTCTCGTCGGACTCTCCGCGCCGAAGATCGCCCGCTTCACATCGAAGCCGAACGTCCAGGGCCGCGGGTAGGCAGAAGTGTTACCCTCCCAGTGCCCTCGCGAATCGCCCACGACAACGGTGTTTTCCACCTGTTGGCCGAAAGCGCCCAGGCTAGATGCGTTAAAGACACAAATAGCTGCAAATTTAGACACGTTCCCCTCGCTTAAAATCAACTCTGGAACTTAGTGGAGACAGCCGGGATCAAGGGCGACAGCGGCAACAACAACCCTCGGCTGGCGTTCACAAATGCAGCTCCTAATGTCATTCCTCTGCGCATCCGTTATTGGCGCGCGGTGCAGAGGCGACCGCAGTCCGAGCGACCTAGCCAGCGGGGCAAACCCTATCCAGGTCCGATATTAGTATATTAACTTGATCTACTATAAGGCATTGAACTGTGGCTCGTCAAGCTCTTTTGTATCGCCAAAGCTGTTCGCCAACCCCTCTATTGTATATTTAAGTACTATACTAATCGTCTGGAACTAGCTCGGGCAGCAGGTGCGGACCAGCCCACACAATTGAGCAGCAGCACGTAAACTCGACCGGGCTGCCCCTCGACTCCAATTGACGATTCGTGTGATTTCAATCGCTTACGCTTTGGAACTTCCCGTGCCTTAGTACTCGTGAGGAGAGCAAAATGGCACTTAAAGTTACTCGACGTGAGCAGGATGGAATCTCGATTCTCGAACTCACCGGTCGTCTGACGTTCGGGCCAGAAGACATTTTGCTGAACGATGAGATCCGCCACGCCATTGCCGCCCGAAGAGTCCGGCTGGTGGTCGATCTAGCCGAAGTGGACAAGATGGATAGTGCCGGCTTGGGTACCCTTCTTTATGCTCGGGCGGAATTACGCCGGGCGGGTGGCAGCTTAGCCCTCGCCAACTTAAAACCTGCTCACCTGAAAACCCTACTCGTGGCCAAGTTGGAAACAGTGTTCAACGTCTTCGGAAGCGAGTTGGATGCTATCAACAGCTTTTATCCCGAACGCCAAGTGCCGCGCTACGATTTGCTGGAACTGGTTACATCCATTCGCGAAGCCCAGGGCGCTCCAACTCTGGGGCGGGCTTCGTAGCTTTTTCTAGCTTCTCTTGCCTAGTATCCCGATTTCTTTTTTAGGCAACCGATCTAGCATGTCCCGGCTGATGCCAAAATTGCTGGTCAGCAGCGAATTGGGATTTCCGCCCAACCAGTTGGTCAGCGAAATCTCCTGATAAAGGCCGCTGTTAAACAAAATCAGAATCTGGGTGGGCTCGTCCCCCACCTGCTCGATAAAGTGCCCGTATCCTTGCTTAATGAAGGCTACGTGACCTGGTCCGAATTCTTCCGTCTTCACGCGTCCGTGTGATCCGAAAATGCTGACGCGCCCACGGCCCTTGGTGTAAAACTGCCACTCGTCGGCATGCGGATGCCAGTGCAACTCGCGCAAGGCTCCCGGCTTCAGATCCATGCGGACAGCGGTCAGCGTGGTCTGGATCGGAAATTCGTTCTGCGTGACAATTCGCTCCTCGCCCCCTGCAAACGTCTTCGGAACCATCTTTCCCATGCGGAACTTATGTGCAGACTGGCTGGGCTGCAGCTCCGAATTGCGAATGTCTTCCACGGCCGGCGGCACCTGACCCGGTCCGATGTACAGCTCCTTCTGCGGGAACTGGCCAAACGCCGATTCGGGAAGATTCAAATTCCGCGCCAGAACATTGTGGGGCGTGCGCGCGATCCAGTCGGTAATGCTGAACGTGCCGAACTCGGAAAAGTGTCCGTTATCGAATCCGAGCAGGAAATGGCATTCTTCCGAACCGATGTTCTGGATAGCGTGCCCGTGGCCGCGTGGAAAATACCAAGTGTCGCCCACCTCGAAATCGTCCACTTCGGCCTGGCCGTTCGGCGCGATCACGGTGGTGCGGCAGCGTCCGGTGAGCACGTAAGCCCATTCGGCGGCCAGCGCATGCCAGTGCAATTCGCGAATCGCGCCCGGGTCGAGTTTCATGGAAACGCCCGCGATGGTCTGTGAAACGGGCAGTTGTTTGACGGTGGCCTCTTTGGCCGAGCCGCCTGGGCCCACCCAGCCCTTTTCACTCTCGATGTCGTATTTGAAAGGCTCAAGCTCGTCGCCCTTGGTCTCTTCAGACGGCGCGGCTTTTACCTGCTCGGCGATTGCGGCCGTTGCGGCCAAACCCACGGAAACTCGGGATATCGCGCTAAACAGCGCCCGGCGGTCGATCCCCTGCTCATCGGACATGGATTTTCTCCTCTTAGCGAACAATCCTAACAGAATGTAGCCGTGCAATGGCGTCCGCGGCGGAGTCCAACAGTCATGACAACCAACGTAAACAAGACCATCCTCGTTACGGGCGCCACGGGCCATCAGGGCGGCGCCGTCTACCATCACTTGCGAGGCAAATTTCCGCTCCGCGTTTTGACGCGCGATTTTGACGACCCCAAAGTGCGCTCGCTCACTGGACCTGGCGTGGAACTGGTGCGCGGAGACCTGGAAGACATGGCATCGTTGAAACGTGCCATGGATGGCGCACAGGGCGTCTATTCCATGCAGACATCGAACGACACCGAAGCCGAAGTCCGGCAAGGCATAAACGTGGTGGATGCGGCCGTCTCGCAATCGATCGGTCACCTGGTGTATAGCTCGGTCACCGGCGCCGACCTGCACACCGGAGTCCCACATTTTGAGAGCAAAGGGGGCATCGAGCAGCGCATCCATGCCAGCGGCATCAAACACACCATTTTGCGTCCGGTGTTCTTCATGGAGAATTGGTTCAATTGGAAGGATCAGATCTTGAACGGCCGCCTGGAGCTGCCGCTACGACCTGAAACGCGGATGCAAATGGAAGCCGTCGACGATATCGGCGCGTTCGTTGGCTTGGCTTTCGAACACCCGGGAAAATGGATCGGCCGCACCTTCGAGATCGCGGGCGACGAGCTATCGATGACTCAGATCGTCGAAGCCTTTAGCCGGATTTTGGGGCACGAAGTGAAGTATGTCCAGCTTTCCTGGGATGAGTTCAGCAAGCGCATCGATCCGGCGCATTTTAAGATGTTCCACTGGTTCGACGAAGAATCGCACCGCGTGGACATTTCCGCCGTGCGGCGCGAATTGCCGTCGCTTCAAACCTTCGAGCACTGGCTGCAAAGTACGTGGCGCGCCAAGGTAACGCCAGAGCCCGTGGGACACCGCGCCTGATCCTGGTCGTCGACGGCTACCGTGGCGGCGGCTTTTGAAGGACATGGAGAAATCCGGGCGACTGTTGTCGCAAAGAGAAGAAGAGAGAGCTTCAAACATTAGTTAGAGAAAATATCGAGACCGGCTCGAACCTCTACGCTGTTGCCTTAAAATCGGTTGAGGGTTAGACAGCGAGTACGCTCACCAAGTCATTGACCATGCAGAACATTACGTCGAGAGGCAGCACCCACGGTTGTGAAACTTTTGGCCGCTCCTCAAGCGCGGCATTAGCGGTGCGTACGTTAGCGTAGAATCTTATCATCTGTTCCGCTATGTGGACGAACAGGTATACCGTTTCAGCCACCGGCGAGAAACTGATATGGAGCGCTTTATGGGTGCGCTATCTCAGATCGCTGGCGGTAGGTTAACCTGGAGTCAGCTGATGACCTCTTTCGGAGGAGGGACACGATGGCGTAGAGCGAAAGCTCGGACGCAAAACGGTTCCTTGACGGGCCGCGTGGCATCCCTGGGGTCTGAAAGTCGGAACTTCAATCGAAATTAGACAAACAGAGAGTGCGTAAGAAACATGGCCGTCAAGCGAAAAACAACGATTCTGCGTCGAAAGGCAAAAGCTGATTCGGCTAACCGCGAAAGCATTTTCAAGCGGCTGAATTGCGCTTCCATACGGTTCGAGTTCAAACTGCCCGCTCGCTCCTTCAATGCGAAGCGATTTTACTCGCTAACCGGCATCGAGCCCGGCAACCGATGGTCAGCGGTCTTAGGGCGCAAACAACCTATGACCGGATACCATGTCCATTTTAGCGGGTCAATAGATGCAAAGTACGCGAGGATGACCGTAGAGTACCGCGATAAGGGCATAAATGCGAGACCGAAGGAGCCAGAACCGTTTTCCGAGTCAATTATGCAGTGGCTTGGTCCTCTTGTGGCTGAGCCTTCCGTTCGCGTGTCTACATCTGCGACCTTTACCAGGTCGACCACTGCTTGGAGAAGCCGCTTCAACTTGCCATTCAAGGTGACCATGGCCGGTGAGGAAGTTACGATTGAAGGCATTGCCCTTAAGTTACCGCGTAATTCATACCGCGCAACAAGTGCGTTCATGGCGACGAACGATGAGACGTTGTATGTTTCGTTATTTGCTATGCGATCAATCGCATTTGATAAGTTTAATATCGATGCCGAGGTTAGTTCTCTTGACGAGGCCACTAAGATATTTTCGGAGCCATTACGATGACAAAATTTAAGGTGACCGCTCCATGGCGCCGTCCATTGGCGCGCCACAGGGACACAATTAGACCGCGACTCTTCCCAGATTGGAAGTTTATGGACGGCGTTGAAGAGACGTGTGAAGACGAACCGTTAGAGTATCCCGCCTATCCCGCTCCTGTTTCCGCACTCTTCCGCAGCGCTATAAGGCGTTGTCCGTCGATTTCGATGAATAACGGAGTCATGGAGGGACAGCCTTGCATCGCAGGCACGCGCATCCCCGTCCGTGCAGTCCTTCGGGCGCTTGAGCAGTATGGCTCCGTACATGATGTCAGAACTTGCTATCCCTCTTTGACAACAGAGCAGATCGAGGATGCTCTATACTTTTCACAAGTAGTATTGGAGCTACCAAGTGGCCTCGACGAGACTACGACTGCTGCTAGATGAATCAATAACAGAACCACTGGCCAGTCTCATCATAGGGCTCGTCAAATCCGCCGAACGGTCAACCTCGATAATCGGTCAGGGAGCCCAGGATACAGCGGTCGCGGCTTGCGCCAATAAGCGAAGGCGGATTATCGTTGCTATCGATAGCGACTTCAAGAAACACGCTGTTGAATATGGCGTGATAAAAATCACAGGACCACACCGAGCCGACGATCATTGTCTATATCAGATATTTTACGCGTTCTGGACCTCCGGTCTTCGCAAGGAAAGCCGCAAGAAGCGGACATCGCTAACCCAAGAGGGCGTTAGGATCTCTAACGGAAAACTCATCGAACACAGGTGGAACCCAAAGCCTTGCACAAAAGGGAAGCGCGGAATTAGACTTCTGGCCGCCCCAAGGCGACAACGCTAGGCGAGTCAGGTCATTTCTTTCCCTTTATTTCAGCCCGAGCTTAGCATAAAATAATTCCCATTCGACTGAAGCCTTGTGGAGGAGCTTGTCACAAGCCTATATTCTGATGGTCCTCGCTCGGTTCGCCGGTTTGCGGTCAGCGGCTCAAACAATCAGCGCTCAATCCATTACCATCGACCGAGCTAGCCAAAATACCGAGATATTAACGAACGCACTGCTCTTTGGCGGTTCACGAACATTGATTCTTCCCGATCCGCGTAATCCTTCTCCATTTAAACCGGCGCAGGCATCGTTTCCAATAGGAGTTTGGAATGGTGACGGTGACCGTCCTTCGGATCGCCGGTGACGCCGATGTAACCGAACCGTTCCGGATGTTCCGAGGCACCCTACCGCCCGGTTCCGTAGTGGTTATTTCCATTTCCGGAACCCTATGCGGCAATGTCCGTTGTGGCGTGTGGCGGCACGCTTCTGATTAGCGCCGGCGATTACGCTGGCGGGGGTACCTTTACTACGGCGATGCAGCGCGATGGGGCCAGGAATCATCGTTCGGGCATCCGGGGGCGATGTGATCATCGGCCGGACAAACTAGCAGCCCTTAAAACAATCGTCCTAAGACAAATCGCTTACCTCAATGCTCGGTATAAGCGGAATTGCGTACGGTCTTTAAGCATTTCACTGCGTAGTAATTCCCGGCCCCCGGCCCTACTATGGAATCGGGTCAAACCTCATGAGGTGCCGCTACTGCAATATTGCACTTGAGCCGTCCCGTAGTTTCGTCGACGGCGAGTTCTGTTGTGACGATCATCGCCAGTCGTTTGAGTCCGAAGGCGTTTATCCTACCCAGTCCACGCAGCCGGTTTCGGCGGCTCTGCAAATGCTGCGGCAAAGATTCGCACCCCGCTCCTCGGAAACCCCTTCGAACACTGAGGCCGTTTCAAACATGGTGGATCAGGAAGCGAACATCGCCGCGGAGCCCGCGCTCATGGCCGACAGCGTCTTAGAGGAGCCAATCGAAGCCGCTGAGGAGCAATCCTTCGATTCATCCTTCGATCGATCCGGCGACGAGCCTTACGACACCCGTCCAAACCCGGCGCGCGAAACCGCCGCATCCTGGCGCTGGATCCATTCGGCCTGGAAGCGCGCGCCGCGCGATCTCAAACTGGCCGGCTTGGTTCTTCCCGTCCTGCTGGTAATCGGGATCAACGGCACATTGCCGAAAGTGCCCGTGCCCATCCAACAACTGGCGCCGCAGAATCTGGACCAGGTTCAAAAAGTAGTGCAACTGCAATGGAAGAATGTGAATCAGACCATCTCGGAGCGCGCGGCAGTCGCCTACGCGGATGATTTTCGCTCCGGCTTGGACGCATGGCAAAGCCGTTCCAACCTGACCAGAAGCTGGTCTTATGATGTTTCCGGCTTCGTGCGCCCTGGTCCGCTGGCCATCTTCAAGCCCACCGTCGATCTTTCCGATTACCGCTTCGAGTTTCTCGAGGAAATCGACCAGAAAGCCATGGGTTGGGCTTTCCGCGCGCAGGATCTGAACAATTACTACGCCATGAAGTTCGTCGTGGTGAAACCGGGGCCGCTTCCGCTGGTGCACATGGTGCGCTACGCCGTGATCAACGGCAAGGAAGGGCCGCACGTCGATAAGCCCTTGCCGATGACGGTCCGCAGCGACATGCTGTACCGCATTCAGGTGAACGCGCGCGGCGGCGACTTTACCATCATGGCCCAAGGGCAGGTGGTCGACTTCTGGTCTGACAACCGGCTGTCGCATGGCGGCGTTGGATTCTTTTGCAATCGCGGGGAACGCGCCCGCCTGCGCTGGGTGGAAGTTTCACACCAGTACGATGCGCTGGGCAGACTCTGCGCTTATCTTGCGCCCTACGGGATCGAGGGCAGAAACGGAAGCTTGAACTAAAACGGAAGCTTAAACTAACTATGCGCCAACCTACTTCTAGAACGTCGTCGGCGGATTCGGCCAAGGCGGCCAGCCTGGCCAAAGCGGTCTCTCTTCACATGGAGGGCAAGCTTGAGGAAGCGCTGCGAGAGGTCAACCGCGTTCTGGAAACAGGCGAGGGTACGCTTGAGATCTTCTCGGCGAAGGCGCAAATCCAGTTTGAACTGGAGATGTATGAGGAAGCCGCGCAGAGCTACGCCAAGCTGCTGAGCATGCATCCCAAGCACGCCAATGCCAACCTGAACCTGGCGGTTTGCCTGGAACGCCTGGGCCGCTGGCAGGAAGCTGCCGATTTCTTCGAGAAGGCGGCGGAGGCGCAACCCGACCGTTTGGATGCGCGTCTGGGGCTCGGCATCGCGCTGTTACATCTGGAAAAATCCGACGCCGCGGCCGAAAACTTCGACAAGGTGCTGGAGCAGCAAGCCGACCACACCACCGCGCTGTTCGGCAAAGCCGTCACGATGCAGTTGCAGTGGCACTTCGATGAAGCTGCGCGTATCTACCAATCGATCCTGGCCGGAAAACCCGATTTCGAAGAGTGCCTCATCAACCTGGTGACCATTGGCATGGCTCGCAAAGACCAGGCCATGATCGCCGACTATTCTGAAAAGCTATTGGCGCTGCGTCCCAATTCACAGACCGCGCTCGAAGGTCTGGCCACTTGCGCCTTCGCCTCTGGAGACTACGAAGCCGCTCTGCGCTATTGCACCAAACTGACCGAATACACGCCCGAAAGCTTCGATCGCTGGTTCAATTTGGGCGTCGCCCAACAGAAGACCGGCCAGCTGCAACAGGCCGCCAAATCGTATTCAGAAGCCATCCGGATTCGCCCCGATGCCAGCCAGGCCTATGTGAACCTGGGCGTCATCCATCAGGAATCGGGCGACCTGGCACAAGCCCGCGCCACTTACGAGAAAGCGCTGGAGATCACTCCCGAGCTATTCGAGGTTCTTCACAATCTCGCGGCCGTGCTGGATAAGCAGGGCTCCAAGGAAGAAGCCGAGCGCATCTACACGCGCATTCTCGCCAAGAATTCCGATCTCGAAGAAGTCTGGTTCCGCTTGGGTTACCTGCGCCTGGAGCGTAGCGACTATCGCGGTGCATCGGAAGCCTTCCAGCCCTGCGTCGCCAAGCGCCCGGATTGGATGGAAGCTCAGCTCAATCTGGGAATCTGCTACTGGAACATGAGCGACCATGAAAGCGCAACCAAGGCGTTCCAAGCCGTATTGGCCACCAATCCCGAATCGCTCGACGCGTTGCGTGGCCTGGCAGCCCTGGCGGTGGAAAACAACAATTTCGACCAGGCGCTGGAGCATCAGGCGCGGCTGATCGAAAAGGGCGAGCGCAGTCCCGAGCTGTTTTACAACACCGGCTTGCTGCTGCAAAAAGCCGGTCAACTGAACGACGCCGAAAAGCTCTACCGGGAAGCTCTGCAGGAACGCGATCAATTCCCTGAGGCGCTGCTCAACCTGGGCCACGTGCTCAAGGGCCTGGGCCAGCAGGATCAAGCGCGCGATTGCTGGAAGAAGGCGCTCGAGCAAAAGCCCGACTTGGCTGAAAGCTACTTCAGCGGCGCAAACTAAGCTCGGGACAGTTCCGGTTCAGACGGCCTGCTAGGCTGAGTACTGCGTGAGTCCTCCTGTCGACGTGCGCCCCTTCCGGCGGCGCAACCTGAACCGTATCGTCGAAATTGAGCGCGATTCGTTTGGCAAAGACGCATGGCCAGCCGAGCTGTTCCTCGAATACTGGCGCGAGAGCCCTGAGTTTTTTCTGATCGCCCGTTATGGCAGACGCATCGCGGGCTATAGCATCGCCCAAACCAACTGGCGAGGCGCCGAACTGGAATCGATCGCAGTAGACTCGCGCTATCGCGGCCGCGGCGTGGCCCAAGCGCTGCTGGACGCGACCATCGCCGGATTAGGAACGCGCACCCTGCGTCTCATGGTAAGTACCGCGAACGATCCCGCGCTGCGATTTTACCGGCAATATGGCTTCGTGCGCACCCGGCTGGTGAAACGCTACTACGGCCCGGGCCGCGACGCCTGGCGCATGCGCCTGAACGTATCACGGCCAAAACAACAAACACACAAATAGGCACAACCAGATTCCCGCCAGAAAATGCCAGTACAACGCCGCCGCCGCGGTCCGGCTGCTCTGCCGCTGGAAATCGAACAGCACCACTTCAGGCCGTCGCGAAGCCGTCGCGAGCAAGCAAACCAGCACCACCATCCCACCCAACAGATGGATGCCGTGCGCGCCCGTCAGCACATAAAACAACGAGCTGTGCGGGTTGTGCCGAAGATAAAGCCCCTGCTTCGCCAATTCGCGCAGCGCTAACAATTGCGATCCCAGAAACGACGCGCCGATCGCGACCGTCACTCCCAGCCAATGCGCATACCGCAGACTGTTTTTGCGCTCAAACGCCGCGCGCGCGATTTCGAGTGTCCAACTGCTCGCAAGAATCAGCCCCGTGCTCAGCCACAGAAATTGCGGCACGTGGATGTGCTGCCAGTGCCCGGGCAATTGCGCGCGTTGGTAATAGGCTGCGCCAATCGTGACGAAAAGCGCGCTTATCGAGACCAGCAGGAAGCGCATGGCCAGCAAGCCGGCGCCTGGCACGCCTCTGCCGTCGTCGCCGCCCCCACCGCCGCGACCGTAGGGGTCCCGATCATCCGGACCAGGCCCGCGGGGACCTCCTCCATGGGGGCCGCCCAGCTTGACTTCCGGGGATTCCAGTACGGAAGGCATATTCATAAGATAACGCCGTCCAAGCAAGCTGGCGGCGCTCGTGATATCACAGAAGGATGCCTGAAATCAGTCGAAGAGAATTTGGGGGCGCGGTCCTCCTTCTTGGCGCGGGGGCGCGCGGTGTTTGGAGTGCTGGCACCGCGGGAATCGATCAAGCCCTGCGCGCGTCTTTGAAGACGCACAAGATCCCAGCCTGCGTCGCGATGGCCGCCACCGCCGACAAGATCACTTACTCAGGCGCGTTCGGCAAGCGTGACTCCGCATCCGGCGTGGATGTTAACGCCGATTCCATCTTCGTCATCGCGTCGATGACCAAGCCCGTCACATCCGTCGCCGCGATGCAGTTGGTCGAGCAAGGCAAGCTGAAGCTGGACGAGCCGGCGTCAACCTACATCAAGGAGCTCGGATCGCTACAGGTGCTGCACGGCTTCGATGAAACCGGCAAGCCCATTCTGAAGCCCGCCACGAAACCAGTCACGCTGCGGACGCTTCTGACGCATACCTCAGGCTTCGTCTATGACACCTGGTTCGCCGACATGCTGCAGTATGAAAAAGTAACCGGCGTAAGCTTTCCCCTGGGAACCGTCGCGCCGCTGACGCCGTTGATGTTCGAACCCGGATCGCGCTGGCAATACGGAACCAGTGCCGATTGGAGCGGCCGCTTAGTAGAGGCGGTCAGCGGGATGTCCCTGGAACAATATTTCCAGAAAAATATCCTGGAGCCGTTAGGCATGCACGACACCAGCTTCCTGGTGCCGGCCTCGAAGTTCGATCGGCTGGTGAGCGAATACCGCAGGCAGGAGAATGGCAAGCTCAAGGAAGATCCGCGCGCGTTGCCCCCGCCACCCAAAGCATTCAACGGCGGCGGCGGATTGTATTCCACAGCGCCCGACTATGTTCGCTTCATGCAAATGATCCTGCGGCGCGGGAAGTCGGCGTCTGGCATGGCGATCCTGCAGCCAAAAACGGTGGACATGATGGCCACCAACCAGGTCGGTAATTTGAGCGCCGGGAAACTGAAGACCGCGCGCCCAGCAATTTCAAGCGACGTCGATTTCCATCCCGGATTCAAGGATGGCTTCGGCTTTGGCTTCTTGATCAACTCCAGAAGCTATGAAGGCGGCCGTTCCGCCGGAAGCCTGGCGTGGGCCGGAGTGGCGAACACCTACTTCTGGATCGATCCGAAGAAACAGGTGGCCGGCGTAATCATGATGCAGTTCCTGCCCTTCGCCGACAAAGAAGCCATTGCGGTGTTGGGCGATTTTGAACGCGCAGTTTATAGCAATACATAATTAGGTTCTCCGTAACCTGTGTGAGCCCGAGGGAACAGCACGAACTGTTACGCGCGTCCTGACCGACCCTCGTCGGACTTAGGTCAAAAACGCTCCCTCAGCGTAGCGCTTCAGCCTGCGATACCAATCTGGGCTTCCATATTTCAAAGCCGCCCCTTCTTCAAGTGTCAGGAGCGCCATGGCGATATCGCGAGCCAAATCCTCGGCACGAACGACCTCGCAATTCTTCCCCGACGGACTGAAAGCCACCAGTTCGAAATCAGCGTCGTGATTCCATTCCGGGGCCTTCAGTTCGACCCCATGGAGAGTTTCCACGACCGCCGTTCCTTCCGAAATCGCCTCGGCGGAAACTGCCAAGTCAAGCATAGCGTCCTCCTACCAGCATTAGTTTTCAACTACACACTCGTCAGCCATGAAACTTGAATCACAACCTTCTCGTTTCTCCTAAACAAAAGCGTGCCCGAAAGTGGGTCCTGGAAGATCTCATGAAACGGCGACTCCTCAAAGTTCTTCACCACGAATAGAAAGAAACGGTCTTTCATGACTGTGGCGATCTCGTATTCCTTCGGAGTCAGCGATAAATTCCCCTTTCGCTGCTTCAGGCCCTTGACCTCCACGGCCAGGAACTCTGCCGACGCCACCGAGCGGAGCCGAAAATCGTAGCCGCACCCAAGACGAGTTGTATTTTCCAGGTCGTAGGCTTCGAATTCTGGAAGGCCTGCGTGTACCGATTCGAAATATTGCTCCGCAGCCAACCCGGTTATTAGCCTCTTAACGAACTGTGACTCGCTTTCCTGCCGTCCTTCTGTCGCTTGAACCTCGCTCCAAACGTTGTCGTCAAATCCAAAAAAGGACCTGATCAGGCCGGTGAAGGATTCAAAGTCGAGATCCTTGTATTCTTCAAATACCTTGAGGCAGTAACCGCGAACAGGGCGATTGTGCCAACCTTTTCGACGATTCGGGAACAACGGATCAAATTCATCGCGATAGTTCTTTACGGAAGCGGGCCTCGAGCCCATCGCATAGCCGATGACATTGAACGCTTCCACAAAACTTCCAAAGCCTAGCTCTTTCAGAGCAAGCGAATCGTATCTAGCAAAGTATAGCCCGCTCAAAATGACCTTCTCTCTCGCTGGGATTAGGTCCGAGTTCAGAACCATAGCTTTACGCCGCTCTCGCGATCTCCACGATGCCCCGCGAAGTCTTCAACACTGGCCAACAGAAGATGATTGGCGACCAAAGTTGGCTGTGTAGATTCGCTCTTTCGACGGGTCGATGTCATTGGCCCAAACACAGCGCCAAGTGGGAAGGAGGGCATGTCGAACCAGACTGGCGCCGGCGAAGAATTCGAGGAACGTTGGAGTCGACAAGTTCCTTTTATCGTAACCTTCGCCGGTAGGTTCACGCACGGAATCAGGATCACCAACGCCATCAGGATTAGCATCGGAACCCGGACGGAACGCCAACCGAGATTGTGATGCCATCGCTGCGCGCCCTCTTGGACCTTATCGACGCCAGCAGCGATTTGAAGATCAACATTAGGCCTTCGGCGTCAGCAAGCTTCCCTATCCAGTGAGCGNNGCGATGCGGAACCGCTTCCGCCGCCTACCAGCCATTGCGCTTCCGCAGCCCCATAATATGCGCCACGTGATGGCGTCCGTGCCAAGCATAAAGAGCGGCGTTCTGATCCAACCTCACCAGGCCCAGTTCCGGATGGCGGAAGGTCCGTTTCCATTCGGCATCCGATAGCGATCGCAATAACGGCACCCAGCGCGCGTGCAGTGATTCCAGCAAGACCAGCGACGGGTCTATGGGTAGAGTGCGGGCGTCAGCGAGTTCCGCCCAGCGCGCTTCTTCATAAGGCTTGATCACCGGCTCGTCCTCGGTCAGAGCCAAACGAAAGCGCGTGTAGCTGTTGATGTGGCTATCGGGGACGTGATGCGCCAGCTGGCGAACCGTCCATCCGCCCGGTCGATAAGGCGTGTCGAGCTGCGAGTCAGACAATCCGGCAACCGCAGTCCGCATGTGCCCAGGCGTCTCGGCTATCTGATCGATGAACGTGGCGAGTTCCCGCGCGCTGACCGACTCTGGGAAACGAAACTCGCCGACGGGGTAGCGAAGGTCTTCCATAACTTAGTTTACGCAACTTGCGCAGTGATCAAATGACCGCCACCGGTCACTGCTAGTCCATCGGAGCGCCCCGCGAAATAGCGCGCATTGATCCGCTCGCCGTCTAGATCCTCGACGTTCGAAAACCCGAGGCGCTCGAGGTCCCGCGACAGTTCCGCTGGATCGAAAAATAATCGAAAAGGTTCCCCTGCTCGTGTCACTCGCGCAGCCAAAGCATCGAGCGCCAGCTGCTGCGGCGGGCTAAGCAACGATCGCTCCACCGCATAGTCGAAAACCACGCAGCTGCCGGAAGGCATCGCGGCAATGAATTGGATGGTCCCATCGAAGGCGGCGCGCGAAAGATACGGCGTCACGCCCAGCCACGAAAAGACCGCCGGTTGCTGCGTCTCGAATCCAGCGTTCCGCAATCCGTCCTCGATCGACTGGCGCTCAAAATCGACTGCCGCGAACGTCATCCCGGCTGGTATCGCGATGCCGGCTGCGCGCAGCTGCGCTCGTTTCCATTCCTGCGTCGCCGGATGATCCACTTCAAAGACCTGCAGCCCTGCCGATTGAAAAGGATTGCGATAGGCGAACGTATCGAGTCCCGCGCCCAGCACTACATATTGCCGGACACCCCGCCGCACCGCCGCTGCCAGCTGATCTTCGGCATAGCGGCTGCGCACCNNGCGCAAAGAGCGCGAGTAGGGCTGCTCACTTCCGGGCAACCCCTCGGGACTCCCGAGCGTCTCTGGCTCGCCGCCCGCAATGGCGATCGCCAGCGGATCTTCGAACACTCGGGGATGATCGAGAACCTGATGCGCTGCGCGCCGCAAGGCCACGCGCTGGGCGGTCCGGCTAGGCAGACCATCGTACATTGACCCAATCTAACAAGCTCGTCCACCCCTTTGCGGGTAGTACCTGCGCGAAGTCCGGGCCGTAGGATGGAACTATGAGCGAAACATTTCTAACTGGACGAACGGCCCTTGTAACCGGAGCCACGCGCGGGATCGGTTTTGCAATCGCGCGCGCCTTGGCGGACGCGGGCGCCACAGTGGCGATATGTGGACGTGATCAGCAAGGCGTGGATGAGGCTGTAAGACGGCTCACCAACGAGTCGCAGCGTAAAGTGGTGGGAAAAGCTGCCGATGTAAGAACAAGCACCAGCGTAGCGGCATTGTTTGAATGGCTAGACAGTGAAACGGGCGGTCCCGACATTTTGGTGAACAATGCAGGCGTGGGCTTAATGAAGCGCACAGCGGAACTCACAGTGGAAGATTGGCAGCAAAGCATTGAAACAAATTTGTCGGGCGCGTTTTATTGCTCGCGCGAGGCGCTGGGACGTCTGAAGAATCGTGGCGGCGGTTACATCATCAATATAGGTAGCCTGGCAGGAAAGAATGCATTTGCGGGTGGAGCGGCTTACAACGCTTCCAAGTTCGGATTGAACGGCTTGAGCGAGGCAATGATGCTGGATCATCGCTATGACAACGTTCGGGTGACTCACATTATGCCAGGAAGCGTCGATACAGGCTTTAGTGCTAGAGAGAGCGCTCAATCGGCAAAAGCCGACTGGAAGATTGCACCAGAGGATATTGGGGAGATTGTACTCATGTTGTTGAGAATGCCTGAAAGGACCTTGGTCAGCCGGGTAGAAGTTCGACCAGCAAAGCCCCGGAATTAGGCCTTTTACGGTGGTCCCAAAGTATGGCATCCAATTTGCTCTCGGAAAGTATGAGTGGTTGTGAAAGGGGCCCAGAAGAAAATGTCACGGGTTAACGTTCCTTTAGATCCGACGCGAACAGGGCGCGATGCAGAAGCTCTGGAGGGTAGCTTACGGCGAATGATCGTCGGTCAAGATGAAGCTATCCAGCAAATCGTCAATATTTACCAAATGAACCTGACGGGGATGACTCCCTCGAACCGTCCTATCGGGAATTTCCTTTTTCTGGGGCCAACTGGATCCGGCAAAACCCGCATCGTCGAAGCTACCGCGGAAGCGTTAGTGCGTAATCCTCGCGCAGTTATCAAGATCGATTGCGCGGAATTTCAGCACAGCCACGAGATTGCGAAGTTGATCGGCTCGCCCCCCGGCTATTTGGGACATCGGGAAACACATCCCTTGCTGAGCCAGGAAGTTCTCAATCAATATCACACGGACGCATGTAAGCTAAGTTTCGTGTTGTTCGATGAGATCGAAAAAGCCAGTGACGCGCTGTGGAATTTGTTGTTGGGCATCCTCGACAAGGGCACGCTCACGTTGGGCGATAACCGCAAGGTCGATTTCGCGCGCGCTCTCATCTTTATGACCAGCAATCTGGGCGCTACCGAAATGAGCGCTCTGATCAACCCGCGGCTCGGGTTTAATGCCGGTGAGTGCGCTCGAAACTCCCAAAACGGGATTGTCGACGAGAAACTCAACGGAAAGATCATGCGCAGCGGCGCCGACGCGGCCAGGCGTAAGTTTACTCCTGAGTTCATCAATCGCCTGGACAAAATCGTCACTTTCAAACCGCTCGGCACCAACGAACTGAGAAAGATCCTGGACATTGAGTTGAACATGGTCCAACAGCGGATCTTCAACACTTCGCCTGAAAGGTCCTTCGTCTTCAAGACTACGGACGACGCCAGGGGCTTCCTTCTGAAGGAAGGTACCGACTTGAAGTATGGCGCCCGCCATTTGAAACGCGCTATCGAGCGCCTCTTGGTCCAACCGATGTCCAACTTGATTGCTACCGATCAGGTACGTGGCGGGGACTGCGTCAATGTAGACTTAGATGCAGCTGCCTGCTCTTTGACCTTTGTCAAAGAAGCCGAAGGCTTGGCCGTCCACGCCATGGCCGATCTCGTGGATCGCTCCATCTCTATCCCGGCCTTTGCAATGGCCAATGGCGCCTTCATAGAAGCTGCCAAGTCTCAGAGCGCCCGTTCGTCCAAGCGGGCCTGAGTTTTGTTTAGATTTTCCTCGGAAGGTTTAGTGGTGGGTGTGTTAGCCGACTAGCTGGCGCACTCACCGCGGCCTAATTGCAGCGAATACTCCGCCTCATCGCCCCAATCCCGATACATCTCAGGCGCTAACTGTGGCGGCTTCACCAAGTCGTTCGTCATCCCTCGAAAAGTCTCGACTTTATACCGCAGCACATACTCCCGGAAGCTTTCCCCATCTAGCCGATTCGCAATGAAATGATCCAGCACCCGCCGAATCGCCTCGGTCGCCAAACGAGCCGGAATGCTCTGGATCGCGACGCCAAATCGCATGATCCCCTCGCCATCGTAGCCGCCGCCCAGCAGCATCAGATAATAAGGGACTTCTTTGCCGTTGATCTTCCGCGCATTGCCGTAAAACCCGATGTCGCCAATCCAGTGCTGGCCGCAGGAGTTCGGGCAGCCGCTCACCTTAATGCTCAGCTGGCGAACTAACGGATCCGTATATTCCCTAACCACTGGAGCCACGGCCGCGCCCAAATTCATCGACTTGGTCAGCGCCAGATTACAACTGTAAGCTCCCGGACAGGTGGTGATGTCATCGATCTCTTCGGCGCCTGCCTCGGCTAATTCCACCGCCTCCAGAGTCTTATAGACCTGGGGCAACGCGCGCAGGGGTATGTAAGCCAGCACAAGGTTCTGGTCCACCGTCACGCGCAGTAGCCCATCCCCAGCGCTACGGGAGATTTGAGCCAACCCGTGCATCTGCTTTCCGGTCAGATTGCCCTGCGGCACCTTAACGGTAACCATCGCGTATCCGGTCTGCTTCTGCTCCCGGATATTGGTTTCGAGCCACCGCTCATAAGCCGCACCGTGCCCATTTGACCCGAGCACCGGCGGCAGCTCCGCCCCAGTCCCCAACGGTGGTGGTGATGATTGAAAACCACCAAACCCATCCGGGACCACTTCCGGCGTCGCAATGCCGCCATTGGCCAGAATGTCCTGATAGTTCCGCTCGATCTCTTCCTTCACCCATTCCCAGCCGCGCTCGCGAACCACGAACTTCAGCCGCGCCTTGTTCTTGTTCTTGCGGTTGCCGTGCGTGTTGAACAGCCGCAGGACTGCTTCAATCCGACTCACCAGTTTTTCAACCGGCACAAATTCGTCCAGAACGTGAGCTTCCACCGGCAGCGGACCCAGCCCGCCGCCCACCAGCATTCGGAATCCACGCTGGCCGTCGCGCACCACCGCACGCAATCCCACATCGTGGATCGCAGTGAGCATGCAATCTTCTTTGCAGCCTGAAAACGCGATCTTGAACTTCCGTGGCATGCTGTCGGTCAGGGTCTTGTGCAGGAAGGCGAACGCGATCTTCTGCGCATAGGGATGGACGTCGAAAACCTCGTCCTCCAGCAATCCGCTGAGCGGGCACGCCGTCACGTTCCGAACCGTGTTGTAGCAGGCTTCGCGCGTGGTAAGCCGGAAATCGGCCAGCTTGTGCAGCAGCGGCGACACCTGCGGCAGCGGAACAAAATGATACTGGATGTTTTGGCGAGTGGTAAGGTGTCCCTTGCCTCCGCAAAACTCATCGGCGATCGCAGCCAGTTGATCCATCTGAGCCGCAGTCATCGATCCGCCGGGGATCTTGGTGCGGATCATATGCACGCCCGACTGGCGCTGGCTGTAGACGCCGCGCCGCAACCGTTGCGCGCGGAACTCGTCGTCGGTTAGACCGCCGGCCATATATTTCTCGGCATAGGAACGGAACAGTTCGATATCGGCCCGGACTGTGGCGTCGTACTGAGCTTCCGTCTCGGCTTGGAGGTTTGGGGGGACTTCAGCGGTCATAATTACCCTTATGTCTATAGAGATTACTATATTTGCAGATCATTTACAATCCGGCAAGTCCTTACCTGCATAGTACTCAGTGCTGTAGCGCTGCGAGCGGTTCATCGGAGGCAGGCAACTCATTGATACTGCTTCCCTGCCCGACAATTGCCGATCCAGCTCGGGGTAAACCTGCCAAATCACGCCGACAAGAAAAACGGTCGTTCCTGCCGCCACAACACCCACCGCGCCGTCCAGGCGTCCCCATCTACACAAGAATGCGCAGATCATTGAGATCCCGACGCCAACAAACGCCCAAGGCCACGACAGATGGAACGACGCGTGGGAAATTCCCGCCGCCAGTGCCTGAGGCAACATACCGGCCAGCCCCGGTACAAGGCATAGTAGCAATCCACAGGCGGGCAAAACCCATCGTGCACGCGCGGCGTTGGCCAGCGCCATGCCCATCAAAGCGGCCAGCGGAGGCAGTAACGGCAGCAAATAGCCGGGCAGCTTGTTGCGCGAAATCGAAAAGAAGAGGAAGCCCCAAGCGAACCAGACTGCGAGAAAAAGCGCACGGCGATCCTGAAACAGCCGGCGCTGGAACAGCAGAGCCAGCAGCGGTGTCCAAGGAAACAGGCCGGCCA
Source organism: Bryobacterales bacterium (assembly GCA_003132905.1). Next base: position 2,966 of record PKZC01000117.1, on the reverse strand, counting down.
GCAACACCGGTACATAGAACCACAGGGGACGTTCATGCTGCAGTGCGCTGTTTAGAAAGCGTCCGAAATGATGCTTCCAGATGAATTCATTCAGGAACGTTGTCCCGTTGTGGAACGTGACCAGCGCGTACCAGGGCGTGGCGACGACAATCGTAGCCGTGAACAGGATCGCCAGATCGCGGATGCGATTGCGCAGGAACCAAAGCGCCGGAATAAAGAGCACCAGTGGAACCAGGCCCTTGGCCAGCATAGCCAGCCCAAGTAGCGCGCCGGCGATGAGACCGGTTCTCGCGCCAGGCGTTCCCGCAATCAACGCGAACATTGCCGCCCCGAATGCCGCCGACATCGGCAGGTCCGTGATCGCGACATGGCTGTACGCCAGCCATCCGGCCGACGTCGCAAGTATCGCCGCGGAATACCATGCCGCGCGATCGCCAAATTCCCGCCGCAGCGCGACGAAGAAATAGATCAGGAACGCGACACTCGCAAGCGCCACCGGTAGCCGTGGCGCGAGATCCGGCCCCAGCCCCAGCTTGAACCCGGCAGCCGTCATCCAATACAACAGCGCAGGTTTTTCAAACCAAGCCGCGCCCCACAAACGAGGCGTGATCCAATCGCCCGTAGCCGCCATCGCCCGTCCAATGGCCGCATAGCGCGGTTCATCTGGACCGATCAGGCCCGTGCGAGTGAGTCCAAAAAAGTACAGGAAAAATAGCGCGGCTGCAGCCGCCAAGACCAGGGCTGCACGCTTCATTCGGCGGGCTGCGCGAGCGCCACCAATTCCGCCGGTTCGCCGCGCCCGTCCACCGCAACAATAATGTACTGCTTGCCCTTCGCCATGTACGTCATCGGCACACCCGTCGCATGCGCAGGCAGCTTGAACTCGAAGACCGTCGCGCCTGTCTTCTTGTCGAGCGCGCGAAACGTCGACGCGTTCGAGCCATTCACTGGGCTCAGCCCCGTCGCATCGGCCGAAAACAGCAGCGTCTTCGTCACCACCAGCAGGGCGCGTTCGGGATTGCCAAACTTGCTGGTATCCACGCCCTTCAGCGCCGGGTTGTTCTTGATGTCATCGGGCGGCTGGCCGTTGGGAATCATCCACGCTTGATCGCCCGAATTCATATCGTACGCGGTGATCCGTCCATAAGGCGGCTTCACGAGCAGCAGGCCCTTCACCTTTTCCAGAAATACATTCTTGCCCACGTAATCCATGTCCGAATGCCCGCTGTCATGCACCAGCGCCGCGACGTACGGATTCGTTACCGAAGGCACGTACAGCATCCCAGTCTCGGGATCGGCCGCCGCCCCTTGCCAATTCGCGCCGCCCGTTGCATTCGGCAGCATGATGGTTCCCTTCTTGCCGTTCGCATCGAACACCGAAGGCGGAGTGAAGAGCGGCCCGGTCTTATATTCCGACATGATCTTCACCGCTTCGGCCTTCAGCTCCGGAGTGAAGTCGATCAAATCGTCCGCCGTGATTCCCTGCCGGTCAAACGCCGCAGGCTTCGTTGGAAACGGCTGAGTAGGAGAAGTTTTTTCACCGGGAACATCGGACTGCGGCACGGGCTTTTCCACAATCGGCCACACCGGTTGCCCGGTCACGCGATCGAACACATACACAAAAGCCTGCTTGGTCACCTGCGCAATGGCCTTGATCTTTTTCCCGTTCACCGTGATGTCCAAAAGCACGGGCGCGGCCGGATTGTCCCAATCCCAAATGCCGTGATGAATGATCTGATAATGCCAGACCCGTTTGCCGGTTCGCGCGTCCACGCACACCAGGCTTTCATCGAACAGATCGTCGCCCGGCCGGTGCCCGCCATAAAGATCCCCTGTCGGCGTCTCCACGGGCAGATAGACGTAGCCGAGCTCGGGATCGGCGCTCATCGGCGCCCACACGGCGGTGTTGCCGGTGTATTTCCACGATCCGTTCTGCCAGGTTTCGTTACCGAAATCGCCCGCCTGCGCGATAGTGTGGAAGGTCCACAGCAGTTTGCCGGTGTGAACGTCATAACCGCGCACATAGCCCGGTACATTTTCTTTCGATGGCGGCGTGATGCCGACCTGTAGCGCCGAGCCAACCACCACGGTGTCGCCGACCACAATCGCGGGCGAGGTAGCGCCAACAATTCCGGGCTTGATGTTTTCGCGATCCAGGCCTATCAGAAGGTCGACCACGCCGTTGTTGCCGAACCCGGCAGCGGGCAGTCCGGTCTTGGCGTTCAGCGCTTCCAACTGATATCCGGGCGAGATGGTGATAATCCGTTCGTCGCCGCCGCGCCTGTCACCACGATGATCGGTCCAATAGGCGACGCCGCGATTGTTGAAGCGCACCGCATGTTCGCCGCGCTCGCCTTCGTCCAGCCGGTACATCCACAGCGTTTCGCCAGTAGCGCCGTCCACCGCGATCGTATCGCGCCGCGTCCCGGCAGTGATATAGAGAATGCCGTTCACCGCCAGCGGCGTCACTTCATAATTGAGATCGGCCTTGGGACCGAAGTTCTGCGCCTTCCACGTCCAGGCGATTTGCAGCTTGTTGACGTTTTCGCGATTGATCTGATCGAGCGGCGAATACTTGGTGCTTTGGGCGTCGCCGCCATAGTAGCGCCAGTCACCATGCTCAGTTCCAGATTGGGCAAACGCCAGCGCGGGTAATGAAAGCAGTAGCAGTGTGCGAGCGGTCAACAAGTCGTTCAGGAATTGATCCTTCCAGCCAAATTATACATGCTGGGCTGTGCGCGGGAGTGGTACGAGCCGTACAAAAGCACTCTTGCTTCTTCGAGAAAGCAGGAACCGCCTCTTGTTAGAAGGACCTTTCTAGCTTACTAATAACTAGATACCCGAATTCGTCCATTCCGATGGGCGATTGTTGAAAGTTTTTGAGCAAACTGGGCAACGCCGGTCTAGCCACCCGGCAATAACCGCCAAAGGGCCGACCCTTGGCAACCACTGCTGTCCGGTTACGG
>PKZC01000293.1:4931-5089 GCA_003132905.1 Bryobacterales bacterium | reverse complement strand
TTTACGGAAAAGATCTCGGGATGAACACGACCGCCTTGGCGCGCCAGATGGTCCGCTTCAATCCAGACAAGTCCTGGCGACCGGTGGATCTGGAGTAGCCAAGGTTTCTAGTACGGGAACAGCGAGGAGCAAAGACGATGTTAAGAAATGCCAAAGAT
>PKZC01000293.1:0-4849 GCA_003132905.1 Bryobacterales bacterium | reverse complement strand
AAAAGCAGGTGGAGAATAGCCCAGATATCAATACGCATCAGCCCGTCTCACGACAGCACGAGATCGCATACTTCGGGTATTACGGGTACCCGTTTTATTGGGGCGGATCTAATCTGTGGGGCGCCGCGCCCTATCCGGCGGGCTTGGCGATTCCAGCTTCCACGGAAGCGATAGCGGAGAGGCCCCCGAAAGACCCGGCGGATACCCATCTGCGCAGCGCTCAAGAAGTCACANNATCGAGGTGGCAACGCGGAATTGGTGGCCGGGAAAGAAGGTGCTCGTTTCACCCGCATGGGCGGAACGGGTGAGTTGGGAAGATTCTAAAGTTTACGTAGGCCTTACACGGGAAGCCATCAAGGATGCCCCGGAGTATGTCGAGTCCACGATGATCACTCGAGACTATGAAAACCTGCTCTACTCTCACTACGGCCGGCCGCCATATTGGCTGCACGAAGCCGAACACCAGTCTTCCTTGTCCCTGAGCGGCGTTTGACTGGGGCGGCGCTCGCCCGGATCATTCTTTGATTTATTGTTTTTGACGTCCTATTGACGTTTTTGTCCCTATACTCGGTTCATAGGAAGGGTAAATTGTCATGGCTAGTATTGAGAAGAACAAATGTGCGCATCCGGCATGCCGGTGCACAGTGGCAGATGACAAACAGTACTGCAGCCAGCGCTGCAAAGATGCGAAAGCAGGAGTAGAGATCTCGTGCGATTGCACACATCCGGGCTGTTCGCTTTCACCGTAGAAATCTCGGGCCAGAACTTAGACCAAAGCAAGGTCGTCCTACGAAATCAAAGCAGATATTTATTGGTTAATATGTCCACTCGCTATAACAACGGATCACATTACGAGAACCACCAACGAACAGCCGAATTACATGACGGCGCCGCGCATGCCCATCGTGTGGCCGAGCAGCAGGGAAAACAGGATCACTTGACGGGACACGAGCATTCACGGCAAGCGCTCGAGCACTCCCAATCCGCTGATGAGCAGGCTCAAACTTCTACGAATGGACATGGCATCACCGCATTCGGGCATGATGACATCGCCGTCCTAGCTTACGAATTATGGCAGGCGAGAGGCTGTCCACATGGATCATCTCAAGAGGACTGGTTCCATGCCGCGGAAGATTTACGATCCCGCGCTTTCTCTGGTTGATCCAGTGCAAGGGACGCCGAGGAGGCATCCGTGACAAGACGCGGAACGATTCGGATTGCGCTTGGCGGGTACGGTACCCGACCTTGAGATTACGTTCAAGAGAAAGGAATATTCACAATGTTGATACTGCTTATCATCTTGTTGTTGGTTTTAGGTGGCGGGAGCGGGTACTACGGCCATAGCCGTTGGGGCTACGGCGGGGGTGCTGGCATCGGATTCGGCACTGTATTAGTGGTTCTCCTCGTAGCCTATATGGCGGGCATGTTCCGCTGAGGCGACGCCAGCCATCTTGCAGTGCCAGACCATTCCAGGGAGACGCCTGGCCGCAAGACCTTCTCATCGTTTAGCGTGCCGCCCTGCTTAAACGGCCATGGGCGTGCCTCTTTAAAAATACTTGAAGAAGAAAGGGATGATTTCATGAATGTAAAGCACTGTGTTTGGGTTCTGGCGATTGCCGGTTCCACGAGTATCGCCGCGTTCGCGGCGGATAGAGAAATCAAGGTTGACGACAGGCTGGATGCTTCGGCCGACGCGCTGACCGACATGATGAGGGCTTCCGATCAAGGTGTCCCCCAAGATCTGATCGATAAGGCGCGCTGCGTCGTTGTGGTCCCGGGTATGAAAAAGGCCGGATTCATCTTCGGTGCCGAATATGGACGCGGGTTCGCGGTATGCCGTCGCCACGGTGGCTCGGGCTGGAGCGCTCCGGCCGCGATGCGGTCCGAAGGCGGTAGTTTCGGGTTCCAGATTGGCGCTTCGGACACCGATGTTGTGTTGCTCGTGATGAACGATGGAGGAATGAAACACCTCTTGTCCGATAAGTTTACCCTCGGCGGAGACGCATCGGTGGCGGCAGGCCCAATTGGCCGCGCGCTGACCGCCCAGACGGATACGGAGCTGCAGGCGGAAGTGCTGTCGTATTCCCGGTCGCATGGGCTTTTCGCGGGCATCTCGCTCACCGGCGCTACGCTTCGTCCGGATGGGGAAACCAACCGAGAACTGTACGGCCACGACACAACCAATCGTGAAATTCTCACCGGCGACTTCAAAACTCCGGCGGCTGCGGGAAGGTTTGAAGGGGCGCTGAATCGGGACTCGGCCAGACGCGACCGATAGGTCCGGCTCTCTTCTAAAGCAAGGTAAGGCGCGCGTCCCGGCGCTCGGTTTAGTGTCGCGGGAGATTTTTTTCAGCGCGCGGCACTGCGCGGCCTGATTCCAGTCTCGAACAGAGGCGTTGCCCATAGGATTGGCTATGCACGTGCACCCGTAAAAGTTCACGGCTGAATATGCCCCGACCACCAAAGAGCGCAGGGCGAATCCTGCTTGTGCTGAACTGTTTCGTATGCGCAATTGATGCTTACGGATGGTCCTCTGCCTCGCTCTTACATCCATCAACGAGACAGGCTGAAAAGACCATGTCATTTGTGGTGTGGATGGTTCTCGGTCTGACGGCGGGGTTCATAGGCAGCAAGCTTGTGAACAGGAGCGGGCAAGGCATTCTCCCCGACGTCCCGTTGGGAGTTGTTGGTGCTGTGGCAGGAGGCTGGTTGTATTATGCGTTCGGCCCCCCCGGTGTAAACGGACTCAACCTCTTCAGTGACTTCGCGGCGGTTATTGGCTCGTTGGTCTCTCTGCTTACTTATTATGGCCTCAGACGGGCTTAGTCTGGACCTTCTGGCGAAACAGAAAGCTAGTTTGCGTAGTCCGAATCAACGCACCGGCGCAAAAAGATCTCTACCGTCTGGAAGCTGCAGAAGCCCGGCGCAAAGAGGAGTTACCAATATCTAAGACGCACGCCGCAATTCTCGATTAGAGAGAAACCATCGCTTCAGGAGCGGGCATCCCCGGTCGACCAAGCACCATGACGCAGTCGTTGTGTCACGGCGGCCGAAAAGCTCCCGCACCCCCAGTCCGTCCATTCCACTACGAACTGCCCCCTACACGCGGCTCGGCCGGCCGGAGCCCTCGGAGGAAGAGCTCACAGTCGGCCGTTTAATCCCAGCAGAAAACTACATTACACTGCTAGGAACATCGTGCTGCCCTGGCGGGCCACCAGTAAGAGAACAGGCTGGTCCTTCGTTGAGGAGCCAACCGCTTGGTCATACTCCTTCACACTGGTTACAGGCTGATGATTCACCTGCTGGATCACGTCGCCTGGCTGTAAACCAGCTTCAGCGGCGCGGCTGGCGGGGCTCACTTGATCCACCACTACACCTTTGGTCGAGGCTGGAATCTTCAATTCCTGAGCGGCTTCCGGCGTAAGGTTCTCGACGGCAACACCCTGGAGGCTTTGGTTCGATGTTGCGTTATCCACCCTGGCCCGTTCCTCTTTGGAGGGGAATTCGCCCAGCGTGACAGCGACTTCTTGGAGCTTTCCGTCACGCAGCACCTTCAGCGTGACTGTCGCGTTCGGGTCCATGACTCCGATTTTCGAGCGTAATTGATTGGCGTCGGCGATGGGCTGTCCATTCACCGCAACGATGATGTCGCCCTGTTTCAGGCTGCTGCGGGCGGCTGGGCTGTTCGGGGTAATCTCTCCAACCAGCGCTCCGTTGGTTTCGTTCGAGCTGAAGGCCTTGGCCAATGCCGGCGTCACATCCTGCGGAAGTATGCCAAGATATCCATGTTCCACCTTGCCGTGGGCCAGAATCTCATCCAAGTCATGGCGCGCCATGTTGACCGGAACCGCGAATCCGATCCCTTGGTTACCGCCCGAGTTGCCAGAGAGAATGGCGGTATTGATGCCAATCAGGTGGCCTTCGTCATCGATCAGTGCGCCGCCGGAGTTGCCGGGATTGATGGCCGCGTCNNCCAGCGCGCCGCCGGAGTTGCCTGGGTTAATCGGCGCGTCAGTCTGAATGAAGTCTTCCAGCTGTTCGATTCCGAGTCCCCCTCGGTCAGTCGCACTCACGATGCCGGACGTAACCGTCTGGCCCACGCCGAATGGATCGCCGATAGCCAATACGATGTCACCGATCTCAACCTTGCTGGAGTCGGCCAGCGTCAGCACTGGAAAGTTCGACCCATCGATCTTCAGGACTGCGATGTCGGTACGCGGATCCGTGCCCACTACGCGGGCCTTCATCTCCCGCTTGTCATGCAGCGTCACGGTAACCTCGGTCGCGCCTTCCACCACGTGATTGTTCGTCAGAATGTATCCTTCGGGGCTGATAATGACGCCCGATCCGAGAGCTTTCTCTCTGCGATCTTGTGGAACATTGAATTTTTGCCCGAAGTCATTTCCAAAGAACTGGTGGAAGAAAGGATCCACACCCTCGGGCGTTTCCTGCGCCGTTTGCTTCACAACTTTCGAGGATGAAATATTGACCACGGCTGGCAGGATGCGCTTCAGCATAGCCGAGTACCCGCGCCCGCTAGCCGCCTCGGAGCGCGCTGCAGTCTTTATGGTCGGCGCCGGATTCTCAAAGGGCAACTTTCCCAATTCCGCTGCCCGCAACCCGTAGAAACCGGTTACTGCGAGTGCCGTCGCCGCGGAGACCGCAGCTAACCACCGGCGACCTCTTAGGTGCTCGATTTTCATGTCAACTACCTCCAGTTCCAGCGTAAGAGCGAAGTGCTCTGCGTCCCATAGCCTCCGTTGGGTAGATCTAGTCCCCAACACCGGCTAGAAAATGGGTTGGATATCGGCTATAACCTCGTTCGATAGACTAGTACATCGTACAGTTA
>PKZC01000191.1 GCA_003132905.1 Bryobacterales bacterium | reverse complement strand
AAAATGCGTCGAACAGCGCAACACCCTGAGACTGGACCACCGCGGTTATGACCGGCAGCCCAAAGAGCAAAAGAAAAAACGCCGAGAGAGCGGCGAAACCGACAGGCCGCGACATCGGAATGGACATATGTCCTTCTTTCCCCGATGCCACCGGCGCCGTGCGACAGAGCCACAGACCAGCCGCGCCTCCTAAAGCAATCGCGCCCATCTGAGCGACCGATGCGGAGCTGAAGAGGATGATTAGGGCGGCAACGACTGCAATCGACGCGCGCTCGCGGTCGGGAGCCAGCGTGCGAGCCATCCCCCAGACCGCTTGCGCGACGATCGCAACGGCGACCAGCTTGAGCCCATGCAGGAGCCCGATTCCAATCGGCCCCTGCAATGCGTTCGCGCTGTAGGCAAAGAGTATGAGCAGTACGGCTGACGGAAGCGTGAAGGCGAGCCATGCTGCGAGCCCACCGAGGTAGCCGCCGCGCATCAATCCGATGGAAAAGCCCACCTGGCTGCTCGCGGGGCCGGGCAGGAATTGACAGAGCGCCACAAGATCGGCGTAGGCGTGCTCGTCGAGCCACCGACGCTTGATAACGAATTCCTCTCTGAAATAACCGATGTGGGCAATCGGTCCGCCGAAGCAGGTTACGCCGAGCTTCGCGAAGGCAAGTAGCACTTCGAGCGGAGAACCTGATCGATTGCGCTCTCGAATGACTTTTCTCACCACCTGAATTGCCCCCCTCATCTTTCCTAAAACACGCGAATTCTTTTGTGCGTTATCTCAAAACTACCATCCGACCTCAGCCTCGACGGTGCAGTACGGCCACCACCCAAAGCTGCGACGCGAAGGCCAACACCTGACAGATGCCTCGGATATTTCCCCAGTACCGAAATCCCTCGAAAGCAATCTGAAGTGCTGCCGGTTCATTGATATCGCGGATGCCGAGCATGAGTGGCGCGGCCTTGATCGTGAAGATGAGCCCCGCAACGCAGAACAGTGCGGCGCTATAAAGGGGAACTGCGGCTTTTGGAGAGGCCAAACGATCAAAATGAAAACTGATGGCAGCTGCCAGCGTCAGCAAAGTCGCTCCAAAAGCCTCAAGCGGGTAGAGAACAAGACCATTGCCGAGATCGGCGTGACGACTGAATTCTCCCCACGCGACTGAGCCCACTTGCTCCCACGCCGGCATTGCGACGAAAGCGCGATCGATATTCCCGCCTGCCAACAATCCTCCAAAGAGAGTGGCCGCCATCAAAAGAATTGATGTTCTTTGCAAGGTCATAACGTCCNNAGCTGTTGGTGACAATGTAAGAGCGTGTCGCCGGGATTGTCAGCAACGAAGTCAATCTCTGCCTCCTGAAATCCGCTCAGCATTACGACATCCTTCATGACGCCTGCGGTCGACTTCCCGCCGACGTTGGTCAACTCGAAACTGTGTCGGTGGAGATGTATGGGATGAATGTCGTCGCTCGCATTGCGAAACTTAAGCCGGTAGCGCATGCCCTGATGAAGGGTGAACGCCGGACTCATGGTATCCATCGAAAACGCCTTTCCATTAAGCGTCCAACGATTAAACCCGTGCTCGGCTGCGTTGTGCTTGACGATTGTCATCTCGATCGTTTCGTCATATTTCGATGGAGTTACACCTGACTTACCGAACTGCGCGTAGTCCCAACGGAATGGCTTTGGCTTTGCCCACTGCGGTTTGCCTGTTTTTCCGGCGTACTCAACGACGATGCCCATGCCATGACCGCGGTCATCATCGGCGAGGTCGCCCATGACCCATACGCCCGGGTGCTTCATCTCTACGACCGCAGAGATACGTTCGGCATTTCCCAGCCACAGCACCGGCACATCGGCCGGCGATGGCACCGGATTGCCATCTAATGCGACCACCCGAAAAACGTGGCCGGGCAACGCAAGACTACGGATCTCTGTTGCGCTCGCATTGAGCACATGGAAGAGCACGCGCTCTCCCTCCCTGACTCGGATCGGTTCGCCCTGTCCGAGCATGCGGCCGTTAATGCTGAACAGCTCGTAGCTCACCTCATAACCTTTGGTTTTGTCCTTCGCGCTATCGTCCGCAAGTTTTCCCATCTGCTGCAATGATGCGATCGGGTTGCCGACGAGCGCATTGCTGTCCATATCGCCGCCATGACTGAACGAAGGATTGAACTCCTTTAGAACGAGAAAGACCTCACGGTCGTATGCTCCCGGATTGTTCTTCGGCTCGATATAGACGGGGCCGGCTTGCCCGGAATAGGTCCCGCGATTGAGGTCAGCGCCCGCAACGACATGGGTGTGGTAAAAGCGGAAGCCCGAAGGTCCGGGAACGAACGCAATTCGGCTCATGTCATGCGCTGGGATATACGGTGAGCCTTCCTCCGCTGCGCCGTCGACCTCGCTCGGTATCGTTTGTCCATGCCAATGCACCAGTTCGGGCGTGTCGGTGTCATTGTGGATCTGAACCACGGCGCGCTGTCCTTGCTTAAAATGCAGCAGTGGCCCCGGAAACTGATCGTTGTATAGCGTCGTTGAAACAACATGGTTGGGAGCCAGCTCTACCAAGCCTGTTCCTATGCGTAGGGTGTAGTCGGCTTTTTCATCGGCCGCCCACGCGAAACGCGGAACGGCCGTGACTATGGGGAGGGCGCCAGCAAATTTCAGCAGCGAACGGCGCGTGAAACTCATCTATTCGGTTCCTTCTTGAACGGGTACTAATCTCCACCGATTCTGTAAAACGATATCGACTTTCGATATAGACTTCAAATATAGTCTGGATCGTTCGGGATTTCCAGCTACTTGGGATTGCCGTATTTAACAGAGAGTGTGGAGCGTCGGATCAAAATGGCTCCCACGCCGCGTGGACGAAAATGTGATTGTCAATGTCACAGTTATCAGTCGCTCCGTAGACTGGTGGTAATGATAGTTTCTTTCATTTTTTCTGAAATGGTAATGTCGATGTGTAAGGCACAATCGAATGAGCTTAAGTTTCAGAAGCCTTGGGTTTACACGTATCAAGTCAACAAGCTGAACAATATCGATTTCGTGGC
>PKZC01000074.1 GCA_003132905.1 Bryobacterales bacterium | reverse complement strand
TTCAAAGAGTCCGCGTTCTTGAGACGCGAGGGCAAAAAAGACGTCAAACCGCTCCGCGTTGAAGCGTTCGAGCTGGAACACAACGCGGTGGTGGTTTACCTTTTTCCGTATTCAGCGGAAATCAGCAAGAAAGACGGCACGGTCGAATTCACCGCGCTGATCGGTCGGCTTCAGGTATCGCAGACCTTCCACGTTGAGGAGATGCAGTTCCAAGGCAAACTCGAACTCTAAGGATCGGCTCCCTGAGGATGACATCTTGATGCGAAGGTTGTGTTACTGGTTTGCGACGGCGGCGTTGAGCCTTTGTCTGTCCGCTGCGCCGTCCGACCCGAACGCTCCCGGCGACATCCAGGGTGTGGCGCAAAACCCTACGGGTCAACCACTGGCTAATGCGACAGTAACTGTTCACAGTGTCGATGAAAAGTCAGACCGAACGGTAACGTGCGGTGGCGACGGATCCTTCTCGATAGAGCATCTCAAGCCCGGAAAATATCAACTTACTGCCAGGACTGAGACATTCGTAAGTCAAAATGCTTCGGTCGTCAATTTGGAACCGGGTGAAGTTGCCAAAGTAGTGATGCCAATGGTGGAGAACACCTCAGCCGTTGCCCCGACAACCAACGCGGTTCCACACGGCTTCTGGAATCGGCTTGCGAAGGCCTACGCGGATGATTGGCATAATCGAACCCCGGGCGGGCCAGATCCTGGGTTTCGAGGTTATCCGGCACCTGAATCCGATCCGCCGTATCCATTCACGGTTTGGCCCTACGGTGGCTCCCCGGTGATCGGTCAACCCAATCAAACACCGCCGCCTCTGATGCAGGCGCTTTATAGCGGTCCGAACGGAGACGCATGGAAAGCCAGTAACATTCAAATTTACGGATGGGCGAACACTGGCTTCAATGTGAGCAGCTCGGATCACGGCAAGTTCGCCAACGCGCCGGCGGCTTACGCTCAGGTTCCCGACTCCATTCAGCTGGATCAGTTGACGCTGTACGTCGAGAAGGTGCCTGACACGATACAGACCGACCATTTCGACTGGGGATTCCGCTTCACCAACATCTACGGGATGGATTATCGTTTCACTACTTCGAAGGGGATTTTCAGCAATCAACTGATCGGCGAGAACAACAAGTACGGCTACGATCCGGTAATGGCTTACATCGACCTGTACTTCCCGCATGTCGCCGACGGATTGAATATACGAATTGGACGCTACATTTCACTCCCCGATATCGAAGCGCAGTTAGCGCCGAATAACTACACTTACACGCACTCCCTCACCTACACCTACGATTGCTACACGCAGGATGGTGTGAATGCCACTTTCAAGTTCGGCGATCACTGGATGTTGCAGGGTGGATTGTCAGCCGGATGCGACGCCGCGCCATGGACATCGGATGCTAAGCTCACTGGAAACGTTTGCTTGAGCTACGCCTGGCGCACCGGCGCGGACGAGATTTACGGCTGTGCCAATTCCATCAACGATTCTAAGTACGCCTATAACAATCTAGCCGCTTACTATCTCACTTGGTATCACAAGATCAATGATAAGTGGCACACCGATACGGAGTCCTGGTATCAGTACATGAAAGATGTGCCGAGTGTATTCGGCTCTATACCGGCGGAGCGGGGCTCTAACGGCGCATGGTGTAACCCCGGCGAGCAAAGCTGTTTTGCGCCGGAGTGGGCGATAGTGAATTACGTGGAGCGCCAGTTAAGCAAGAAGGACTATCTCTCCGTCCGCAACGAATACTTCGACGACATAAAAGGTCAGCGAACTGGCTATAAAACGCGCTACTCCGAACACTTGATCGGCTGGGGACACTGGATTGGTAGCACAATTCTTCTTCGACCTGAGCTGAGCTTCATGCGCGCTTATGACTATCCGGCGTTCGATACCGGCACGAAGAAGAACCAGGTTTTGGTGGCCGGAGACATCATCTGGTTCTATTGAGTCCACGCCGCGCCAATCCAAAGTTCTTATTGCATTCATCCAAGAAATTGTCTTTGTGGCTTCTTAATCCATCGCCAAGTCCGACAACGTCGCCTATGATGGCGCCACGCGCCACAGCCAGTTTATGTTCGCGGCCGACGTCATCTGGTTTTACTAACCCAGCTTCGACGAAGTAGTATCAATTCAGGAGACTTTTCGAAATGACAAGGCTAAGAGGTGTTCGGGCTGCCAGAAGTAAAGTTCTGTCGACGGCCCTGGTCGCTGCGGGGATTCTGGGCGTGGGCGCGATGATTGGCACTACCGTGCGGGCTCAGGAATCTGGCCAAAAACCAGCTCCAAGTCCAAACGATAAAAAAGTGGCCGCTGGAGAACGGGAGGCCAAGAAGCTGTTGCTTCTCATGGACACCGACAAGAGCGGCAAGGTGTCCAAGCAGGAGTTCATGGGTTTTATGGAGGCGGAGTTCGAGAGACTCGACGTCAACAAAGACGGGGAACTCGACGTGAGAGAGCTCACGGATTCGCGCGTGCAGGTGCGGACGCGCGGACGTTGAGCCGCAGTATCGAATGATCTGCCCCCGTATCGCGCGCCTGCCGGAACTGGGCCTGCTGTTAGCCGAAAGAAATCTGCCTATTGTTGAATCTAAAGGGTTTCCCGGTGACATTTTTATGCCTTATTTATATCTTTTGCCCTACTCTAACTAATGAGTACCCACACCGCATCGCTAGCGGGGATTGAACGCCAACTATCTCTCGAAGAGTTGAGCGATCTTTCGATCCCGTGTACTCCACGTGGCGGTACCTGCAGAACTTCCGAAGACAACCGAACATGGAGAAACTCGAACATTTGAATTGGCGCTGGTGTATTTGGTGCTTCCTTCTGGCGTCTTCGACGGCCAACGCACAGGCGCAGCCACGCAGTTTTACCTGGCAGGAGGTTCGCGATAGGTTTCAGCAGAACAACCCGACTTTGCGGGCGGCGCAAATCGGCATTGACGAGTCCCACGCTCAGGAGATCACGGCGTATTTACGGCCGAATCCGGACCTAACCAGTGCGTTCGATCAGATGAACTTCTTTTCGACGCAGTCTCCGCCCAGCGGCGGCCCAAGTGTTTACAGCCCGTTTGCTTATGCGTTTCCGTCGGCCGCCATTAGTTACCTGCATGAGCGGCAGCACAAGCGTGAACTGAGGCAGCAAAGCGCACAGGAAGGGACGGCGATTACGATTTCGCAGTATGCCGATCAGGAGCGCAACTTGCTTTTCAACCTGCGAGCCGCATTTGTGCAGGCGCTGCAGGAAAAGGCGATCTTGGATCTCACGCGCGAGAGTCTGGCCTTTTACAACCGTCTGCTGGATGTAAGCAACGAGCGGCTGAAGGCGGGCGATATCGCGCGAGTGGATTACCAGCGGCTGGAGCTGCAACGTGTGCAGTTCGAGACAGACGTTCAGACGGCGCTGGTTAATTTACGAACTTCCAAGATCCAGTTACTGATGCTGCTCAATGATCGCACGCCGGTAGAACAGTTCGACGTCACGGGTACTTTCGACTTCAGCACGGAGGCTCGGCCACTTGAAGAATTCCGGAATCTGGCGCTCGAAAACCGGCCCGACCTGAAAGCCGCCATGCAGTCGGTGGGTAAGGCACAGACGGATCACAAGCTGGCCGTGGCCAACGGCTCTGCCGATCCGACTTTCGGCGCCGATTTTGCGCGTAATCCGCCGATTCCGGTTTACATCGGAGTCACTGTTACGATTCCGCTGCGTATCTTCGACCGGAATCAAGGCGAGAAGCTGCGAACCGAGCAGGACATCACGCGCAACGAACGGCTGCGCGACGCGGCCACCGCGCAAGTGTTCAGTGACGTCGATTCCGCTTACGCCACCATCGAAAGCAATCTCACTTTACTACGCCCTTACAAGGAAGCTTACTTGAAGGACGCCACCGAGGTTCGTGACACAGTATCGTTCGCTTACACCAGAGGCGGAGCGTCACTGTTGGATTTTTTGCAGGCGCAACAAGACTACCGCAGCACGCAGCTCAATTACTTGAATCTGGTGGGTTCTTACTTGACTGCGGCTGCGCAGTTAAATCTGTCAGTGGGTCAGGAGGTCATTCGATGAATCCCAAACGCGTTTTTCTTATCGCCACGTGCTTGAGCTCGAGTATTGTACTTGCCTTGAGCCTTGTATTAGCGGGCTGCGGGGCGAAGGTACAGGCAGATAGCAAGATGGAGGCGCCCCCGGCGGCTCAAGTCGAGAACGAAACAGACAGCGGCATCTTCAAGGTGGAACACGTACAGCAGTTTCCGGTGGTTACAGCCGGCGAGCACGATACCGCGCCCGAGCTCAAAACCACGGGGTCGGTGAGCGCCGATGTTTCACGCAATATCCCCGTGATCTCGCTCGCCTCCGGCCGCATCGTCGAGATCGACGCCCGGCTTGGGGACGCCGTGACCAAAGGCCAGTTGCTGTTGAAGATCCAGAGTCAGGACATTGCCCAGGCCTTCTCGGATTACCGGCAGGCTGTGGCGGACCAAGAGCTGGCAAAGGCGCAACTGGAGCGGGCCAAAATACTGCTTGAGAAAGGCGCGATTGCCAAGAAAGACGAGGAAGTGGCGGAGGACGCCGAGGTGAAGGCCAAGGTGACCACCGAGACCGCGATGGAACATCTCCGCGTCTTGGGCGCCGATATGGAGCATCCCAGCTCCGTGATTGAGATCCACGCGCCAGTGTCGGGCGTGATTACCGATCAGCAGGTGACCGCCTCCGCGGGTGTGAAGACCCTCGACAACTCTCCGAATCTTTTCACCATTTCGGATCTGTCGAAGGTATGGATCATCTGCGATGTCTACGAAAACGATATGTCGTTCATACACGTTGGCGAGTACGCCGACATTCACTTGAACGCTTATCCGAACGTGATTCTGAAGGGGCGCATTCAAAACATCGCTCCCACCATGGATCCCAACATTCGCACCGCCAAGGTGCGGCTGGAAGTCGATAATCCGGGCTTGCTGCGCTTCGGGATGTTCGTCACCGCCACCTTCCACGGGATGCAGAAGGAAATGCACGCGACGGTTCCGGCCACGGCCGTGCTGCACCTGCACGATCGTGACTGGGTTTACTCCCCGGCTGGAAACGATCAATTCCGGAGAATTGAAGTTCAGGGAGGCAACATGCTCCCGGGCGGCCTGCAGGAAATCGCCTCTGGAATTAAGCCCGGTGAGCGGGTGATCTCGAACGCCTTGGTTTTTCAGGCCACCGTGGAACAGTAAGAAGCTGAGCAGTAAGGAGCCGAGCCGCTGATGATTCGCCTACTAGTCGACTTTGCGTTACACAATCGCCTGCTGGTTCTGGCCGTCTGCCTTCTCCTGTTCGTCTGGGGCATCATCTCCTTTCGCAATCTTCCAGTAGAGGCGTATCCCGACGTCGCCAACAACTACGTTCAGGTGATCACTCAGTGGCCAGGAATCTCCGCGGAGCAAATCGAGCAGCAGGTTACGATTCCCTTGGAAATCGCGATGAATGGTATTCCTCACCTGGAGCATCTGCGATCGGTTTCGCTCTTCGGGCTCTCCAGTATCATGCTGATTTTCGACGACGACTCGGAAAATGATTGGAACCGCGAAAAGGTTCTGGAGCGCCTGGCACAAGTTACTTTGCCCCCAGCCGTGACGCCGCAGATGGGCACGGATTTTAGCCCAGTCGGTCAAATCTATTTCTTCACGCTTCGAAGCACAAATCCCGAATATGGCGTGATGGACCTCAAGTCGCTCGAAGATTGGGTCCTGGAGAAGCAGTACAAGTCGGTGCCCAACGTTGTTGACGTCGCCAGCTTCGGCGGTCCCACGCTCGAATACCAGGTCCGTGTCGATCCGAATAAATTGATCTCCTACGGGCTCAGCCTCGGGCAAGTGGAACAGCAGCTTACAAATAACAATACCAATGGAGGCGGAAGTTTCATTGAGGCCGGTTTGCAGCAGATAGACGTGCGCACGGTTGGTCTGGTAGGAACCGTTCGAGACATCGAGAATACAGTGATCACGACCAAGAACGGAACTGCCCTGCGAATCAAGGACATTGCAGTCGTGGAGCAGGGCCCTAAGGTCCGGCTCGGTCAATTTGGAAGGGCGATTCACCGCGCGGATGGCAAGATTATCGATAACAACGATGTCGTCTCGGGAATTGTGCTCCTTAGAAAGGGCTCTGATTCGGACGCCACACTGGAAGCGATTCACGCCAAAACACGAGAACTCAACGATCACCTTCTGCCTCCGGGCGTGAAGGTAGTCCCGTTCCTCGACCGCAGCGAACTCTTGCACCTGACCACCCACACAGTGCTGCACAACTTAACCGAGGGCATCATCCTCGTTTCCGTGATTCTGTTCCTCTTTCTCGGCAATGTTCGCGGCGCGCTGATTGTGACGCTGACCATTCCGTTCGCGCTCTTATTTGCCTCCATCTGTCTCAGCCTGCGGCACATTCCGGCCAACCTGTTGTCGCTGGGCGCGCTGGACTTCGGAATGATTGTGGAAGGCGCGATTGTCATGGTCGAAAATATCGTGCGGCTCTTGTCCCATCCCGGACAAAACGCCGACGAGACGGTGCCGCAAAAAATCAGCCGCGCCGCGCACGAGGTACAACGACCAGTTTTCTACTCGATCTTAATTATCATCGTGGCCTATGTGCCGATTTTTACTCTGCAGGCAGTGGAAGGCCGTCTGTTCAAACCGATGGCTTGGACCGTGGTGTTCGCGCTTCTGGGCGCCTTGTTGTTTTCTATGTTCATGGGGCCGGTGCTGGCGAGTCTCGTCTTTCCCCGGGGCACGAAGGAATGGCACAACCCGCTCATGGGACTCCTGACACGCGGTTATGGCAGGGCTCTCCGCGTCGCCACTCACTGGCCCTGGGCCACGCTTACGCTGGCCGTGGCGACGTTGGCCGGCGCCGTTTTGCTAGCGCGGAACATCGGTTCGGAATTTCTTCCTCATCTGGACGAAGGCGCCATCTGGGTGCGCGGCACTCTTGCGCCGAGCACTGGACCCTCGGAAGGCATTCGTCTCGCAAATCAGGTTCGCGTGATTCTCGCTTCCTTCCCGGAAGTCATAATGACGACCAGCCAAGTGGGCCGACCTGACGACGGCACCGACACCACCGGTTTCTTCAACACGGAGTATTTCGTTGGCCTGAAACAAAAAGAGGATTGGCGCCCTACGTTTCACCAGAACAAGGAAGCACTGATCGCTGCCATGAGTCGCGAGCTCGACAAGATTCCCGGCGCGATCTGGAATTTTTCTCAACCCATCTCGGACAATATGGAAGAAGCGGTTAGTGGCGTCAAGGGAGAATTGGCGATCAAGGTTTATGGCGACGATCTGAACACGCTGGAAGAGAAGGGCGATCAGATCGTAGCGGTGATGCGCACCGTGCCAGGAGTTCAAGACCTGGGATTGTTCCGCATCCTCGGCCAGCCCAACTTGAATGTCACGGTGGATCGCGAAGCCGCCTCGCGCTATCAGATTAACGTCGCGGACGTACAAGATGCGGTTCAAACCGCGGTCGGCGGCAACGCCCTGACCCAGGTCCTGCAAGGCGAACGCCGGTACGACTTGGTCATGCGCTATCTGCCGGACTACCGCGATTCCAAAGAAGCCATCCAAAGTATTCGTCTGCTTTCACCCTCCGGGGAACGCGTCTCTCTCGCGCAGCTCTGCAACATCAAGGTGACTGATGGAGCATCCGAAGTCTATCGCGAAGGCAACCAACGTTATGTCGCGATCAAGTACGGTGTCCGTGGACGCGACCTGGGAGGGGCCGTGGAAGAGGCCATCAAGAAGGTGGATCGGCAAGTGAAGTTGCCGCCCGGCTATCACATCGATTGGGCCGGCGAATACGCCAGCCAGCAGCGCGCTACGAAAAGGCTGATGGTGATCATCCCACTCACCCTGGTTGTCATTTACTTCATCCTGTATTCCATGTTCGGCTCGCTGAAATGGGCCAGCCTGATTTTGGTGACGGTCGCGATGGCCCCGATCGGCGGAATTGTGGCGCTGTATATGTCCAACACTAACTTCAGCGTCTCTTCCGGTATCGGATTCCTAGCCCTGTTCGGAGTTTCCGTAATGACCGGCGTAATCATGCTCGAATACATCAATCAGTTGCGCGCCCGCGGGCATTCAATCCAGGAGGCCGTGCAGCAAGGGGCCGTCATGCGATTCCGCCCCATTCTGATGACGATGCTGGTTGCTTCGCTCGGACTGGTTCCGGCGGCCACCTCGCACGGCATCGGCTCAGATTCGCAGCGGCCATTTGCAATGGTGATCGTCGGTGGACTCATGGCTGTGCTGATCATGAGCATCTTCCTGCTCCCAGCGTTGTACGTGTGGTTTGCGGGACCGGCCGACGCGCTTCCGGCCCCGGAGATTGATTTAGGAGGAGCTCACTGAGGCACGGTGTTGACGTGCTGATTCGGCCATTGGTGTCGCTATGATATTGGGACAAATCGGATCGATGACGAAGGAAGAGGTTCGCGCGCGGATTGAGGAACTCGCTATTGTGCCGGCGGTTCGTGCCTCGAACGCTGAGGACGCCCTGTTCGCCGCCGAGGCGGTCTCGCGGGGCGGCTTACCGATCGTGGAACTTACCATGACCGTTCCCAAGGCTGCGGAGCTAATTGCGCAGCTGGTGAAGGAGCATCCCCACATGGTGGTGGGCGCAGGCACGGTGTTGAACGTGGAAACGGCACGCGCCTGCTTAGCCGCTGGAGCGAATTTCATTACTAGTCCGGGGCTGGATCTGGAAGTCGTCGAATTCGCCGTCAAGGCAGGAATTGTCGTAATACCCGGCGTTCTAACGCCCAGCGAAATCATAGCCGCAGTGAAGGCCGGTGCCGATTTCGTCAAAATTTTTCCCTGCTCCCAAGTGGGCGGCGTGGATTACCTTCGCGCCTTGAAAGCTCCGTTCCCGAAGGTTTCATTCATTGCATCCGGAGGCGTCAACCAGCAAACCGCGGGACAATATCTGGCGGCCGGCGCCACCGCGGTCGGTATCGGTGCGGATCTGATCCCACCGCGCGCCATCAGCATTCGCGAGGGAGATTGGATTGAAGAGCTGGCACGGAGATACGTCAACACCGTGAAATACCTCCGCGAGGAAACGGGTCAGCGCGTGCCGTAGGCGACGGCGGCCCTTTCGTCTCGGGCAACCCAACTTGAATGTCGAGGTGGATCGTAAGCAGGCCGCGCGTTTTCAGATGAATGTAGCCGACGTCCAGGACGCTGTCCAGACGGCCGTGGGCGGCAACGCACTGACGCAAGTTTTGCAGGGTGAACAACGCTACGATCTCGTAGCCCGCTACCTGCTACCTTATCGCGATACCCCCGAAGCGATCGCGAACATTCGCCTTCTCTCGCCATCGGGCGAGCGCGTCTCACTCGCGCAGCTTTCCAAGATACAAATGCGTGACGGCGGCTCGGAAATCTATCGCGAAGGTAATCAGCGCTACGTCGCCGTGAAATACAGTGTCCGGGGCCGCGACCTGGGTAGCACGGTGGAGGAAGCTATTGCAAAGGTCGGAAAACAAGTCCAGTTGACGCGTGGTTATCACATTAAGTGGGAAGGTGAGTATGAAAGCGAAAAGCGCGCCGCCGCCCGTCTCGGCGTTATCGTGCCGCTCACTGTGCTGATCATTTTCGTCATCTTATACACCATGTTCAAGTCGATGAAGTGGGCCTCCCTCATCATCGTTAACGTGATGATGACGCCACTGGGTGGCATGGCCGCCCTCCTGCTGACGCATACACACTTCAGCGTGTCTTCCGGAATCGGATTCTTGGCCTTATTCGGCGTCTCGGTGCAGACCGGCGTGATCATGCTGGAATATATCAACCAAAGACGCGCTCGCGGGCACTCCATCGAGGAGGCTGCCGTGGAAGGCGCGGTTCTTCGTCTCCGGCCCATTATGGTCACCAGCCTGGTTGCCACCTTGGGATTGCTGCCCGCCGCTCTTTCGCCCGCCATCGGTTCGGACTCCCAGCGACCTTTTGCCATCGTGATCGTCGGCGGTTTGATCTCCGGATTACTGCTGAGCATCTTTCTGCTGCCCACCTTGTACGCTTGGGTGGCACGGGAAGGCGACGTACTTCCGGCCCCGGAAACGGAGCTAGAAGCTCACTAGCAGGAGCCTGCCGTGGAGGGCGCGGCTCTTCGTCTCTATTAGAGAATTCCGCTGGTTCCGCTCGGAACCGATGGCGACGATGGTGTCGTTGAAGACGATGGTGTCGTGGAAGACGCCTTCGGATCGCCCTCGGGGGGAGTCCGCAAGGCGTTGTGCGCTGTTGGCGGCTCTTCAAGCGCTTCATGAAAAGTCTTTTTCACGCCTTGCCAAAAACTCTTCGTGAAGACTTCCTTCATACGGCTCCCATGGTATCTCCTCCGCGAACAATCCTGCGTGTCTGCTGACTCGGGTATCCTAGCAGCCTGTGTCGAAAAC
>PKZC01000093.1:11621-34169 GCA_003132905.1 Bryobacterales bacterium | reverse complement strand
GATTGTTTAAGGACTTCGTTAGATTTCCGTAGGATCGGAGGCCCTTTACACGCCGCTTATCAATGAGAGTTTCACAATGGTTTAGCACCTTGCTGGCAAGACGCGTTACGATAATGGACAAGCCCATGGGCAACGAGCAGATGCAGGCCGCGATCAAGGAACTGCAGGACACGATGGTGGTGATGGCCCACATCGAGAAAACGCAGAGTGAGCATATTCGCGACTTGGTGCAGTTTCGAGTCCAGTCGGAGAAATTTCGCCTTAGGACCGAGCAAAACCTCGCGGAAATCACCGATAAACTGAACGGCTTGATCGGCTACGTGGCGGGCCAACGTCCGGGCGAATCTAAAGCCTAAGACGCATCTTCAGGCCATCTAGAATTTGGGAGCAGCTGCTGCCGGGGCATATTTTGCCTCTGACCTCCTTCGCGTTCGAGACGGCAACCATCGCTCTGAAGATGAGCAGTTCGATCAAGTCGGCATCGGCGGCCATCGCGTCGGGATTCGGAACAGGCAGGGCCTTCCCCTCCTCCAGATGCATCTGCCCTATTTCCTCCAGGGCGCTGGCAATCATCAGGCGCGCGTCAGCGAGGTCGAAACCTTGGCTAACAACGCCCGGGAAGTCCAGGACCTCGGCGCCAACCATGCGATCGTCCCCACGAGGAAGGAAGTAAGCTACGTGGTAGCGCAGCATCCTTTTTAGGATAGCGCGTGCAGGCCTTCACGCCGTCAGATGGCACCCCCCCAGGCACCGCACGCTGGCTTGGCATCCTGTTTCGGTGTAGGCTGGCCGTATGGCGGCTGTTTCCGATTCCCCACTGGCGCGCGTGGTGGAACTGCGCCATTTGCGGGGCGGCGACTTGGATCTGCTGCTCGAGGAAGAGACACAGGCCTGGCACGACATGCTGGATTGGGATTTTCGTGGATCGGCTGGCTTAGTGCGCCGATTCCTGGAAATTCAAGCGCTCAATGGGTATGCGCTTCTGATTAACGGGTATCCAGCGGGCTATTGTTACTACGTGGCCGAGGAGCGCAAGGGGCTGATCGGCGATCTTTATATCATGAAGAACTACCTCAGCGTGGAGAACGAGGAGCGATTGCTCACGGCTGTGGTGGAAGGTTTGATGAAGACGCCGCTGATCCGGCGCATCGAATCGCAATTGATGATGCTGCGGACGGGTCCAGCGATCGCACTTCCCGAGCGCCGATTTGTTCGAACGTTTATCCGGAATTTCATGGAGATCGAAGGCGAAATGGCCGGGTGTTTAGCGGAAAGGCAACCGTCGCAGGCCGTATGGTTCGACGGTTGGACGGAGCGCAAGCAGGATGAAGCGGCGACTCTCATTGCAAGCGCGTATCAGGGGCACATCGATAGCGAGATTAACGATCAATATCGATCGCCAGCGGGGGCGCGACGGTTTTTGATGAACATCGTCCAGTATCCGGGGTGCGGGAGTTTTTTCCAGCCCGCATCGTTTGTGGCGATTGAACCCGGCTCGGGACGCCTGGCCGGCATCTGTCTCGCGAGCCTGGTGCAGGCCGACGTAGGACACGTCACACAGGTGTGCGTATCGAAAGCGGCGCGCGGAACAGGTGTGGGCTACGAGTTGATCCGAAGATCCCTCAATTCACTCGTGAGCCATGGCTGCCGGAAGGTCACGCTTACGGTGACGGCATCCAATGCGGAGGCGATTGGGTTATACGAGCGGATGGGATTCCACAAGACGCGGAATTTCACGGCGTACGTCTGGGACACGGCTTTTTAGAATACTGGAATTACGCGAGACCTGAACCTTCCCCAACCTCCTGCCGATAGGGGAGTATTGCCGTCTGCGCGCAATACTCCCGCTTATCTCCCGACCCTGGATGCCTGGCGCGCCATCGCCATTTCCATGGTGATGCTGCACCACATCGCCATGGGATTTTACCTGCGGGAGGACGATTTCTACCAGCAAAGCTCCACCCTTTTCGGCGCCTTTGGCGTGGACGTGTTTTTCGGACTGAGCGGGTTGTTGATCACCAAGCTGTTGCTCGAAGAGGCACGCGACAGCGGCCGCATCAGCCTGCGTAGCTTCTACATCAGGCGTGCGTTCCGGATTCTGCCCCCTTACCTTCTGTTCCTGACTGCCTTGGTTGTTTTCGGGACTCTACGAACACGGCTGGAACTCGAATCCTGCCTGCTTTTCTTCCGTAACTACATCCCACCCGCCATGGGCACCGGCTACACGCAGCATCTGTGGTCGCTGGCCGTGGAGGAACATTTCTACCTGCTATGGCCGGGGCTACTGGTGCTGAGCGGAACCAAGCGCGGGCGCATGATAGCGGCATGGGTGGCCATCGGCGTGGGCCTGTGGCGCGTGGTAAACGCGCAGAACAACTTCTTGCCAAAGCTACTGCCTCACTTCCGGACAGATCTGCGGCTGGATGCGCTACTGTGGGGCTGCGTAGCCGCTTTTCTGTTGGATAATGCGGCGGAGCGTGAAGCGGTCTACCGCCGCCTGAATGGATGGGTCTGGACCATCGTATTGGTGGCCGCTGCGTGCTCCATCCGGTTCTACTCGCTTTTAACCGGCTTGTGGCTGGCGATGCTGGTCCCGGTGCTGCTGGCGGGGACGGCGATTCATCCCCATTGGATCTTGAGCCGGATGATGGAATGGAAACCGTTACGCTGGATTGGCAGGATCTCCTACAGCCTGTATCTCTGGCAACAGGTTTTCCTGGCGCCGGGCTGGATCCAACCGCGGGCTTGGCAGCGCTGGCCGTGGAACGTGTTGGAAGCGGTGGCCGTGGCAGCGCTGAGTTACTACATCCTGGAGCGCCCGTTGCTCCGCGTGGGCCGGCGCCTTGCGAATCAGGTTCGGTTCAGCACGCCTCAGGAAGTTTCGGCTTAAGCTCGGCCACAATAAGGGGATGGGATTTCGCAAGACTCGGAAGGCGAGCCGGATGGCATAAGCGTGCACCAAGAGAAAAGGAAGTGAGCGGCGCAAGAGCAAAAGCGAACCAGGGCGGACGCACGTAGGGACGCGGTTCCACGACGCCGGGCGCCACCTGGCGCTAAACTTCCATCTGTGTCACGGGTCTGTAGAGAGTTCATTCGCAAAGCGGCCCTCGCGCACCAGCGTGCCGGCAATGTGGTAACACAAGAAGTCGTTGTTATAGAAATGAACCAAAACGGGGCCACCCAAAATCCCCCAGAGAACGGATAACCCGGCGGCAAGCAGGAGTGCGGTTTTCGAAATGGGCCGTCGCATAGAGGTTGGCTATCAACTATGACTTCGACCATGGCGGATGAAACTTTGATGCTGGCCTACTTCGTTGCCGGTACGGACGCGGCGCTGGGGGCGGCTGTCGTGGTGATAGTGGTCTGACTTGCTACCTCCTGTTTCGCGGCTTTGTAATCGCTCACCAGCCGTTTCGCGATTTTATCAGCGACGTCGGCGCTGGCGCCCATGAATTTAGCCCCTAGACTTTCGGCGGTGGCCGACCAGATGACGTCTCCGTCTTTACTGACCAGCCGTACCGTTGCGATGGCTTCGTGCTTGCGCTCTTCGTCGCGCCGGCTATCGTTTTCGCCGACGGTGAGCTGGCCAGAGCGGTTGCTGCTACTGCTGGAGTAATTTCGCAGGCCTTCGCTCGATCCGGTGCTGATCTGGGAGTGCGCGTTTATGCCTTCCGATGATTGAAAAGTGTCGGTGAAGACGTCGTCATCGCCCGCGCCCTTCAGCGTCGCATCGGCCTTGTCTTCATCTTCGGTGATGATGAACTGCTTGGAATTGTGCAGGCTGGTCATCAGCAGGTCCCTGAGCTGGAGCGCGGCATCGCCGCCGGTAAGGATTGCGATGTAAATGCGGCGGACCTTGCTCAAGTGCTCCGCCGCCTCCTCCTCGGGCGTCTGTTCTAAATAGGGCGCAAATAATAAGACAGCGAATAAAAACCAAGGCATGCTCAGCCCTTTCCGCTCTTGCGAGCGTCGTCGTCCTGGTACTCCACTTTCCGTCCCGTGCGCGCCTCCAAGACCACCAGCGTGGCGCGGATGTCGTCCTTGTTGATTTTGAAAATCATGGCCTGTTGATGATCTTCTTCGTCGGAGTAACCAACGGTGAGGAAATGTTGGCGCTTTTTGGCGAGCAGGAAAAGCGGCGAGACCAGGACGGCCGCGATATACCGGCGATCCACCTTTTCGCCGTATTCCACCAGGTTGATCTTTTCGTAGGGCACGCGCCAGCTGGCTTTGCCGGAATAGAAGACAAAGAAGCGCTCGTCCTGGGCTTGCACGGTTCCCTGGCATCCGGCGGGGATTTGCGTGATAGTACCGCCGACGTATTCGGCACGGCCGCCCAGGTCCCGGCTGGCAAGGGCGCCACAGAAGAGGACTACCAGCGCAGCGAGTTTTGGGGATGTCATACTGAAGTTGTAAGTAGTTCGATCCCGCTGAAACTCTCACCGGATGTTGGCGCCTATGTTTGCCATGGACCAAAACAAAACTCAAGAGGAGCGTGTTCCTACTGCTGAGGATGCCGGGACGGGCGTTATCGTGAGTCCCGACACCAGGCGGCCCAATCGCATCCCGCCGGGACAGAGCCGGACGCGAAAATGGCCCACTCTGGATGCCAGCGGCGCGCCTCCGATTACGCTCGAGCGTTGGAAGTTCTGGATCGGCGGTTTAGTGGCGAATCCCAAGGAATGGACCTGGCAGGAGTTTCAGCAACTAGAGCGCGTAAAGGTTTTTGCCGATTTCCATTGTGTGACGCACTGGTCGCGATTGGGCAACACATGGGAAGGAGTTTCGACGCGCCAGTTGATCGATCTGGCGGGCGGCGCGTTGCCTCAGGCGGAGTACGTGCTAGCGCGCGGGTATGATTCGGGGTTCAGTACGAATCTTCCTCTGGCCGATTTCTTGGCGGAAGATGCCCTGGTGGCGTTTCTGCACGATGGCCAACCGCTGACTGAGGAGCATGGCGGGCCGGCGCGGCTGATTGTGCCGCAATTGTACGCCTGGAAGAGCGCGAAGTGGATCGCGGGCCTGGAACTGCTGGATCGCGACAAGGCCGGATTTTGGGAGCGGAACGGATACCACATGCATGGCGATCCGTGGAAGGAAGAACGTTTTGGCTGGTGATGTTTTGACTGGCAAATTATCTCGCAATGCGAGATTGGGACAGTGGGCTGGAGCGGCGCGATATGCGCGCAAAGCGGCGCCTGAATATTTCAAGCGCTATCGCGAAGAACGTCGCTGCGCCGTGCCGCCGGCGCCTTTTACTCCGCATCCCAAACTTTGGGCCGATCACGGATTGCACGCGGCGTGGCTGGGACACAGCACGGTGTTGTTGAAGATCGACGGATTCACTATCTTGACCGATCCAGTCTTGGGCGCACGCTGCGGAGTGCGGATGGGGCCGGTGACCGTGGGATTGCGTCGCTTGGTTGCGCCCGCGGTTAGCCGCGCGCAGTTACCGCATATCGATTTGATTTTGCTTTCGCATGCGCATTTCGATCATTTCGATCTGGCCACGCTGCGTAGCTTGGAACGCGCCGGAACGGCCGTGGTAACGGCGAAATATACCAGCGACCTGTTGCGTGTGCCCCGCTATCAGAGCGTGCAGGAAGTGGGCTGGGACGAGCGCGTGCGCGTGGGTCCGCTGTCGATTTTGGGAATTCGTGTGAAGCATTGGGGTGCCCGGGTGCGCTCGGACGTCCATCGCGGCTACAACGGATATCTGATCGAGACCGCGCGGCATCGCGTGGTGTTTGGCGGCGACACGGCTTTGACGGACTCATTCAGAGTGGCGAAGGCCAAGAAGCCGGTGGATCTGGCGATCCTGCCTATTGGGGCGTACGATCCCTGGATCTACGTGCACTGCAATCCGGAAGAGGCATGGCGCATGGGCGACGATTGCGGGGCCGAGCACTTGCTGCCGGTGCATCATCAGACCTTCCGTTTGAGCCGCGAACCTTATCTTGAGCCGGTGCAGCGCTTTCTTGCGGCAGCCGGCAATCATCCCGATCGTGTAGTGACAACCCGAGTGGGGCAAGAATGGTCGCTGGGCTAGCTGCGGCATTGCTCCTGGCAGGGAGCACGTTGTTCGCTCAAGGCGGTCCAGTGGACGCGCGCGAGATCGTGCGCAAGTCCGTCGATCTGGATCAATCCAACTGGCAGCGCATGAAGGACTACACCTGGATCGCGCAGCAAACCGATCGCCTGTTGGATTCGAGCGGGCAAGTGAAATCGCAAAAGATCGAAAAATGGGAGACCGTGGTGGTCTATGGCGAGCCGCATCGCCGCATGCTGGAGCGCAATGGCCAGCCGCTCCCGGCCCAGGATCAGAGCAAAGAGCAGGAAAAACTGGATCAAGCCGTCGCCAAGCGGGCGAATGAAACGCCGCAACAGCGCATGCGTCGGGAGACTGATTTCGAAAAAGAGCGCGAGAAGGATCGCGAGTTTCTGCGCGAGGTTCCCGATCTGTTCGATTTCAAACTGATCGGCGATGAAAAGATCGACGGGCACGATGTCTGGGTTATCTCGGCGACGCCTAAACCGGGGGCGCGGCCGAAGCGCGGCGACGCGAAACCGCTGCTCAAGGTCCAAGCCAAAGTTTGGATCGATAAGGCCGAGTATCAATGGGTGCGGCTGGAGGCCGAAACAACCGCGACGATTTCGTTTGGTTTGTTTATCGCGCGATTGAGTCCCGGCGCGAAGCTGGTGTTCGAGCAGACGCGCGTGAACGACGAAGTATGGTTGCCTAAACGCGAACTGGTGCAAGGCGCGGCACGGCTAGGTCTGCTGAAGAAGCTGGTAGGCGAGGAAGAGACCACTTGGAATAACTATCGTAAATTCCAGGTGGATTCAAGAGTGGTTGCGACGCAGTAGGGCCTCAACCCGCGGCGCTTTCCGCTGATAGATGGCTGCAAGCCAATGCAAGATCGGCGTCGAATTGAAGCACGCGGTCTGCGTGAGCAATTTCAAATACGCGTGCCACTGTAGCGCCAGCGCCTGCGACACGCATCCGGCCACCGCTTTGCTCCATGCGTCCGCCGCAGTAGATCAGCATCCCCAGTCCCGAGCTGTCTATATGGTTCAACTGGGCCAGATCGATCACCAGCTTTCGGGTACCGCCATCGATCAGACGGATGATGGCATTCTCGGCGTAACTGAGCGAATTGCCCAGATGCAGGCGGCCGGACATCTCTACAACCGTCACGTCGCCGATCTGTTGAGTCTTGGTTTCTACCATGGGACCTGTTAGCTGATTCTAGCTCACTGCTGTTGTAGCGAATTTCACTGAGTGATCCATATGTAAATAGGACTCGACTTCACCGTCGTGCCATCGGGCAGCGTTACCCAAACCATGAGCGGGCCGCCGGAGAATTCCAGCATGAAACCCGGAATCTGGACGTTGATTTGGCTCAAACCGGCGATCTCCAAAGGAGCTGGCCCGACGTACAGGGCGGTTATGAAATATGGTACTGGGCTACTCTGGTCCGGATTCGGAACCTGCACTTGCACCTTTAGGTCTTGGATTGGAAGCGGGAACTGGATAACGCTGCCGTCCGCAGGGGCGGGCGTGACGTGCCCGAGCCCGGTGGCAAACAGCGTAATGATCGACCCGGCATGCAGCGGATTCTGCTGCGAGTCCACAGTTCCGTCCTGATTCAAGGCTGCGGCATAGTTGGGCGTAGCCGGGTTCAGAAAGACTGCCGGAGCGGCTGCGGAGACACCCGCCGCAATGCAGTTCGTGACCGTGCCCTCGTATTTGACACAGACCTGAGTGGTGGTATTCGGAGCCAGGCCGAACGGAGTGACAGCGTTAATTTGCGAACTGCTGACGTAAAGCAACGGCGCGGGCACGCCATCGAACGTAACTTGCGTGTTCGAGATGGAAGTGGGGAACAGGTCGTTCGATCCGAGCTGAGCAACGTCGGGGGTGATCGGCCCGATACCGCTTCCGAACAGACTAACAAGTTCCCCTGGCGCCAGCGGAGCGCCGGTGAGCG
Organism: Bryobacterales bacterium; assembly: GCA_003132905.1. The sequence goes on along the minus strand of PKZC01000093.1, from coordinate 26,178 downwards.
TGGCCGAATTGCCGATGCAGGCCAGGTTAACTGGTGTGGGCGTGGTTTGAGGCGCGAGAGTCAGCAGATCAAGTTCGTTTGCGCCCTGCGACGGATCCGTGATGCTCCAGACCAGTTCGAACGCGGAAGAGGGGCTGACGGAGAGGAAGAAAAGTTCTGTGGGTCCAGTGCCCTGCAGCCAGGTGGATTGAAGCAGATCTCCTGATCCGTCTACGCGGATGAGGAATCCGTTCGGATCTCCATCAGCGGCGGCAAACTGGCACGTCTGGACCGCTTGATAGGTCGGGAACGCGATGCTGTTCGTGATGCCCACAACGGTTGTCACGCCCGTGCTTTCGATTGCCATTGTGGGAACCTCGCCCACGGCTGAAGAGTACGCCACGTGGAGCGGGGTTTCGAATAGAATACCCGAGCCGTCCCCTTTATACCGCCTCAGGAAGACATCGTTGCCGGCGTCTTGTTCGAGCACTTGCGGGTCGCCGGACGGGTCGAGAGCGATCCCGAGGGCCGCCTCGCCAAGGTTCCCCAAAGTTGAATACAGAAATGCCGAGCCGCTGGAATTCAGCCTGACAGTGAAGCTGGTGAAACTCGTGAAGTTTGAAGGCCCCGATGGAATGCTGGTGACGGCCGCGTTTGGCGTCGTCGGGAAGTCGGGCGAGTATGTGGTTCCCGTGATAAAGAGGCTGCCCGCCGCGTCGGCCACGGCATCCTGCGGGTAGTCGGTGACCGAGCCGCCGAAGCTCGCGGCGTACACGAGCCCTGTGCCGGCCGGGTTCAATTTTTCGACGTAGATATTCTTTCCCTGGTTGAGAGCGCCGCTCGTGGATGGCCCTGACGAGGAGGGCCCGAACACGACAGCCACCGAACCAGAGCCGTCCACGGTGACGAAACCGTCTCCGGTGGTGTCGAGAAAGGTACAGTACTGAACGGTTCCGTTTGCTGGGCTGAGTTTGCATACGAACGCCGCGTGATCGCCCGGGGCAGTGGAACGGTACGCCCCCGCGGTTGTGCTGAAGCCGCTGATGGTGGCCGTCCCAGTGACGTAGACGTTAGCGGCGGAATCAAAAGTTATACCAGCCTCGTACGTTCCCGTCAGAGTAGTGGTGAAGAGCGTTTTGCCAGTAGAGTCAAGCTTTGATATGGACTTCGTCAGACTGGCGCCGGAGTTAATGAGGTAGACTTCGCCCACCGGACTTAAGGCCGCTTGCGGCATGACACTCTGGTTGATGGTCAGGAGCTTCTGAACCTTGGATATGCCCCAAGGCTGCGCGGGAGCCAGTTGAGCAATGACACAAGCGTGTGCCAGAAATGCCACAACTCGAAGGCATATCGGAGGAAGTGCACCTTTATTTTTCATAAATGCTTTGGAGGAAGGAAGCATTTGAAGGACCAATGGAACCCGTGCGCCAGGAATCCGACGGCAGACACCTTTCCTGATCCTACGCGCGGAAGAATATTACTCGGCAGTTGGCTATCCCTCTAGCGGCGGCGCTCGCGTTTGCCCCTCGCAATCTCCGCAGTGAGAGCCTTGAGGCGTTGTTCCCAAAGCCCGCGAAACTGGTCGAGCCAGGCGTCAACTTCCTGGAGAGGCTTAGAATCCACGGAATAGATACGGCGCGAGCCTTCAATGCGAGCTCTGGCAAATCCGCCCGCGTTGGTGATAGCGTCCCACAGGTCGTTGATGGTGGTGTGGTAGGTGCAAGTTGCCACGATCACCCGGGCCGGACGGCCATCACGATCGCGACTCGTCACTTCTCGACCCGCGAGGCGACGTTCCGGGCCTATTCGCCAATCACAAGTACTGAAAACGTGCCTGGAAGCATCGGGGCCCTGGGTTGCTGGCCGCTGGGGAGGACTGGAGGGCGTGGGCCGAATTCGGCGACCGACAAATACGCTCGGCCCGTTTTACGATCCAGTGCCATGGTGCGGGCTCCGGCTTGGGTCCTCACGTTTTCGACTAAAGAGTACGCATCCGGTGCGTCCTGGTGAAAGAGCGACATGGTGCCTTCGCCGCCGCCGCTCGAAAAGTAGACCATGCCGGTGCGCGAATCGAACTCCGTTGCATCCACACCTTTGCCGATCGGTTGCGTGTTGACGATGCGGCCCGTATTTCCGTCCACCACGGCCATCACGCCGCTACGGCATCCAATAAAGACTCGTTCATTGGCGCGGTCCATATCCATGCTGCTGGGCTGTTCGCAGGCGGGCGCAAGAGGCCACGTCGCCGTCACGGTCAGCGCTTGTGCGTCGATCTTCAGCAGTGTGTTTCGGTCCTGCATGTTCAGAAACAGGGCGCCGGATTCATCGGAGGCGGCATGTTCGGTTCTTCCACCAAGGTTTTCGATCCTGCCAACGATTTTCCCGGTCCGCGGATCGATGGCCGTCACCTGCTTGCTGCCACGGTCGACAGTGAACACTCGTTGCGTCTTGGGGTCGAAGAGTATGGCATTCGGATCCGCGCCTACCCGCACCTTGTCGATGACGGCGAGCGTTTTCAGATCGAAAATCGTCACGGAACCTGGATCCGTGGCACTGATGAAGCCGCGTCCCAAAGCCCTGACGATCGCAATGCCGTGGACGTCGCTGCCCGGAATTCTTCCAATAATCGCCGCGGAATCGAGATCGATCACAACCACTTCTTTGTCGTGGGAGACGAAGAGCCGCCGTCCTTCGCTGTCGGCGGTCAGATAATCCCAGCCATAATCGCCCGGAATGGGAATTCTCTGGATCAGATGACGTCCGCCGGCTGCGGCCAGCGTGGCTGCGAGGAGCATGGACGCGACTCTCGGCCAGTGCGAAACTTTGTGCTCTTGAGATACAGCCATGTCCGTTCGATTCCTGGTACCCATCGCAGCATTATACGGAAGAAACCAGAGGATCGATCTTCTTCTCTGCAAGGAGCCCCGGTTCACGCATGTCAAAAGAGGAGATCCCCGATGATCAAAACCTTGCTGTATTTCTACTCGCCGGCGCATGTTTATGCCCGGTCTACGGACAGGCGTCGAAAGCCGAGTCCTCGGCCGATGCGGAAGCAGTGAAGCAAGTGGAGCGCGACTGGTCCGACGCCCAGAAGGCCGCCGACGTCGACAAGCTCAGCGAGATCGTTGCAGACGATTGGTCGGGCCTGGGCTCCGACGGCACGAGATCGACGAAAAAACAGTTTCTGAACGACGTCAAATCAGGTACGTCAAAGCTGGAGTCTTTCGACATTGGGCCGATGAACGTCAAATTGATTGGAGCGGTGGCTATCGTGCAAGGCAGCGACACGGAAAAAAGCTCCTCGAAGGGAAAAGACACCAGCGGCAAATGGGTGTGGATGGATGTATTCGTGAAGCGAGACGGCAAGTGGCAAGCTGTGCGTTCTCAGTCCGCGATGCTAAAATAGTCACGTGACGATTCTTATTGGATCCAGGGCTACATCCAGTCGAATCCTGGTCTGGATGGTGGGCCTTGCCTTTCTGGCAAGCGGCCTGCCGGCTCTGGCGCATCACGCGTTTTCCAATGAGTTCGATGAATCCAAGCCGCTCACGCTGGAAGGCGTAGTCACTCGCGTGGACTGGGAAAATCCGCACGTGCATTATTTCATCGACGTGACTCAACCCGATGGCACGGTGGTGAACTGGACGTGTGAAACCGGCGGTCCGAACCGGCTGACCAAGCGGGGATGGATGCGCGATTCGCTAAAGCCTGGCGACAAAGTGATCGTTCACGCCTTCCCGGCTAAAGATGCATCGCATTCCGCCGACGGCCGCAAGGTCACGCTCGCAAACGGCCAAACTATCGGGGAAGAGCCGAAGCAATAAGCTCCAACTGCGAGGCCAATACATCTGGGATCTCGATGGCGTCCTCTGCAATCCGCCGCTCGCGCTCCTGGCGAGAACGGTCGAAGGGCATGCGGACTGGGGAACCGTCCTCTAAAGGCCGCGCGGAGCGCACCGCATTCGCGAATACCGACACGTTCTCGCGAAATGTTTCGGCTGGGCCCATCAGATCCGGACGCATCGCCACGATCAAATAGCCGAAGCCCGCGAGCTCCGGCGGAATCGGCGGCGAGCCCGCCAGGATGCCGAGAAGTTGAACTACGATGGCGAGGCCCGATCCTTTATGGCCGCCCCACGCCGCAAATGCGCCCGAGAGTGCGGCTGCGGGATCGCGGGTGGGATGGCCGTCAGAGTCGAACGCGACGTTCGGCGGAAGATCGTGGCCAAGGCGACGCGCGAGCGTCACTTCAGCGTGCATGATCGCCGACGTGCCGACGTCGAAAATGATTGGGTTATCCGCGCTCGGGAAACCGAAGCACATCGGATTGGTACCGAGCAGTCCTTCAGTGGCGCCGTGCGGAGCAACCCAAGGCGATGCATTCGATGCGATCATGCTCACCAGTCCGCGCCCAGCGGCCATCTCCGCGTAGTAAGAGAGCATGCCGGTGTACCAGGTGTTGTTGGCGCCCACCACCGCGATTCCAGCCGCATCCGCCTTCTCGCTGGCAAGTATGGTGGCGCGGTGCGCGATGATGTAGCCGGCGTTATCGCCCCCGTCGATGCGGGCCGAGACCGGCGTCTCATGAAGTATCGCGATCGGACGGCGATGGTCGCCATTGCGCTCCACGCGCTCGGCGATGCTGATGGCTCGCGCAAGTCCGCCGTAGTGGAGCCCGCGCAGCTCGCAATCGATTAGATGATCGGCGATAAGCGCGGCGTCAGTAGCATCGTGGCCCAACGCCGTCATCACGCGCCCAGCCAGGTTGTGTGCCTCTCGAATCGTTAGTCGCACAGGTGTAGACTATAGCGTGTTTATGAACAAGTCCGTTTCAATTCTACTCGGCGCGTGCCTGGCGGTGGCGTCGTCTCAAGCTGCGCCGAAGCATGCCAAAGCCCCTAAAACTCTTCGGCTTTATATCTTCGATTGCGGAACCATTCACACCACCACCGTAGACGCTTATTCGTTGAAGAAGGAAGAAGTGGGCTCAACCGAAATGGCGATTCCGTGCATCCTGGTGGCGCATCCCAAGGGAACGCTGATGTGGGACAACGGCGACATTCCCGATCGTGCATTCCCTGCGGGCGGAGGCCCCGCGGCGGCCGGCGTTGTTACGCAGGACAAGCCGCTGCTGCCACAACTCGCGGCCGTTGGATACACGCCGGCGGACATCAAATATTTGGCGATGTCGCACTATCACGGCGATCATGTGGCGAACGCGAATGCATTTGCCGGGTCCACCTGGCTGGTGCGAAAGGTGGAGCGGGATCGCATGTTCTCCGGCGAACCGATACCGCGATCGGATCCTGCAAACTACAATCTGCTGAAGGACAGCAAGACGGTGATCATCGACAAAGATGAATACGATGTCTTTGGGGATGGAACGGTCATCATCAAATCAGCTCCGGGCCATACGCCGGGCCATCAGGTGTTGTTTCTGAAACTGGCGAAGACCGGGCCGGTGGTGCTGAGCGGCGACCTGTATCATTATCCGGAAGAGCGCACGCTGGGACGCCTGCCGGTGGCCGAGTTCAATAAGGATCAAACGGCTGCATCCCGGGCGGAGCTGGAAGTTTTCCTGAAAAAGACGGGCGCGCAGTTGTGGATCCAGCACGACTTTTTAGGCAACGCAAAGCTGAAAAAGGCGCCGGATTTTTACGAGTAGCGTTACTTGTTCTTGAAAATACTTTTCGGGATCATGCCGTGCACGCCCTTGGTGCCATCCACCAGCTGGGTGATGTCGAAATCCACGGCTACGCTTGCCAGCATGTAGGCATCCTCGCGGGTCAGCTTCTTTTCGGTCATCAGGAAATCGAGCGTCTCGTGCAGTGCGATCTTAGTGGCTTCCGTGAGATCCGGATCAAGCCCCATGGTGATCCAATGCGTGGGCGTTTCGGCGCGCGGCCACTTCAGATGCATGTCCTTACGCAGGATGAATTGGAACACGCCGGTGAGCGAGGTCTCCATGGCAGTGATGTCCACTTCTCCGTTTCCCATGCCCGCGTGGCCATCGCCCACCTCGAACAGCGCGCCGCTCGCGTGCACCGGAATGAAGAGCGTGGTTCCGGCGACTAATTCCTTGTTGTCCAGATTGCCCGCGTGAATGCCTGGGGGCGCGCTATTCACCTTGCCTGCGCTCGCGGGTGGAGCGAGGCCCATGCTGCCGAAGAACGGCTTGAGTGGAATCTCAATACCCGGGGCGAAAGTTCCGATGTTGCGCGCACGGTCCAACGGAATGATCCTGGTCTTCGTGCCTTCGAACTCATCCGGCAAAAAGCCCGCGCCTTTGCGAAAAGTGTTGTACGCGAAGGGAACGTCCATGCGGATTTCGCGAATCCGCACCTCCAGAACATCGCCGGGTTCGGCGCCTTCGATGGCAATCGGGCCCGTTAGCAAATGGCCGCCAGGGCCACGCTGATCTTGCGAAATCTCTTTGTATATGGTGCGCAGGGCGGGCGGAATTTGATCGGCGGGCCAACCGGCCTGTTCCAGCCGCTCGGGATTTCCAGATACGGTTTCAATCTCGACGGTGTCGCCCGATCGAACGGTTAGCACCGGTTTCGCGGCCGACCAATAATATCCCCACGCGATCGTTTGCGGCGTGACTTTTAGGGAATAGTCAGCGGCGGGAAGGAGGGCGCTCAGGGAGAGAAGTAGGACGAGGTGCAGGAGCGGGCGTGGTTTCATAAATCATGTTTGCACACTTTATACGATTGATTGCCTTGGCTCGTATCCTGCGGTAATGCTGCCCACGGGATCGACCGATAGTTCAATTGCCATTCCATCAGATTAAGATGGGCTTGCTAGCGTCAGGAGAAATATTGTTGGATGGTCAACGGGTCGACTTGGCGCAACTCGATTCTCGTCTCTCGCAGGCGAACTCATCGCAAGATCAGCTTCTTTACTACAAGCAGGAGCGAGGGCCGGAAGAGTCCCCACAGAGTATGGAGATTATGAAGCTGGTGGTCAAGCATAAGCTGCCGATCAGTTTCTCAACCAAAGACGATTTTTCGGACTACGTGGATCGGTTTGGCCAGACCCATCCGAGGTCAGAACATTCTGCCCCGCCAAACGACCGATATGCGCCATTCATGCCGGATGTCGATCTCAGGCGCGAAGTACAGGCACTGTTCGCAGGGGCCCGCAGCGCCGCAGCCAATTCACCGGACGGGCGCGGTGTCGCTCTCGTCGGTCCGGACCGCTCCATCATGGTGATCCCAGTGCCTCCGCGCTCGACAGCGATGGATGCGCGTGTACCGAAATTGCCGGATATACCTTCCGATCGACCAGGAAACATCGCTGTAATCGGCAATACCGGCATTCTTGGAAGTGTGCAAGGCAAACCTCCGGATCTGCAGGAAGCAGCCAAGGCAATTCCGTTCCTAGGTTGGCTCATTGGCCTGGGGTATGCGGGCCATCATGTTTGGATTTTCGAAGGGCATCCTTCTGCGCTCGCGGCCGGGCTCGATCACTCCGAGATCCTGGTCGTCGATTCCGGGATGATTCCGTCGCTTCAAAACGATTGGATGGCGGTGGCTAAGAACAAGATGGATGCTCCCCAGCGCATCCTGATTTTCAGCCGGGAGCGCAACACGTTGCTCCCCGCAGCGCCTATCTCCACGCCACCGGGCTGGAGTTACACGGAACCCGACGGTGAAGCCAGTTATGTGAATTGCCTGCTCACCACGCTTGGCAAGGCGGGGACTGGGGCGTCGGCCGAACTGGCCACCGACGCTCCGCTACCGAACCTCGCCGGGCTAACACAGAGCGCCGGTGAACGCGAGTGGATCGCTAACTTGCCGTTTCAATATGAGCAACTCGATGTCGCAAAAGCGATCGATGTGTTAACTCAGAGCCGAACATTGATGCAGAAGTTGAAAAACGAATGGCACATGAAAACAGTGCTGGTTGCAGAAGGGGAACGACGTCCCTGCGAGTTCTCCCTGCGCCTTGATTCGAACCAGGGGAAGCAGCTTCTCTCAATTCGCGTTTTGTAGAGCGGACGGCGTCTCGAACCTCCCGCTCGCTTCGTCATAAGCAGTCACCACGCCGGGGCCGATGTGATACACCCAGCCATGCAAACCGAGATCGCCTTGTGCCAATCGAGCGGCGACGGCAGGGTGCGAATGCAGGTTCTTCAGTTGCGCCACCACGTTGTCTTCCGTCAGTGCGAGCAGTAACTCCGCGCTTGGCTCGGGCTCGCGGTGTTCCACTTTGGTGTACTTTAACCAAGCCGTCACGTTAGGAAACGCCGCCAAGGCTTCGGGATCGAGCGCGCCCTTCATCACGCCGCAATCGGTGTGGCCACAGACGATCACGTCCGGCACCCGCAGCACGCCTACCGCGTATTCAATGGTGGCTGAAACTCCGCCCACCGCGTCGGGAAAAGGCGGCACGATGTTGCCGATTACGCGGCAGATGAAGAGCTCGCCCGGTTTGGTTTGGGTGAGCAGGCAAGGATCGATACGCGAATCAGCGCAGGTGATGAACAGCGCCTCGGGACGCTGGCCGACGGCTAGCTTTTCGAAGAGATCCTGATGCTGCGGGTAGACGTCCTTTTGGAATCGGGAAACGCCTCCCAGGAATTTTCCGGCTGGCACACTTTAAGATAAACAAATGGATCTCAAGAACGCAGTAGTTCTGATTACCGGCGGATCGAGCGGCATCGGCCGTGCCGCAGCTGAAGTATTGAAGCAAGCAGGCGCGCGCGTCGCCATCACCGGGCGCGACCCGGAACGTCTGGCCGAAGCCGCCCGGTCGCTGGGCGTGGTGGGTATACAAGCCGACGTCTCGAATGAAGCCGACGTTTTGCGGACCTTTCGCGAACTAAAGGAGAAGCTGGGCGATCTGGACGTCCTGATCAATAACGCCGGCCTCGGCGTGCTCAAGGAACTGGTGGATCAAGACCGCGCCAGCTTCGACGCCGTGTTCGCCACCAACGTGACAGGCGCCATGATGATGTCGCGCGAAGCAGCCAAGCTTTTCAAGGAGCGCAAGCGCGGCAACCTGATCAACATCTCGTCGACGGCTTCGCTGCGGGGCGCGCCCAAAGGAACGGCCTACTACGCCAGCAAGTTCGCGTTGCGCGGGATGACCGAGTGCTGGCGCGCCGAGCTGCGCAAGNNGATTACCGACTTCGCACGCCGCGCCGGGTTTCCGCAGAAGGACAATCCGAGCAAGCTGCAGAGCGAAGACATCGCCCACATGATCCAGGCGGTGCTCGAGATGAACGACCGGGGCTTTACGCCGGAACTCTCGGTCTTCGCTACGAATCCGCTGGATTGAAGTTTTCGCTCACTTCGCCAATTCGTCGGCCCTCTGAATGTCGTCGGCTAGACCCAGCAATTCCCAGCGTTGCAGCGATAGCGGCACGTTCGCATTGCTCCACACGTAATCGTGAAAATCACGGAGACTGAACTTGCCACCTGGCTGCAGACGCCGGTCCGCGAGCATTCGCTCGATCTGCAATTTGCCGATTTCGTACGCGATTCCCAGCCCCGGAGCGCTCGAACAACCTGCCGCTTCGCCGCCGGCTGTCCCCTTGTCCATGGGTACGGTGCGCGCCAGATAATCGGCAGCCTGCGGAATGGTGAACTGCCCCAGCGCCAGTTTCACATCCACTTCGACGCGCAATGCCCGCAGGCGGGCGAAGTTGTAAATCGTCTCGCGTGATCGTGGAGCGTCGTCATACAGGCCGGCGGCCAGCATCATTTCCTCGGCATAAAATCCAAGGCCTTCGTTCGCGCTTGAATCGTAGTACTGGCGTCGGATCGGGTCGGGGTTTCGCCTGGATAACGATAATTGGAAAAAGTGGCCCGGCACACCCTCATGCACGCCGGTGGTGCGTGTATCCTGCGCGTACGCTTTCCAGAAGTAGCCGAGGTCGTTCGAGGGCGGCTGGATCCAGCGCGTTCCACTGTCATGCGGGCGCGACGGACCGGTGAAATCGTCAATCTCGCCGAACGCGTCAAAAGCAGCGACGTAGTCGGGCGCAGGGCGTAGGGTCCAGTGCGGCAAATCGGGCGGAACCGTTAGAATTTGATGCTCCGTTAAATAGCGGCGAATGTTCGCATCGTCGCGGACCATGCGAGCGGCTTCTTCTTCCGCTGTCCCGGCCATCTTCAATTCCGGCGCCTTCAGGTCCCGCTGATGTTCATAAGATTCCATCGCGAGCACGCGCTCAAAATCCTGCCGCGCCATGGCCAGCAACTGCTCAGGCGTGTAAGGCAAAAGAGCAACCTGATGCAGGAAGAATCCATATGCCCTGCCGCCCAGAGCGAAGTCCTGCCGCATGTTGGGCAGGTTCTGTTTCAGCCATTCCCGATACTCGATCAGCGCCTTGCTCGCCGCGGCCATGGCCGGACGGAAGCGCGCCCGATCGGCCTCGCTAGAAAGCAGCGGCGATACACCGCGCTCCACGCGTGTCAGCCGGCCATCGATATCGGAGAGCAACTCGATGGTGAGCTGGGCGAACGGCGCAATGGCGCGCAGGTTGAGTTTGGCTTGTTCCAAAATCGCCGGAATATTTTCGGCGCGTGCCACAATTTCTCGTGAACGCGCATCGCTGAATGGCGGCGGAGGCACGATCGCCTCCTGCAGCGCGTCTACCGTCTGCTCCACATAAAACGCAGGGTCGCGCTGCCAGCACGGGTTCACATCCAGCTCCCACCGGACGCGCGCAATAGCGGAGCCCATCAGCCGATAGTCCACCATCCTTGCAACGGGCCAGCCGCTGGTGGGGATTGCCTTCCAGCGGCGCTCGAAGGCCGCGAGATCGGTGCGCTCCTTGGCGACGGATGCGGCCGACCAATCGCGCACTCCGGCGGTGTGCTCCAGACGCGGGACGTCGTCAAAGGTGAAGGGACGGTACTCTGCGCGCCATGTCCAGAATTCAGATGCCAGGCGATCCAATGAATCCGGTTTCTGTTGTGCGAAGGAAAGCGAGGGCAATAGCAACAGAATTGACACTATTCGCCACATGAGACTCACAGGATAGCAAGCTAAAAAGTTGGAGCCTGGAGGAGAAATTCGAATGAAGTGGACTATTGACGCCGGACCCAGGTGCGCGTACACTCAGTATCGCTAGCGAATGGCGATATCGAAACACGATATTAACAATCCCTTTGAGTACCGCGATCTCTACACCGGGTTAATCCGTCTGCATATTCTTCATCATGCCGTGGAAGGACCCATCTTCGGGATGGAAATGGCCGAGGAGCTGGCGCGGCACGGTTATCGGATTAGTCTTGGAACGCTTTATCCACTGCTGCACGGGCTCGAAAAGAAGGGCTACTTGCGTTCGGCGGAAAAGCGCAACGGGCAATCGAACCGCAAGATTTATCGGGCCACGCCGCGGGGCAGAAAGGCACTTCAAGCGATGAAGATCAAGGTGAGTGAATTGTTTGGAGAACTGAATGAAACGAAGTAGCGTATGGGCCGGACTGGCCGTGGTGCTTGCCGCGTCAACGACCGCGCTGGCCGGTCCTCCGTTTCAAACTGACGATCCGGAGCCGATCGATTTCAGGAACTACGAGTTCTATACTTTCGCCTCCTCAGACGGAACGCCACTGGAAACCGACACCGTGGGGCCTGCCATTGAGTTCAATTGGGGCGCGGCTCCCAACCTTCACCTGCATCTGATCGCTCCGGCCGCCGCCATTTTTCCAGCCGATGGTCCACGCGCTTTCGGAATCGGCGACATCGAGCTGGGAATCAAATACCGCTTCATCCAGGAAACAAAACACCGTCCCCAGATTGGAACGTTCACAATGTTCGAGATCCCCACCGGCAGCGCTCCTCGGGCCCTGGGCGTGGGCAAGACCTGGTACAAAGTGCCGCTCTGGGCGCAAAAAAGCTTTGGCCCCTGGACCACCTATGGTGGCGGCGGTGTAACTGTCTTCAGCGTGCCCGGCTATAGGAACTATCCGTTCGCCGGTTGGCTGGTGCAGCGTGATTTTGGCAAAAAGTGGACGCTCGGAACCGAGATCTTTTATCACGGGCCAGAAGGTCCACTGGCGCCGCAAACACGCCCATCGACGCTGGTGGATACGGGCGGTTATTACAAATTCCGCGATCCTGGTTTCCAATTGCTGTTCTGTTATGGGCATTCCGCCATCGGGCAAACGGAGAACTACGCGTACCTCGGGCTGTATTGGACTTGGGGCAAGAAAGCGGACAAGGACAAACCGGATGATCAGGATAAGCCCCCAGCCGGAGCCGCGTTCAATCGTCTTGGTCCACCGGGGGCGCTTTGAATATCTCCGCTAGCGACGTCATCCTTTTCGCGCACGCCGGCTGCGGAGTTGCGGGTTGCCTGGCGGCGATATGGGTTTTTGTGGAGGCTCTGAATGCCACGCCCGGAAATGCGGTCCGCCTACAGAGGTTCGCCCTGGTGGTGGCGGTATGCATGAGCGCGGCATGGATTTGCGGCGGATATTGGTACGTTCACTTCTATCCGGCGGAAAAAGCGCTGATCCTCCAGGGGCCCTGGCCGTTCGCGCATAACTTTTTCATGGAGACGAAGGAACATCTGTTCTTCGTCACCGCGATTCTGGCACTTCTTCTTCCCATCGCCACTCGGGAAAAAGTGTATTCCAATCCGGCCGCCCGCAAACTCGTCCTGTCCGTAGCGGCGCTGGTTGCGATTGCGGGTTTGGCCGTGGAAGGCGCCGGCGCGGTGATCGAGCACGGCGTTAAGGTGGCTTTGCTGCAACATGCCAGCTGACGAGAAGCTGTCAGCGGCCACGTCCGGCTTCGCGCTGGCTGCCGGAATCACCGCGTTGCTGAATACCGCGCTGTCGTGCGCCAAAGATGCGTATGCTCCGTTCAAGGACTTTCTGAAGTCCCTCACAGATCATGATTGGACCACGCAGGGTTTGATCGATCTGGCGCTTTTTGTGGGGCTTGGAATAATTTTCACCACCACAAGGGTTGGGGAGAGGATCGATCCGAGCCGCCTGATCGCGGGTCTGGTTGGAGCAGTAGTGATCGCAGGGTTGGGGCTCGTTCTCTGGTTTGCATTCTTTTAGCGATTAGCCGGCGAGAGCGTCGGCCAGCTGCTTCAGCTTGGCTTGAAACTTCGCTAAATCGGAGCCGGGAATAAATTCGATCACGCCGGCTCGCGGGTTAAAGGCAATCGAGTGCGTAGCGCCCTGGTCCTGTTCCAGGAAAGGCTCTGTGAGTTTGCGAACCACCTCGGCGGACATGTCGATGGCGTTTCCGGGCGCGGTGGTCAACACGGCCGCGAATTGGTCTTTCGCCCAGCGTCCTACCGACGTGGAGGGCGGAAGGATGTTCTCGAAGCGAGCCTGGAAGCCGCGCAGCGCGCTGTCGATCAGCGCCGGCGAATAACAGTTCTGCAGCCCGTCTAAATTTCGAACCACTACCAGCAGAACGGAGAAGGCCGCGTTTTTGTTAATAAACTCCTGCATTCGCCCGGTTATTTGCTGCCGGCTTTCCGCGGCGGGGTCGGCTGTTTGCCGGGCAGATCGGACCTCTTGATGCAGCAGACGAATTTCATCTTTCAGTTGCGCGATCGCCAACTGATTCGAGGAACGCATCTCCTGGAGGCTGGCGGCGATTTTGGCGGTGGAGGCGCGGATAACGCCGCGCATGGACTGAATGTCGTCGCTTTCGGCGCTCTGGCTGAGGATCTTCAGTTCGCGTTTGAGGCCGGATTCCAGATTGACTTCACTTTCGCTGATGGAGCCGGCGAAGGATTCCAAAGCAGCGGCGGCGGCCTGCACTTCGCGGCGCAGCTTCTGCACCTGCTCGCCCGTTTTATCCCGATAGTTCTTCAGTTCGGTTTCAAATGAAGCCTGGACCGACTCCAACTCCCGGGATCCGGCGTCAGCCCGAAGTTGGTCCCGTAGCGCCTGCAACTGCGCGCGGAAGTGGGCCGTTTGAGCGGCGTCCAGTTCGATGGCGTTCTGCTCGGTGGAACGAAGCGCCGACGAGTAGCAGGTGATGGCGGTGCGATTCAGTTCCTCCAGGCGGTCCAGTTCGGTTGCGGTCTTGCGAAGTGAGATCATGATTGCGCCGAGATGCTCCAATCCCTTATCGGATGAAGGCGGCCGGCTTTTTAGGATTTTTTTGCCATGTATACTGAGACGGATTACGCCCGGTGCCTTATCATGACCAAGATCCCTGTAGCCGCCGTGAGTGCAGTTGTGATTCTGTGCATTGCCCCTGTCGTCGTTTCCGCGCAGTGGTTCAATGTGCGGAATCCGGGGATTCCCCGCTTGCCGGACGGGAAGGCCAATCTCTCAGCCCCTGCGCCGAAGACTCCTGATGGAAAACCGGACTTGTCGGGCATTTGGCAGCCTTCGCCGCCCTACATCGGCAACCTCGCGTCCGACCTGAAACCCGGCGACGCTCCCTTTCAGCCTTGGGCGGCCGCGTTGTTTAAGCACCGGCGCGATACCGAGAGCAAAGAAGATCCCACCGGTAATTGCATTCCGGGCGGAGTGCCGCGGTCGGATGCCGTTCCCTACCCTTTCAAGATTGTGAATAGCGAAAAAATGCTGATCATTCTCTACGAGGCGGTGCATAGCTATCGCCAGATTTTTACCGATGGCCG
>PKZC01000093.1:0-11551 GCA_003132905.1 Bryobacterales bacterium | reverse complement strand
AAGGCGTATACCAAGCCGTGGAATGTGACGTTGCCGCTGAAGTTTCTTCCGGACACCGATCTTCTCGAGTACGTCTGCGGCGAGAACAACAAAGATCTCCAGCACCTCGTAGGAAAATAACGCATATGAACTTTCAAAACATACTTTTAGCCGGATTTATTTGTGCGGCAGCGCTTCAGGCGCAGGACAATCCCTTCAGCGCCGACGCCAGGCAGAGCTACGCGCTGGTGAAGGATAGCTTGCTCAAAGCGGCGGACAAGATGCCGGCTGAGGATTATTCGTTCCGCACCGTCCCCCCAGTGCGCACCTTCGGCGAAATGATCGCGCATGTGGCCGATGGGCAGCTGCTGATGTGCCAGGTGGCGAAGGGCGAGAAGACCACGGCCAACGCGAAGTTCCCTCCCCCGAAGACCGGCAAGGCCGACCTGGTGGCGTCGCTCAAGGCATCGTTCGACTATTGCGATCCAGTGTACGCATCCATGACCGATGCCGCGGGCGCAGCCAAAGTGAAATGGTTCCGCTGGGACATGAGCAAGCTGGGCCTGCTGAATTGGAACATCGCGCACGATAACGAAATGTACGGAATTATCGGAGCGTTCCTGCGCATTAAGGGGCTGGTGCCGCCGTCTAGCGAAGGCCGGCCTTGAATTGGCCACAGATGAACACAGATGCACACCGATAGAACTTAGTGAGCGCTGCCCGAATAATTCTTTTCGCCTGCCTTGATCGCTAGCGCCAGACGATTTTGCGGGGGCGGTAGCGGACACGTCGCGTAAGCCGTGAATGCGCAGGGCGGATTTTCGGCTTTATTGAAGTCTAGCCAGACCGTGCCGTTTTGAGGTGGATCGGTATATAGAAAACGAGACGCTCCGTACGTGGTTTTACCGCTGGTTTGATCGCGAATCACGAAAAACAGCTTGCCTTCGTCGATTGTCGGCTCGAGATGAAATTCGCGTCCGTCTTTGTGAAAAGTCAATGTGCCGGGACTCGGCTCGCTCTCTTGCTGACCGATCGTGTTATGGAAAACGATGGAGTGCGGAGTGGTCCACTGGTTGAACTTGGCCTGAATGCGCCACGTCGGATCGACAGGGTACCACGCTAGGCCTTTAAAATCTTTGCGCGCCGCGCTGTCATTGTCTTTCAGACGGATGCCCGCGCGATCGCCGCGCCGGATCAAATAGAACTTCAGATGGTTAATCGCTAGAACATCGTCGTCTTCGCGCAGGATGGTCGCGCCGGGGGGCTTGCCGTTCATAGTCAGCGGAACACCGGACTCCGGATGCAGTTCGGCCTTCCCACCACGTAAAGAGATAACGGCAACACGCCGCGGCGCGGAACCCGATGGAAGCGGAACCTCATTCGCTGGATCTGCGCCCACTCGATTGTCGCCTTCCTTCAACCAATCGAGGCCGACTACGGTGAGCCAGCCAAAATCCTTCGTTAAGTCAGCTTGATGCCGCGCACGCCACTGCTCTACTTCCGGACGGTAGGTATCGCCTGAATTCGCCGCGCACAAGGTGAACGCAAGCGCGGCAGCGGCGATCGGCTTCATGTTCATATGTGGTACATCAGCGGCAACCGGCTATGCTCTTGTTTGGCAGTCTCCACTTGCCGGATCAGATCGGCTAGCGTGGTTTTGTCGAGCACTTCTGCGATGGAATCGCGCACCTGGCGCATGATAATCCGAGTGCCACAATGTTCGATGTCGCCGCACTCTTCGCACGGCTTGAAGGCTGTTTCGCTAGCGCACGGCAGCGGGGCCAGCGGGCCTTCGAGCAACCGAATGATAGAGCCGATGGTAATAGTAGACGGTGGACGGCTCAATTGGTAGCCGCCGCCCTTGCCCTTCTTGCTTTCCAGCACGCCGCGGCCTTTGAGGTCGAGCAAAATACCTTCCAGGAATTTCAGGGGAATGGTTTCTTCAGTCGACAGGGTGGCGATAAGCACAGGACCTTCTCCGTATCGCCGGCCCAGCGCAATCACCGCCTTAAGACCATACTGCGTGCGTTTGGAGATTGTTCTCATCCGTCTATAGCCTATCAAACATCGCTTATGCCACCAGTGCCACGCACCCGGTGACGATGAGCGCGATGGCCCATACCAGGTCGAGATTGAACCAGCCTTTGCGTAAAAGGGCTAGTCCAAACTTCCGATAGACCAGCAGAGCAATCAGGGCGGTGACGCTGAGATAGCCCAGCGTATGAACCAGAGTGGCGGCGATTCCGGTCCAGGCCCCGCTTCCTGAAGCCATGTGCATGTGTTCGTGCCCGGCAGGCATGGCGTGCAAGACAATGGGCAGCACCATCAAACCGGCTCCGTGCGCGCTCGCCATCAGAAACGACCAAAACGTGAGGTCGCGAAAGCCCACCTGCATCCCGCCCCATGCGAAGTGGCGGCGTCGCAAGATTCGAAATACGCCCAGGGAGATGAGCGCGAACGCAACCACGATCCGTACGTAACCGAGCGGCAGTACGATTTGAATTAATCCAGCCAGGGCGACAACCAGCCCGATGGAGAGCGCGTGTCCCAGAGTGATCGGCACCAGCGCGCGGGCCACGGCTTTGGTGGCGTGCTCCTGCATCCCTCGCGCCACCGCGAAGAGCCAGCCCATGCCGGGATTGATGCCGTGATAGGCGCCCAAAAGAAACAGCGCCGGCCAGCCCCAGCTCCAGCCGAGGGGAATCATGAATAGCAATAGGAATCGGACGACGCGTCGCCGCCATCAAGCCGCACTTGGTGCCCGCGCAAATCTCCGAACTCGAGAAAGAAATTAGGATCGAGCTCCATCCCGCCGTCCGGCTTGGCATCCAGCTTCACCATCCAACTTCGAACGCCCTCCGGATAGAATTGCGCGTCCCACGGCGAGTACAGCGAGTTGGTGAAGTAGATACGCTTGCCGTCGCGGCTCAGCTCCACCATCTGTGGACCGCCGTTCAGTTCTGTCTTCGGCGCTCGTGGATGCGCGGCGTGCCGCACGATTCCGCCCAGGTGAATAGAGCCGGTCTTCTTGGGATGGAACGGATCGGACACGTCGTATTGCAAAAACTGGCCCGTTCCCCAACATGACACATACAGGAATCGATCGTCGAGCGAGAGATTGATGTCCGTAATCAGCGGCGGCACGGCTTTGAAGCCTTGCAACAACGGCGGCAGCTTCTCGGGATCGGCCGGCTCAGCGGGAATCTCGATAATCTTCTTCACGCCCCATTTGCCGTTCTCACGATGCCACACCCAGATGGAGGCGGAAAGATCCTTCAAGGAAACCACCACGCCCAGGAACCCATACGCCCGCGTTGGGTCGTGCGCGGGCCGCAGCTCCAGCGCCATCTGATACTCGGCGCCCAGATCCAGCTCCTGCAAATGCCGCCGCTTGCGCAGATCCCAAACGTGCAGCTTGTGGCCGTAGCCGCCCTTGAGAAGAATCTCGGGATTCACGCCGTGCTGCACCATGTTCGGCGTGCCCCATTCGCTGGTGATGACGGTGTCCAAGCCCAGGTGCCACCAAAAATCGTAGGCCAGATATTGCGGACCGCGGTCGAGTTCCCACTTGCCTAAGATGTCGAAGCTGTCGTGATCGATCACGAAGATGCCGCCGGGACCATCGCCGTTGGTAGCGCCCAGCGCGCTCGCATAGATTCCCTCTGGGCCGCAATGGATGGTGTGGGGCGACGCGTAGCCGGTTCGGGCAGCCAAGGTTTCCGGCTCGATCACTTTCACGATCTGCGGCTTCTTCGGATCGGGTTTGGTGTCGATGATGTGGATGCGCGAAGAATTAATGCCAGGCACAATCAGGTAGCGGCGCTCAATGTGCGGATGCGGAGCATAGGGGCACAGGCTCGCGCTGCACGCATTCCATCCGAAATGGTGCAATTCGTCGCCAGGGTTGGGCATGTCCACTTGTCCCACTAAGCGGCCATAGGCGTTCGACTGCGGGTCGACATCCACCACACCCAGGGCATCGGGGCGCTGGTTGCCGTTGGCGCTCAACTTTGCGTTCAACATTGCCACGTACGCCAGCTTTTCGGGCGGTGCTTGCATCGCCATTTTCGGGGATGGATAAAAGGTAGGATCAGGACGCCAAAGGCTCATCGGGGCTCCGTTCTGGACGGATTCTATCATAGCGATGCACTATTCCAAACCAAATCCATCGACAAGTACTTAATGGGCTGGAAATGATCGCCGATTTGCGTGCATCGGATGTAAACTGGTACAAGTGCTTCATTCATCTCACCGCCGGGGATTTCTGCGGAATCTTGTGGGTGGCGCGGCTGGCGTAACGCTCGCCCATCACGCCTTCGCCCAGACTGCCTCCGCGCCTACGGCCACGCCGCTGGAAGTTAACAAGCTTACCGATACGTTCCTTCAGATTACCGGCGCGGGCGGTAACGTCCTGGCGGTTCTTGGCCCGGATAGTGTCTTACTGGTGAACGGCGGATCCGCTGAACGGTCCCAGGAATTGTTGCAACTGGTGGCCGAAAAGTCAGGTGGCAAACCGGTGAAAGTGCTGTTTAACACCTGCTGGCACCCCATACACACGGGTTCGAACGAAGCGCTCGGCAAAGCCGGCGCTAAAATCATCGCGCACGAAAATACCAAGCTCTGGCTGGGTACCGAAATCGACGTGGGATGGCAGAAACGCACCTATGAGCCGCATCCGAAGCAGTCGCTGCCGAATCTAACCTTCTATACGGGCGTGCAAAAGATGATGTTCGGCCCAGAGCCGGTCGAATATGGCTATATGATGCAAGCCCATACCGATGGCGACATCTACGTTTACTTTCCAGGGCCGAACATCCTGGCGGCCGGAGACGTGGTCGCGTCGGGCTCGTACCCGATCGTGGATTATTCCACCGGCGGCTGGCTGGGTGGCATGCTGGATGGCCAAAAGGCCCTGCTAAAAGTAACCAATGACGACACGCGCATCGTCCCTGGAAATGGACCTCTGCTGACACACATGGATTTGGAAGCCGAGAACCAGATGCTCGCTACGCTCAAGGACCAAATCGTAAAGCTGATGAAGCAGGGGCTGGGGCCGAAAGAGATCATCGCCGCCGCGCCAACCAAGGATTTTGACGCGAAATGGGGCAGTCCGGACTTGTTTATCGAGCTGGCTTATCGAGGCCTGTGGGGACACGTGCGGGAGCTGGGCGGAATCGTTTAGGGACAGGGGAGAACAAAAACATAATGCGTCACTGGGTTGTGGCGGTTTCCTTCGCGCTGGTACTACCGGTATCGCTGCAGTTGCGTGCCGCCTCCACCACGCGGCCATCGACGGCTTCTTCCGCGTCCCTCTCCGCGCATCGAGCCATGCTCGATCACTATTGCGTTACCTGTCATAACCAGAAACTCAAGACGGCGAACCTGACTTTCGACACCATGGATCTCACGCATGTCGGCAAAGATGCCGCCGTGTGGGAGCGAGCAGTCCGCAAGCTGCGGGGTGGGATGATGCCGCCTCCGGGCATGCCGCGGCCCGATCTGGCCACGGTCAATTCGTTCGTGACGTTTCTGGAAGCATCGCTCGATCAAGCCGCGCTCGAATCTCCCAATCCTGGAACCGTTTCGCTGCACCGGTTGAATCGCGCCGAATATGCCAATGCCATGAAGGATGTTTTGGGCGTGGATGTGGACGCAGCGGCTCTGCTTCCCAGAGACGATATCAGCGACGGCTTTGACAACATCGCGAACGTTCTCAAAGTCTCGCCTTCGTTTCTCGATCAATACATCTCAGCAGCGCGCGAAGTGAGCCGGATGGCGATTGGGCATCCGCCGCCCACGGAGCCCATGAAAGTGGTCCTGCATGGCGAGCCCGCCGATCCGTCGAACCTGCCGCTCGGCACGCAGGGCGGAATTGCGGCGGAATATCGTTTCCCGTTCGATGGGGACTACGAGTTCACGATCGCCGGTCCGAATCCAGTTCTCACTCTGGATGGGCTTCCGGTATCTTTGAACGGCTTCGTGAAAGTGAAAGCCGGGGTGCATCAACTTGGCCTTACTGCGCCGGCCCACAGTTTTGCGGAACCGGAGGGGATGCTGCAGTCATTCGTTCCAGGCCGGGCGTTTCCTGGTTATGGTCTTCCTCCCGGCGGCGCAGGACCTGGAGGCCGAAGAGCGCCCGCGGGACCAGCAATCACGATCGTCGGTCCGTTCCATCCAACCGGCAAACCGGTGGAGACCGATAGCCGAGCGCGGATTTTTGTGTGCAAGCCGCCCAGCGAGAGCGAAGAAGATTCCTGCGCGGCCCGTATTCTCGCCAGCGTCGCGCATCGCGCCTTCCGGCGTCCCATCACTCAAAAGGATCTGGCGGCGCCCATGGCTTTCTTCAAAGAAGGCCGGGCGAACTCGGGCACTTTCGAGGGTGGGATTCAAAACGGCATTATCGCGATTATCGCGAGTCCGAAGTTTCTCTACCGGGCGGAACCGCCCCCGCCAACTCTGGCGCCTGGATCGAACTATCGCGTGAACGATCTGGAACTGGCGTCGCGCCTTTCGTTTTTCTTGTGGAGCACTGTTCCCGACGACGAACTGTTGGCCGTGGCCGAACAGGGCAAGCTGAAGGACCCCAAGATCTTCGAACAGCAGGTTCGCCGCATGCTTTCGAGCGACAAATCGCGCTCGCTAGTTACCAACTTCGCGTCGGAATGGCTGAAGTTGCGCGATATCGATCAGATCGATCCAGACCCCTTCATCTATCCGAACTTCGACCCCAGCCTGCGCACCGCGTTCCGCCGCGAGCTGGAATTGTTTGCCGATAGCATCCAGCGCGAAGATCACAGCGTCCTGGATTTGCTGACGGCGAACTATACCTTCGTCAATGAGCGCCTAGCGCTGCACTACGGCATTCCGGACGTGCGCGGCGAAGAATTCCTGCGCGTGATTCTGCCCGATTCCAAACGCTATGGATTGCTCGGCAAGGGCGCGATTTTGATGGTGACGTCGTACGCCAACCGCACGTCGGTGGTGCTGCGCGGCAACTATATCCTCGAAAACATAACCGGCACGCCGCCGTCGCCACCGCCGCCCAATGTTCCCGCATTCAAGGAAAACAAAGAAGGCGAGAAGCCCCATACGGTGCGCGAGACCATGGAAATGCACCGCGCCAATCCCACTTGCAATGCCTGTCACGGCGTGATCGATCCGCTGGGATTCGCGCTCGAAAACTTCGACACCGTCGGCGCATGGCGCAACAAAGACCGCTTCACTCGAACCGCTATCGACGCATCCGGCAAGTTAATGGATGGCACCGTGGTTACCGGTCCGGACGACCTGCGGAAAGCGCTGATGTCGCGTCCCGCCGAGTTTGTGCAAACCATGACGGAAAAGTTCTTGATCTATGCGCTGGGCCGGGGTTTGGAGCCTTACGACATGCCGACCGTCCGTAAGATCGTCCGCGATGCCGCGCGGGACAACTACCGCTTTTCGTCCATCGTGATGGGAATCGTGAAGAGTGCGCCGTTTCAGATGGAAAGAGTGCCGGAAGCCGCGCCCAAGCAGGTGCAGGTAGCTTCCGCGCAGCATTAGGGCGCGCAGCTTTAGTGCGTGCAGCAAGAGGGAATTGAAGGAGAGAGAATGTTCAACACCAAGAAACATCTCGAGCGCCGCACGTTCTTGCGCGGCTTAGGCGTCACCATGGCGCTGCCGCTGCTGGACGCCATGATTCCCGCGAACACCGCCTTGGCGCAGACCGCGGCCACTCCCTCGCCGCACATGGGGTTCATCTATTTCCCGCACGGCGCCATCATGGAGCATTGGACTCCGAAGACCGAAGGCGGCACCTTCGACCTGCCCACGATTCTGAAACCGCTCGCGCCGTTCCAAAAGCAATTGACCATCGTCAGCGGCCTGGAGAACAAGCCGGCCATCAGCCCCGCGGTCCACGCCATTACCCCGGGAACGTGGTTGAACTGCGTGCATCCCCGCGCCACGCAGGACCCCTTCTGTGGTCCTACCATCGACCAGATCGCGGCCGCGCACATCGGACAAGATACTCCGCTGCCATCGCTCGAAGTTGCCATTGAAGGACGCGGAGGCGGCGGTTCCTGCGATCGCGATTTTGGCTGCAGCTATTCGGGAACCATTTCGTTCCGTACACCCACCACGCCGCTGCCCATGGAGACCGAGCCGCGCAAGCTGTTCCAACGGCTGTTTGGCCAGGGCGATACCGCAGCGGAGCGCAAGGTGCTCGGGAAACAATATGCCAGCATCCTGGATTTGATCTCGACCGAAGCCACCGACCTGCAGCGTACGCTGGGTCCCCAGGATCGCGTCATGTTGAGCGACTATCTGGATACGGTTCGCGAAATCGAGCGCCGCATCGAAAAGATGGAAGCGCACGATCTGTCGCACCTCAACCTCCCGAATGCCCCCGGCGCGACGCCCGCGCAATTCGAGCCGCACATCGGCCTTATGTTCGATCTGATCGCGCTAGCCTTCCAGGCCAAGATGACGCGGGTGTTTAGCATGATGATGGCCGCTGAGGTCAGCAATCTCACCTACAACCAGATCGGCGTTCCCGATGCGTTCCATCCGCTTTCGCACCACAACAACGAGCAGGCCAAGATGGACCGGCTGGTGAAAATCCAGACCTATCACACCCAGCTTTTCGCGCTGTTCCTCCTCAAACTGTCGAAGCTGCAGGATGGCGACGGCAACCTGCTGGATCACTCGATGATCCTCTACGGCAGCAACATGAGCAACAGCAACCTGCATAACCACTATCCGCTGCCCACCGCACTGGTAGGCGGCTGGAAGACGGTGAAGGGCGGCCAGCACTTGAAGTATCCCGACCAGACGCCCCTCGCCAACATGCTGCTCACCGTGCTGGACCGCGCCGGCGTGCCGCTCGATCGGTTCGGCGACAGTTCCGGCAAGTTCGCGGAGGTCTAACATGCGCGGAAAGACTTCGTTCGTGGCTGCGGTCGTCATCGCGGCTATCGGTTTTGTCCCGCTGATCGCTGGCGTCGCAGGCGACGCATCGCTGGTCGATCTGGTAAAGCAGCGCAACCGCGACGCGGCGATCGAACTGATCGACCATCATGCGAACGTGAACACGCCAACGTCCGACGGCACCACGGCGTTGCATTGGGCCGTGCACAACGGCGACGTCGACTTGGTGGACCGGCTGCTGCGCGCGGGCGCCGATGCCAAAGCCAAGAACCAATTTGGCGCGACGCCAATGTCCGAAGCGGCGTTTCTCGGTAATGTCGCCATTATCGAGAAGCTGCTCAAAGCGGGCGCAGACCCGGATTCACCGAGCGCCGACGGCCAGACGGCGATGATGCTGATCGCGCGCACCGAGAACGTGGCCGCCGCCAAGCTGCTGCTCGAGCATGGCGCGCACGTCGACGCCAAGGAAAACCAGAAAGAACAGACCGCGCTGATGTGGGCGTCGGCGGAAAGCCAGCCCGCCATGGTGCGCGAGTTGATCGCACATAGCGCCGATGTCAACGCCCGGTCGCATGTTGAGGAATGGCTGGCGCAAGTCAGCTCTGAGCCGCGCGCCCTGCACCAATCCTACGGTGGATTCACTCCGCTGCTCTACGCCACTCGCGAAGGTTGTTTATCCTGCGTCCAGAGTCTGGTGGAAGCCGGCGCGAAACTGAACGTGCCTGATCCGGAGGGCGTCACGCCGCTCATCATGTCGATCACCAATGCCCACTTCGATGCGGCAAAGTATCTGATCGAAAAGGGCGCGATGGTCGACAAGTGGGATTGGTGGGGCCGCAGCCCGCTGTACTGCGCGGTGGATATGAACACCATCCCGCACGGCGGAAGAGCGGATGGCCCGTCGCTCGATGAAACCACGCCACTCGAGATCACCGAACTGCTTTTGGACAAAGGCGCGAACCCGAATCTGCAGTTGAAGCTGCTGCCTCCTTTCCGTTCCGTGGGCGCGGATCGCGGTGTGGATCAGATGTTGACCATTGGCGTAACGCCGTTGCTGCGCGCGGCGAAAGCGCTGGATGCGCCGGCCATCAAGTTATTGCTGGCGCATGGCGCGCTGGTGAATCTTCCGAACCTTCGCGGTACCACGCCCACCATGGCGGCGGCCGGCTTGGGCTCGGTGGATGCCGATACGCGCGGCGTCTTCACCACGCCCGACGTTCAGCAGCGATCGCTCGCTTCGCTTGAGCCTTTGCTTGCCGCAGGTGGCGAGATCAATGCGGCCGATAGCCGGGGCCAGACGCCCCTGCATGGCGCGGCTTTCTGGGGTTGGAACGACGTGGTGCAGTTTCTAGTGGATCACCATGCGAACCTGAACGCCGTGGATTTGAAGGGTAAGACGCCCATCGATTCCGCCATGGGCCGCGCCGGTGGTAACAGCCGGGGCGGACAGCGCATCGATGTGCACGAAGACACCGCGGCTTTGTTGAAAAAACTGGGCGAGACGGCCGCGAAGTGATCTAGCGCAGATTGTACTTGGCCATCTTGTAGCGCAAGCGGTCCCGGCTGATGCGCAGCGTTCTGGCTGCTTCGGATTGGTTACCATTCGATCGCCCCAAGGCAGCGGAAACCAGCACCTTTTCGTGCTCCTCGAANNACCGGCGACGCCAGCGCTTCTGCCAGTTGTTCGAGGTCGTGCGAATTCGCCGCCGACGCGGTGCGCTGATTTTGCCGCAGCGATGCCGGCAGATCCTCCACGTCGATCATGTCGCTGACGGCCATCATGCAGGCATTACCCAATGCATTTTCCAGCTCGCGAATGTTTCCCGNNGCCACGCATGCCGCGCCAGCACAATCTGCGCGCGCCGGGTTAAACCGCGAATCTCTTTGTTGAATTGGGTTGCAAAGCGATCCAGCAAAAACTTTTCGAGCAGCGGAAGATCCTCGCGCCGGTCCGACAGTGGCGGAGTCCGTAACTCCACCATCGCTATCCGGTAGTACAGGTCCTCGCGAAATTGCTTTTGCACGATCAGTTCCTGCACGTCTCGATTGGTGGCCGCGATCACGCGCACATCCACCTTGCGGGGCGTTACCGAACCCACCCGCGTCACTTCCTGATTCTGCAGCGCTCTGAGCAGCTTGGCTTGCGTGCTCAGAGGCATGTCTCCGATTTCGTCCAGAAACAGCGTGCCGCCGTGCGCGAATTCCATCAAGCCCATCTTGTCGGCGGCCGCGCCCGTGAAGGCGCCTCTCACATACCCGAACAACTCGCTCTCAAACAGGGTTTCCACTACCGCCGAACAATTGCAGGTAACGAAACGGCCGGTGTTAGCTGGGCTGAGTGCGTGGAGCGCTTTCGCCACCAGATCTTTCCCGGTTCCGGTGGATCCGGTAATAAGGGCGGAGCGATAGTGCGGCGCCACGCGGCGGATGCGCGCGAAAAGGTCCCACATCAGCGGGCTTCGCCCGATCATTCCCTCAAAGCGCGCCGTGTCCGCCAACTCGCTATCCAGAGCCAGGGCGCGTTGCCTGCGAAGCGCATCGGCCAATAGTTTTTCCACTCGGCTGCGAAGCGCCGGAATCGAGATCGGCTTGTTCAGATAATCACTGGCGCCCTTTTGGATCGCCTCCACGGCCGTTTCAGTCGTATAGTGCGCCGTCATCAGGA
>PKZC01000381.1 GCA_003132905.1 Bryobacterales bacterium | reverse complement strand
GCTGCCGGCTCGATCCAGATCTGCAGGAAATGGACCGGCTCCGTTTCCGAGGCATTGAACTCGCTGTGCACCACGCCGGTGCCCGCCGTCATAGCCTGTACCGTGTTCGGTCCAAAGATGCGCTTTTCGCCCATACTGTCCTTGTGAACCAGACTGCCATCGAGCACATAGGTGAGGATCTCCATGTCGCGATGCGCATGCGCCCCGAAACCTTTGCTGGGAGCGACCCGGTCGTCATTGAGCACCCGCAGCGATCGGAAAGCCATGTGGGCAGGATCGTGATAGCTGGCGAAAGAAAAGGTGTGATAGGTATTGAGCCAGCCGTGGTCGGCGTGGCCACGCTCCTGGCTTCTGCGGATCGTGATCATACGAAGATTTTACCGCGCTGTATCCGGCGCACCATCTTGGATTCTCGTTCCAGCGGCAGGCTAGGTTTTGGATTAACTTAGCGAGTGCATGAAACAAAGGAACTCGGCAGTGTTGGCTTTGAATTCCGGGACCGCGGTACTGTGGACGTTGCTGTGGGCCTGTCTGCCGGGCGCCGCTCAGTCTGGCGCCAAAGACGGCCAATGGCGGACCTACGGCGGCGATCTCGGGAACACTCGATATGCGTCGCTCGATCAGATCAACGCGGCGAACTTCAATAAGCTCGAAGTCGCGTGGCGCTTCAAAACCGACAACCTGGGTCCGCGGCCGGAAACCAACTTGGAATCGACTCCTCTGATGGTACAGGGTGTGCTCTACTCCACGGCTGGGACACGGCGCGACGTGGTGGCGCTGGACGCGGCCACGGGCGAACTGCTCTGGGTGCACGGAGAAAAGGAGGGCCACCGCGGCGAGGTCGCCCCCCGAAAACTTTCAGGCCGCGGGCTTGCCTACTGGACCGACGGACGCGAGGAACGCATTCTTTATGTCACCGCAGGCTATCGGCTGATTGCGTTGGATGCCAAGACCGGATCGCGGATCGCCAGTTTTGGAACCGATGGCGCTGTGGATTTGAAGCTCGGCGACGACCAGGAAATCGATCCGATGAATGGCGAGATCGGGCTTCACGCGGCCCCGGTAGTGGCTGGCGATGTCGTCATTGTCGGAGCCGCGCACAAGGCGGGCGATATTCCGAAGAGCAAGACCAATGTGAAGGGCTTTGTACGCGGGTTCAATGTGCGTACTGGAAAACGGCTGTGGATCTTCCACACCATCCCTAGGCCGGGGGAGTTCGGCGACGACACTTGGGAAAACGATTCGGCCGACTACACCGGGAACGCCGGCGTGTGGGGTCAGATCAGCGTCGACGAGCAACTGGGCATGGCGTATCTCCCGGTGGAATTACCGACCGGTGATTTCTACGGCGGCCATCGTCCAGGGAACGGCCTATTCGGCGAGAGCATCGTGGCTGTCGATCTCAAAACCGGCCAGCGAAAGTGGCACTATCAACTGGTACACCACGGCCTCTGGGACATGGACATTCCATGCGCGCCGATGCTGGTGGATATCACGGTGGATGGCAGACAGATCAAAGCCGTCGCGCAGCCCACCAAGCAGGCGTTCCTTTATGTGTTCGATCGCGTCACTGGCCAGCCTGTCTGGCCTGTCGTGGAAAAGCCTGTGGAGCAGTCCACGACGCCAGGCGAAAAGACTAGCCCAACCCAACCGTTCCCCACCAAGCCGCCGGCCTACGACCGCCAGGGCTCCTCCGTCGACGACCTGATCGACTTCACGCCGGAGCTTCGGGCGGAGGCGGTGAAAATCACTTCTCGCTACAAATTCGGGCCCCTGTTTACTCCTCCTGTGGTGAGCAAGCTCGACGGCCCGCTGGGCACGCTCGTCATGGGCCCGTTCGGTGGCGGGTCCAATTGGCCGGGCGGCTCCTACGATCCCGAGAGTCACATCCTTTATGTATATTCGCAGAGGACGCTCAACTCCATGGGGCTCGTTCAACCGAAGCCGAGTACATCCGAAATGGCGTGGGTTCTCGGAAAACCGGCTGACGCTGCGGGAGCGCCTCCGCCGCTTCTGATTCAGGGGCTGCCAATCATCAAACCGCCGTACGGCCAGATCAGCGCCATCGATCTCGACAAAGGCGAAATCTTGTGGCAGGTTGCTCACGGCGAAACGCCCGATAACGTACGGAACAGCGCCGCTCTGAAAGGCATCAACATCCCGCGCACTGGCCGGCAGGGTGTAGTGGGCACCCTGGTCACCAAGTCACTTGTGATCGCGGGCGAAAGCGGGGTCTTCACTATGCCCTCCGGCCAGAAGGGTGCGATGCTTCGTGCCTACGACAAAAAGACTGGAAAAGAAATGGGCGCGGTGAACATGCCGGCGGGACAAACCGGATCGCCGATGACGTACATGCTCAACGGCAAGCAGTATGTCGTTGTTGCGGTCGGCGGAAACATACCTGCGGAGTTGATCGCGTTCGCGCTGCCGGGGAACAGCAATTGATGGCCTCTTTCAAGCGGTTGCCTTTACGCGAGTCCGTAATCCGCCGGACCACCATTCATGCCCTTCAAATGGGAGCAGTGAATCTTTCGCAGGGATTCCCTGACGATGATGCACCTGTGGAACTCAAGGAGCTTGCGCGCCAGGCGGTGGCCGGCTGCAATCATCAGTACACGGATCCGTCGGGCGCACCCGTGCTGCGGCGCGCCATCGCGCAAAAGATGGAGCGCTTCAACGGTATCCCGGCACACCCCGACCGGAACATCGTGGTCACTTGCGGCGCTACCGAAGGGATGGTTGTCGCGATGGAGGCTCTGGTGGAGCGTGGACGGGAGGTTATTACCTTTGCCCCGATGTACGAAAATTACGTGCTCCAGTCCATTGTCTCCGGATTGCAGTTGCGGATTCTGGAGACATCAGAGCCTGATTTCTCGTTCACGCGCGAACAGCTCGATAGTGTATGCACTCCCGAGACTGCGGCCGTACTGCTGTGCAATCCATGCAATCCGACTGGCAAGGTTTTCACGCTCGAGGAGCTTGAGACTATCGCCCAATTTGCCGCCGATCATGATCTGCTGATCTTCGCCGACGAAACCTACGAATACCTGGTTTGGCCAGGGTACCGGCACGTCAGCATTGGATCGCTGCCCACTGCTCGCGATCGCACTGTTACGGTCACTTCGATGGGCAAGACTTACTCCGTCACGGGATGGCGGGTGGGCTATGTAGTTGCGCAGGACGAGATCACCGAACAGATCCGCAACATGCACGATTTCCACACGGTGACTGCGCCGCACCCATTTCAAGTGGCGCTGGCGGCAGCGCTCGCGCTACCCGATGAATTCTACACCAAACTTCGCCGCGAATACTGGGAGCGCAAACAACTCTTGTGCGACGCCATCGAGAAGGCCGGAATGACGTTCTACGAACCGGGGGGCTCCTATTTTCTGTGGTGTGAATACACAGGGGTGTCGGACGAAGACGACACCGTGTTCGGAGAGCGCCTAATGCGAGAAGCTAGAATTGCTGGCGTGCCCGGTTCGATATTCTATCCGGCCGCTGTCAAGAATCCCAAAAGAATTCGCTTCACGTTCTCCAAGTCTCAAACAACCATCGAAGAAGCGGCGTGGCGCTTGGCCGATTTTCGCTGACCGGATTACGCCTCCAGAACTTGAGCCTGGCGGGCGTGCTCTAGACTAGACTAGCAGGTTGCGGAGAAAAGCCAATCCAGAGTTGACGCCAGAACAAATCGCGTCGTCTGTGTTGTGTGCGAGGCGATGACAGAGCGGAATGTCATGCCAGAATCGGTCAGAATCTCAATGTAGAGGTACTAATCACGGTCAGTCAGCGTGACTCAATCGAAGAACCATGCCAGAGGGTAACTCAGTGGAAACCGCCGAAGCTCTAAAGCAAACAATCCAGGTCTGCATGTTCGATCAATACGGAACCGTTGTCGACATGCAGTCGGGCCTCACGGAGGTGGCGGCGCCGTTTCTGAAGGCCAAAGGCTGGCCAGGAAATCCGAACTCCTTCGTAACCTGGTGGCGCCGTACGCATTTCGAAAACTCGATGATTGATGCCTTGCTTCATAAGGAGCATACGCCCTATCGTGAGATCGGTCATCGCTCCGTGGCTTTCGTAATGGACCGTGCAGAAATCGAATACACGACGGACGAAGTGCATTACCTGGCAGCGCAGATCGAAAAGCTTCGCCCCTTTCCGGAAGTGCCGGAAGCACTCGCGCAGCTGCGGACGCGCTACAAGCTGGTGGTGCTCTCCAATGGCGATCCCGATATGCTAGAAACGTCCAAACGCTATCATGGTGTCCCTTTCGACCAGGTGATCTCAGTGGCCGCCGCCAATTCCTTCAAGCCGCATGTCGCCACATATACCAAAGCGGCTGACATTGTGGGCGTGCCAATGGATCGCGAATCGTCCAAGGCAGATGGGAGGCCGAACTTGGCCGCGAATACCTTCTGTCCGCTGGCGCAACTAGGCAGGACGATGTCAACCTGATGGATGATGGACTGGTGAAAGGCCATCACTTTGAAGGGCGACGGGGTCGAAGCACTCTGCAAGAAGTGTCACCAGTTGGAAGAGGAGAATGGACGCCTCTTACTTTTGCTTGCAGAAAACGGCATTGTCTCCAACTCCCCACCGACAGCCGGTTGGCTGGCCGGAGCGTGGTTTTTTAGAGATGTGTCGGATAGCGGCGACGATGGCGGTGCGACTGCAGGAGGAAGTGCGCCCGAGCGAGTTCTTCAGGATCGATTTGACGCTTTGATATCGGCATGCTTCGGTGATCAGCTCTCCGTTCCGCCGCATCTGCATCGGCGGCTTACAAAACGTCGATACCGAACCAGTTGATTGGTCTATGTGGCTCGAAAGCTTGAAGAAACCCCGGAGTTCGGGCACACTAGTGGCACGGATGATGCAACCAGGTCCACTCCGAGGCCGCCCCTGTTCGGTCTGCAAGCACGCCCAGTCGCGGGAGATCGCGACCGCGCTGATTTCCGGCCGAAGCTGCCGCGAGGTTGCCA
Organism: Bryobacterales bacterium; assembly: GCA_003132905.1. The sequence continues at coordinate 8,525 of PKZC01000381.1, read as the reverse complement.
AGCGATACCGGATAGCGGCCTCCACACTGGCGCGCCATAATCGGCTTCACCTGAGGGCGCGGATTGCGCGCGCTGAGGCCGCCATTGGTCAACCTGCTCGGATGCCGTGTGAGCCAGGAAGCATCGAGGGGCAAGTCCAGATGCGCTTCTGACCCTGGAGAAGAAACTGCCGCGCCTGGTTGCCCGCGTACGAGAGGAGCGCGGGGTAGGAACATCATCCTCAATCAGCGGTGACGCTTAACATTCTGTTATTGAGTCCCGCTGTTCCCAAACAGTCCATCGTGCGCGTGTTCTGTACGCCCGAGATCTTACACTACATTTCCACTACATTAAGAGCAAGTCGAAAAGAACCTCAAAAACTACAGTGTATTTGATGCACCCGAACCAAACACCTGCGCGGTTATGTGGTTGATGTCAAAGGGTGGCCCTGATTCCCAAGCTGGACGTCGCGGGTTCGACCCCCGTCTCCCGCTCCATATTTTCAAGGGTTTAGCGGATGCCCGAAAATCACGTTAGCTTTTTTACTTCGTTGCGACTGATCGGACCGCTTCCTTCAACTTCAATGCCTGCTCAAGCGTCGTAACTGCTTGGTGCCGGGATTCCAATCAGTCGTCTATACGTGTCAACGGCGACGCCGGTTGCATTGGCCCCGCTGATCCGCTGCGACTTTCCGATCGACACCCTCTTTGTGTCCGAGACTTGCCTGCGTCCAGCGCGACACCTGGAAGTTCACCCAGCGTAGGCCAATCTTCTCCAGTTTGTCGTGAATGTTCCGTCGCAAAAAAATTTGCTGCAGAGATGAACGTACCACGCTCCGACCGAAACACCACCGCTTCCGAGCTCGGATCGATTGCGATAACACGCCTTTGCTGTTGGTCGGTTGCTAGATCAGGCGGCCCGCGAAGACTTCCGGTCCAGTCGACAGGTAGAAGTGCGGGGAAGCGTAGGATCGCACTCAATCCCGATGGCGTACTCCAGATCTGAAGCATGCTGCATCGCCGCTCGAAGTCCACCCGGTTCAGTTCGCCCGACGTACGTATTTGGGATCAAGACTTGCCGCGCGCCACGCGGGCCAAATAGATGCAGAAATTGCCACTGCGAACAGGAAGGCCGCTACCGAGCCGACCACGATCGGATCTCGCGCCGAAACTCCATAAAACAATTCCGCTGCAAACCTTGTGACCCCCAATACCCCGAGCGCACCGGCGGCCTCGCCGATCAGCACGAAGCCGAGCGTCCCGGAAACCATTTCCCGCGCGAGGCGGAGTCTCTGAGCTCCCAAAGCCGTCTTGATTGTAATCTCGTGTTCTCGATCCGCGATCAGTTCCGCGATTACACTGTAGATGCCGCCGGCCGCCAGAATCGCCGCACACACGCCAAACCACAACAGCAGGATCATGTTGAATCGATGCCGGGCTGAATTGGCATCCATCAGTTCGCCGATCGTAGCAACACCCGCGATGGTTTGACTTGGGTCCATCGAGGAGAGCGTCCGGCGGACCAAGCTCGCCAGATCGCTTGCGGATTGCGTTCCGCGGATGACCACATAATTTGTCGGCTGCGGGGCCTGCAGGTAGGGCACGAAAATATCCGCGCCGTTCTGGGTAATACTGCGATACCGGGCGTCAGCACAAACGCCAATTATTTTGGTCCAATGATCGTGACTCAACCCGAGCCGGATCTTATATCCAAGCGGCGCGTAGCCGGCCTGGCGAATGCGCTTTGCGAGGGATTGGCTGATGATAGCAACTGGTTCGCTAGCTTCGGAATCATGTTCCGAGAAATCGCGGCCTTCGAGCAACGAGGTTCCGACGGTCTTGAAATAATCCGGAGTCACCACTTCGTAATTGGCTTTCGGGAGCACGCGATTGTCCTTGTTGACGGCTTCGAATTCAAATTCATACGAAACGTCCCATCCGATGGTTCCCTCAAGCGGACGCAGCAGCACTGCGGCTGCCGATGTCACTCCGGGCTGTTGGCGCAGGCGGTCCAGCAGTTCTTTATAAAATGACCGCCGGTACTTCGCGTCGAAGGCTTGCGCCGAAAAAAGCCCCGGACCGTGCAGTTGCAGGTTCACCGACAGCGCGTCCCGGTTCGCGAAGCCGATGTCGGCTGACATCATGGCGCGATAGCTCAGGACCAGGAGAGAGGCCAGGACTAGCAGGACAACCGTGACCGACGAGTGCGCCATGACGAAGACGTATCGCATCCTTCCTTGGCGGCGCGAGGACGACAGTCGTGTCCCGCCTTCTCGAAGAGCGGACTCCACGTGCATCCGCGTGGCTGCCCATCCCGGAACTATTGTGCACGCTAGAGCGCACAAGGCCGCAATTCCGGCGGCGAAACCAAAGCTCTCTAAATTCAGAGCCGCTTGTGGCAATCGCGGAATATCGCCCGGCGCCCATCGCACCAGCATTCGAATTGCCGACTGCGCCACGCCCAAGCCCGCGGTTGCAGAAATAACGGCGATCAGAATACCCTCGGCGCCAAGCTGCGTCACGATCTGACGGTAGCGCGCTCCCAATGCCAGACGGGTGGCTATTTCGTATCGTCGTTGCAGGGCGCGAGTGAGCAGTAGATTGCTTGCGCTGATGATGGATGCAATCAGGAGCAGCAGCGCAGCGCCCAGCATAATCCAGAGGTGGAGCCGTGCCGAGCCCGTCCAGTATTCGACGAGCGGTGTCACCACTCCTCGCTGTGAGGGTGTGTAGGCTTCGGGATGATCCTTCGCCACACGGCGAAAAACCGCATTCACTTCAACAGTGATGTGTTCCTGCGATACGCCCGGTTTGGTGCGCGCGATGGCTTGCAGAAAGGTCGCGCCCCGGCGGCCGACCACCACACGATCCACCCCCAGTGGAAACCACAGCCCGGCTCCGCGCGGAAACTCGACTCCCGCGGCCATCACTCCTATCACGGTATGGCCTTGTCCGTTGAGACGAATGACACGGCCGACAATATTCGGGTCCGCGCTGAATCGATCGTGCCAGACACGATCCGAAACGATCACCACCGGCGCCGCGCCCACTTGCTAGTCGGAGGCGGCGAAATCGCGGCCGAGAATCGGAGAGACGCCTAGAACCCGAAAGAAGTCGTGCGATACAGGCGTACTCTCAATCTGCACCGGATCGGACTTGCCGTTTTGAAGAACCCGCGAGTAGCCGTAGAGAGAGGTCGGCATCATAGCAACAAACTCGAAATCGGGGATGCCGTCCTGCAGATCGCGCAGCTCGGGATAAGCCAGCTCTTCTACATGGCTTCCGGCCAATGGATCTGTTTTCCAGATCGCCTGGATGAACCTTTGTTTGGGGAACGGCAGAGGCCGTAACAGAACTGCGTCCACCAGCGAGAACACCGCTACGCTCATTCCCACGCCGAGCGCCAAGATCGAGATTACCGATACGTACGCAGCTTTGCTCCGCAGCAGCGAACGCATAGCGATGCGTAGATACATCGCCCAGGTGTCAAAAAAAGCCAGGGCCCGCGTCTCGTAAACTGCCTCCCGGATGGATGTGCGATTTCCAAACTTCCTGCGCGCGAGGCCGTCGGCCTGATCCGGCGTGATGCCCAACCCAGACCGCTCCTCCTTAAGCATCTCAATGTGATGATTTATTTCTTCGGCGAGATCGTCTTGGGACGCCTCCTTCGCGCGCAGAAGCCAGGCTCGAATCCGTGCCAGCATACTTGCTCTAGGCGGGCCTCATTACACGAGTAATTGCCTGTACGAGGGTTTTCCAGCGCGAGTGTTCGATCGTAGCTTGTTTTTTGCCGGCTTTCGTCAACGTGTAATAACGAGCGCGCCGGTTGGTCTGGGAGATTCGCCACTCAGCTTTAATGAGGGCCTTGGCCTCAAGCCGGCGCAGAGCCGGGTATAACGATCCATGCTCCACTTGCAGAAGATCGTCAGACCGCTGCTCGATATATTTGGCGATTTCGTAGCCGTTGGCCGGTCCTTGCTGAAGTACCTGAAGGATCATCATGTTCAGCGTCCCCTGCAGGATGTCCACCTCTTTTTGTTGACCAGGCATGAGGCATAGTATATCATCCGACAGGTAGATACACTACCATGAAGAACATCCTGTTAGCGCTTTTGCTCATTTCACTGATCCCGTGTCCGCAACTCGCACAGGCTCGTCTTCAGCGCCAGATTGCTGCCATTGCTGCCGCGGCGCATGGCAAAGTAGCGGTCGCTTGCGCGCTCACCGGGTCCTCGCTGAACTGCGATCTTAATCCCCATGCACACCCGCCCATGCAATCCGTGTTCAAGCTACCGCTCGCACTCACGGCGCTGCATCTGATTGAGCAGGGGCGATGGACACTGGATCAGCCGATCCGCTTCCACGTGAGCGACCGGATTCTGCCCCGAACGGTGAGTCCGTTACAGGATAAATACCCGAACGCCGAAGTCGACGTCCGATTTGGCGAACTCTTGCGCCTGGCTGTTGCGGAAAGCGACAATGCTGCCGCGCACGTGATTCTTCGTACTATCGGTGGTCCTCAAGTGGTCGATCGCTATGTCTCTTCACTGGGCATTCGAGGGTTTCATTTGCAGGATGATGAAGCCGCCGTTCATCACAACCCGGAGCTGCAATATAGAAATTGGTTTGAGCCGGGCGCGGCCGTCCAGCTTTTGCAACTGATGGCCCAACATCCGCCGATTCATCAGCAGCACGCCGCTCTTCTTTTCGAATGGATGCGGGACACTCGCAAGGGGCCAGCGCGCATCAAGGGCAGGCTTCCGGCGGGAACTGTCGTCATGCATAAGCCGGGTTCGTCTGGAACCTCGAACGGCTTCACGGCAGCGTGGAACGATATCGGCCTCATTAAACTCCCCGACGGCCGATATCTGGCCATTGCCATCTTTATTGCCGATTCAACCGCGGATGAAACCACACGTGACGACGTAATCGCTCGCATCGCGAAAACTGTTTACGACACCGTCGGTGCGACGAAATGACGACTTCACTCTCACCGCCGGAAGAAGCTCATTTGGCCGCTCTTCCATGTTCCAGGCACAGTGTGACAAGCTCAGAAATGTTCGCTTCGCCAACGCACATCACCGAATCCGCGCCGCCCCAATAGATCTTAACGGTTCCATCCGGCTCGGCCACCGCGCCGCAGGTGAACACCACATTGTGGACATAACCGGTGACTTCCCAAGGGTCCTCCGGTTGCAGAATCCAGGTGTCGCCGACACCAATGATCTTGGCGGGATTCTTCAGATCATGCAGGGCCACCCCCAAACGATAGACCGATCCGTCCATGGTTTGAAAGACTCCGTGATAGATAGAGAGCCATCCCTGCTCGGTCTTGATCGGCGGAGCTCCGGGTCCAATTTTCATTTCGTCCCAGTGGTAGGGCACAGGCTTCATGATGAGCTGCGACTCGCCCCAAAAGCGTAAATCCGGAGAATAGGAAATCCAGATCGACCACGGCGAGATCTCCGAATGCGGCCGGTCCAGCCGGGCATAGAGGCCGTCAAACTTCTCTGGAAAGATCACGACATTGCGATAATCCGCCTCGGTGATCAAGCTGATTTTTTCAACCTGACTGAAGTCCTTCGTTTTGGCTAGCGCGATCCGCACTCCGTTCCGGGAGTAGGCGCTGTAGGTGATCCAATAGTCGCCGTCAATCTGCGTGATGCGCGGATCCTCGACGCCGAACTCTTCGTACTCGGCAAACGGGCCATCCCGTTCAGGAACCAAAAACGGCTCAGGATCGGCAGTGAAGCGGAAGCCGTCGTGACTACGCGCCAATCCCAGGATCGACCGGCCGGTCCGAAGATGGGAGCGGAACAGCATGATGTACTTGTCGTTGACCTTCACCACGGCCGCGTTGTGAACGGTTTCCACCGGATAGGGAATCTGCGCTTTGGTGAGGATCGGATTCTGCCCATATCGTCTGACGATTTCCCTCATGTCTGTCCTTTCGCTTCGAGATCGAAGATAGTGGAGTAGACGCGCTCGTAGCCTTCCACCATCGTTTCGATAGAAAAACATCGTTGAACGCGCTCGCGACAAGCCGCGCGATCGATTTTGTGAATGCGTTTCAAAGCCTCCACGGCCTCGTTGACGCCATTGACGAGAATTCCGGTCTGCCCGTCTTCGATTACTTCCCGGCACGAACCCAGGTCCGTCGCAATCACGGGCACGCCCGCGGCATTGGCTTCCGCCAGTACCAGGCCAAAACGCTCCGGGATCGTGTTCAGGTGGAGGAGCGCCTTGGCCCGCGCGAACAATTCATTCTTGCCCGCCACGTCCACTGGTCCGATATAGCGAATCTCGCGATCGTCCAAGTAGGGCTCTACTTGCTTCTGGAAATATTCCTTGTCCTGGATGATGCCGGCGATCAGCAGCGGCAGGCCGCTCATGCGAGCAACGGCGATGGCCAGATGCACGCCCTTGTCGGGATGAATTCGCCCCAGGAAAATCAATTCCTCGCCGGGCGAATCCTGAAACGGATAGGCGGCAAGATCCACTCCGTTATAAACGGTCGCCAAGTAGTTCAGACCCGGCGCTCGATCGGAGTTGCTGATGGAAACGAAGTATCCATTGCGATACTTCTGATACACCGGCATGATTTTGGGCGAAGAGAAGCCATGGATTGTGGTGAGCACCGGTGTCTTCACCAGCCGCGAATACGTGAGGGCCATGAAGTCGTAATGGCTATGGATCAAATCAAATTCAGCGGCATGTTCGAAGGCTTCTGAAATGTGGAGATATTCCGCGACCTTGGGATCCGCGTTGGCATCCTCTTCGTAACCCTGCTCGATTACGGCATGCAGATGAGCCTTGGTCACGGAATCTTTAGTGGCGAACAAAGTTACGTCCCAACCATGGGCCACAAGCCCTTCGGTGATGTTGCTGGCAACCGTCTCCCAAGCGCCATATTGACGTGGAGGAGTGCGCCAGGCGGCCGGTGACAGTATCGCGATCCGCTTGTTGGGCATTGTCGTTATTCGGATTGCATCGCCGCTAATACCTCGGCAAGCGGAACCGTGGCGAAGCCCGTCCCATGATCGGCCAAGCCATACGGGATTATCAGCTCGCCTTTATGGACCAGGGCGCCGCAGGTGTATACGACATTGGGCACGTAACCTTCGCGTTCATTCGCGTTGGGCTTGAGCAAGGGTTCGCGAAGGCGTCCGATCACCTTACCCGGATCTTCTCGATCCAACAAAAACGCCCCAATGCAGTACTTACGCATCGGCCCCACCCCATGGCTGAGCACCAACCAGCCGGCATCGGTTTCAATGGGCGACCCGCAGTTCCCCATCTGCACCAGTTCCCACGAGAAGGCCGGCTTGAGAAGCAACTGGCGTTCATTCCAGAAGTGGACATTGTCTGAAAACATCAGATAGATATTTTCGTTGTCCTGCCGCGAGAGCATGGCGTAGAGCCCATTGATCTTGCGTGGGAAGAGAGCCATGCCCTTGTTCTGTGCGGCGGGTCCATTCAGCGTGATGAATCGAAACAGCAAGAAATTCGAGGTCTCGACCAGCTCAGGCACAACCACCCGGCCGTCGTAAGCCGTAAAAGTGGCGTAGTAACGGTACGTACCGTCATCATTCCGGAAATGGACGAAGCGCGCATCCTCGATGCCGTTCCGCTGCGAGGGTGTGGCCGGAAATAGGATGCGCTCCGACAACTCTTGGTCCGCTTGGAATTGGACCTCGTAGTTGGAGCGGGCCAGCATCCAGATTCCTTGGGCGGCTTTTTGATCTTCCCGCCCCATTCCATCGGCCGATCGGAACTGCTCGGTTTGCAGACTACCCCGCAGCTCTTCCAGCGTGAAGGATTCCCCGATTTTGTTCATCACTCGGTGCGTGAGTTCACCGGTCAATCCAAGTTCGATCAGTTTCCGCCCAAAGAGTCCCTTCTCGTAAACGGGGTTGGGGATTTGACGCGGCTCGGTGANNAAGCCGGCAGGCGCGCATACCTCGATCCGATGATCGGAATGAATGATCCCGGTTCGAAACGTGATGGAGGAAATATGGCCTTCGCCGGTGGCACGCAGGCTAAGGACGAAGCGTAGGGAGCCATCGGGCAGGCCCGTTTGATCTGGGTGCGGGACGATGGAGGGATTAAACAACGCGGCTGCTTCCAAAGAGTATTCGGCCAGGAAATAGGAGCCGATCAGCAAGCGCCTTTGTTCGGAGAGGTCCTTCCGCGCCGGCAGCATATCCCCCACCTGCTCAAAGCGTTCTAGAAAAAGTCTGCGAAGATGCTGATGCCGTTCGGAGAAATCGGCCGTGACCTCCGCCAGCAGATGGCCGACTTGCTCTTCGGGAACTAACAGGATTCGTTCAATAATCCGAGCAACGCGCCGGGAATCTCCTGGAGTGAAAGGCCGCAAAAGCACGCGTGTCAAGTCGGGTTCGATGATCGTGCTGGTGCGGCGCACGTGAACCGTGGTGTCGGGAATTAAGTCGATATTCACGGCGGCTTACGCTCCAACTGCGATCGGCTCTTTAAAGCTGGTCAGCATGTTTTGTGCCAGGCGCATTTCCGCCAGGGAGAGCAGGA
>PKZC01000024.1 GCA_003132905.1 Bryobacterales bacterium | reverse complement strand
CTTCTAGCCGGACACTAGTGCTTCGATGCATAGGCTCGGATGCGGAGCCGCCCTAGTGCTGGCGATTTATGCCAAGCGTTCACCCAATCCGTCTTCGTCCATTTCTTGATTTCTTCCATGGGTGTCTCGAAGACGTTTGCGGCAATGCGTTGAGCGATGGTCTTTTGTGACATCTCCGTGCTGATAAAGAGAACATTCTTCTTTTCACTGAGGAGATGGACCGTCTGCGACGAAAGGAAAGTGCTTTTGCCCGTTGAGGTGGGTGAGACGATCACGGTGATGGTCTGGCGCTCCAGTCCACCACAGGCTTTTTCATTCAGACTTTTTGCGTCGAATGGGAAGATTTCATTGTTGGCCTGTAGAAGATCGTAGAGAGTTTCCCAATCCTCAAAGTCCAGGTCAGGCAGTTCGTCAAATGTGAATTTGCTGGCCGCTGCTGCCATTGCAGGAAGCGCTCTCGATCTTTTTTGTGTTTGCTGGTAGGCTCAGATGCTTCAATGGCATCCCACAGGTACGCTCGGTATCCTTGATCTCTTATGAAATCCTGTGCAGTGGCTTTTAGCAACGCATCCGGCTCCCTGGTAGGCTTCAGGATCGTCTGGAGGTATGCAAGGGTGGGTTCATCTTCCTCTTTCGTCCTGGTCTGATTCTGAGTGATCGCAAACACCATCGCCTGTTCTGTCGGCAGAGCATCAAACTTGCAAATATGTGAAGCGATGGATTCGAAGATGATTTGTTCGTCAACGTCCTTGAAAAATCGCTTGTTCACATGCGGGATGACAAGCTTTGCGAAGTCCAGGCGGGTTAACAGGGCGTTCAGGATGATGCTTTCGGGGCGCTCGTAGATCATTGGGTGCTCCCAGCATCACCTGCCTTTCTCGCCTTCCGGCGCAAGTATTCGGCATGCTTCTCAGCTTTCAGCCAGGGCTTGACAAATGCTTGACACTTGGGAATAACAGTGTTTTCCAAAGCCGCAAAATCTGAATAAAGATTGTTCTTCTTATACCAAGCCAGCATCAGGATTTTGGCGTCCTTGGCGTTCAAGCGCTGGCGAAACATGTGAATGCACATGCGGTATTCATACTGGGTGATTGTCAGCAGTGGCGGCTTCAAATCCCAGAGCGCAAGCCAGTAAGAACTGTGAAAAAGCCGTCTCATCTTGTACGACTTGACAGTATGAGATTGTTTGTTAGAATAAATACATTCGTTAATCATTAACTACTCCAGGGCCGTTCACTTTGCACAAGGAAATGTGGTGAACGGCTCGTTTGTTTTTACGCTGCTCGCTTTGCCCCTTTCTTGTTAAATGTGGACTCGGCTAGAAACCTCTCCCACTCACTCACCAGAATGCGGTGAGACCATCGAATCCGAAGACTCTCTAAGACACCCCGCCTGATCCAGGAATGAAGTGTCGGTTTCTTAATATCGTATCGTTCGCAAATCTGTCGTGGTGTGTAATATGGTTCCATATCTCCATTTAGACAATGCACACTTTTCAGTCAAGAGCTACGCTCAATTCGTGTCGGAATTGATTTAGGGGTTGTGTAAGAAACACATCCCGCAGGAGCACGGAGGCTCCTGCAGGAGACGGAAATTAAAGAAAAAGAAATTCCAGAGGAAACCCCTGGCGACACTTTTGTCCGCTAGGAGCGGACGGCTGAAGCCAGGTCTTGATTGTTTGGTTGTAATCACTGTTGTCATTGTCATCACTCGATCCTAGATAATCCTGTGACAGCAGACGAACCGTACCCGTCTCATCGAGTTGGCAATTGTGAATTGTCACAGCGGCAGAAGTTCGAGAGGATTCCGGGGAAGGGACCCGTTTTGAGAATTTAACCCCCGGCCCCCCTCCAAAATCTTCCCTCCCTGGAATCGAGTGGGTCGGCGTAATACGCTTTGCCGGATGGGTACCCTAATCCAAAGAACACTGTGGTTATCTGAAAACAAGAAGAGAGATCAACGGTTCGGCATCTGGAATGACAGCAAGTAGTTTCGTGACCTGAACCGATACACGGCGAAAACTATCATCAGGACGACGGCGGGGACCAGCCAGAGTAAGAACAATTTCACACAAGTCTCGTCCTTGAGCGAACAAAGACCGACTCTTTTTCGTATAGCGGTTTGGGAAATGCAACGTTGAGATGGAAGCTGATTTTAGCAAGCATTGTGACGCTGGCACTTTGCGGTCTCTGCTCTTCCTGCTATAACTCACCGAGGCGCAGACCAGCCGGAGTACCGGAAGACGCTGTCTGGGCTGGCGGGCTAGATGGAGGATCGTATTTTCGTTGCAATGTCGATGAGAAGAACAATGTGAATGCTTGCTCCATCTGGAACGATCAAACGGGGGCTATTGTTGTCCAAGATCAGTTCTGGGTTAGCGGGCAAGATCGAGCGGCCACCCGACAAGAACTCAGCTTCGCCGCATGGGACGGCGAATTGATATTGCTCCAGACTCTCACGCCGGATGGCAAATATCTCGCTCTGGAACGAGCGACAGGATTGCATCCACTCACCGTATGCGAGGTACTTGCACAACTGCCGAATATTGCCGGTAAGGTTGTTGCTGTGCTGGGTCGGCTGGATACGACGAACGAGGGAAAGACACTAGTACAAAAGGGATGCGGCCAAACTACCGACCATCGGATTTCCGAACTACGTGTGATTGACAACCCTAGCCCGCCACGTCCTCAGACCCGACCTTGGCATCTCAACCGAAAAACGGTCCGTGAGAAGCTGGCTTTGGTGAAGAGTACAACGGATCTTGAGTACGTTCGCCCCTCTCCAACCGCTGCCGTGTTCCGCTGTTGGGCGGTTGTCTACGGTCAGATCGAGGCTCGTGACTCAGAGACCGCAGTTGTGTCCAACGGAAACGGTGTCATGTTCGGGATTGATCCTTGCGGCCTTCAGTAGAGATGGGAAAACTGTACCGTAGGTTAGAGTTCTTGTGGCCGGTTTCCGGCATGGCCCGGTCCATGCTTGTTCAACTTTCATGAATAAGCCGCTTGCTGACCGTGATCGGGTAGACAGCCAAAGCGATCACAAGAAAAGCTGCGGCGATCAACATGAGCAGAATGTTTTTCATCTGGCCGTGTGACGCTCTGGATCGAGATGAGTGTCTCTGAAGCGAGTCGGATATTTCAGCCCAAACCCCAGCATCCGATCAAGGCCGATGTGGGCGGTCCAGATCAGCGACAGCAACAAGGTCGTGTGGTGATCCGTACCGACCGAATAGACTCCCGCCGAATGTGCCCTTCAAGTTCAGCGGCATACTGACGGAATGTGATTTGGTGAATGATCCGCTTCAGTTTCGACTGGACAGCCGACTGCTGATCGTCCGAAGCTGCCTTGAAGACAATGACCTCGGCGTATTCTACCTACAATGGACCGGCAAAAGCTTCCACACGATAGCTCGTGAGGAAATGCCCGCTCAAAGGTAGGCGCTGTGAGTTCACCTTCTCAACTTCACTGTTGCGCAAAATACTGAGCCAGCACATCTGCGAGATCGGACTTACTCAATCGACTCCCTTCAAGATTCGCTGAATCGTCATGGCGCTCTCGCCGGTCGCCGTGGTGATCGGCGCATCAACTCCCTCGACTACGATTGCCTTTTGTGGAACACGAAAAAGAACACGGTCACGTTGAAGGCACCACACGTATAGATGAGGGACGAGAACAGCTTCACCGCTGGAACGCTGCCCCAAGAGGATTTGGGCAAGGTCGTCGAACTCCTTCGGCTTCGCCCGATGCAACTTTGCATATTTCTGAAGGCACTCCTTGGCGAAGAGGCGATGGAACGGCTCATGAATGAACGCATTGCCGTTGCGAAACAGGAAGGGTGAGGGAGGTAAAAGCCAAACTCTAGGGTGAGTCTCGTTGGTTGCGAGGGACTGCAACGCCCCGAACGCACTCATGATGCCGTTCCGGTTGGAATTGAGAGCAACCGCCTGAAAAATAACGTGTTCCCCACGCTCTAAGGGCCGTCCGCAACCCACTCGTATCCCGAGCACTGCGGCGGCTCCAGCGCCGTCCAGTGCTCTTCCCGCCTATTCGCAACCGCACTCCGAACAACCCTTTCCCCGGATTCCATCAATACCTTCCTTGGCAATGATCGGAACCATCACGAGTCCCGCAACAGGATCAGCCCACCACCAGCCTAGAAGCGCATTGAGTAGCAAGCCGCCCAAGAGAATTGCCGAAAGGTAAGTACAAAAGTCAGTCTGCCTCGAATCGGCTTTCATGGCGGCGCTACCAATGCCCACAGCCACTCGCCGCTTTGATCTCGCCAGTAGAGGCATGACCACGACCGATACGGCGGCGACGATGATGCCGGGAATACTCCGTTCAGGCTTCTCATGTTGAAGCAGGGTCCAGCCGGAATCGAAGGCGACGTAAACAGCGAGTGCGATGAAGCACCACCCAATAATCCCCAACGTGATCCGCTCAACCGCTTCACGCCGGGATTCGTTTAGATCGTGATGTAGCCGCCAGAGGAGGGCCGCACCGGACGTGACTTCGATCATGCTGTCCAGCCCGAAGCCGATCAGCGAGACCGACCCGGCGATCAATCCGGCGACGAAGGAAATCAGACCTTCAGCGCTGTTGTAGGCGACCGTGAAGTACTCCAACTTGCGACCACGGCGCACAAGCTCGATGCGATCTGTGGCGATGACGGCCATCTGAGTTCAGTATGCGGCAACGGTGATAGCGAAGGCTCCAGCGCCGCCCAAATGCTAGTTACGCCACAGGTGGTTTCGCAAGCACACCCTTTACTATCGGGATCGTGGTCAAGACGCCGACTGCCAGGAGTGCCCATCCTGCCGCTTTCCGCTGATCTTCATTGAGCCGATCCGAAATCAGCAAACCGATGCCAACGCCGAGCGCAACCCGAGTTCCAGCGACCAACATGATCTCGGGGATCGTGAAAGCTCTCTCTGTCAATGCCATATAGCCCTAGAGTCGCATGAATGCCGGTTAGAGGCGTCACAACCCTCCCGACCTATCCACAACCGCATTCCGAACAGCCTCTCCCCAGATCGAATCCACGCCTTCCTTGGAGAAATCGGAATCCATCACTACACGTGACCTTATGGCTCCACGATCAATCCGTCATCACCTTTGATGGCACTCTTCGTCGGTTTCCCAAAGCTGTACCATTGCTCATCATGTCTGCCCAGTCCACACTCGCCAACTGTTATGGTGACGTATGGAAGCTCCGCAATCGGGTACAAGTTGAATTTTGGGTTATCGAACTCGCCCGCACCCGTCCACCCTTCAACGTGAACGATCCAACTCTGATCGCTGTTCTGATGGGCGTGTTTCGGGACCATACCTGACGGAATAACAAGATGACCATCTTTGAGTTGCGCTTCGATTGCCGTTAGGTTCGATGTGCTGGACATTTCGCTCCTCACTATGAGTCGTGATCCGCTTTAAGTTTGCCATTCTTCGCCCGGTCGAATTCGTAGAGCACCCGGTCCACCATCTCGAACCGTAGCTTCTTTTGGTTGCAGAGCTTGACAAGTTCGTCGAGGTAGTCAAAGTAGCATCTGATCTTCATTGCTACCACGGTCGTCTTCGGGAAATTAGATCCATACAAGGCCCGAAACGCATGTTGGTCGATGATTTGAAACACAGCCGGGTTCCGAAAACGCAGAAGGGTCGAGGCCATCGAAACATCGATGCCGTGGACCTTCAGGAGTGAGACCAGCAAGGATTCCGCTCGTTGATGCTCACAGGGCTTTAACTCTCGCAAGTCGTTAATGCGCCGAAGAAGTTCGCCGTCGATTCCTACAAACCTATTCACTTTCCATAGCACGATCTCGTTAACCGTTTCCTGAGTGAACTCCGACCCGGCAAGGTCGTCTAGTCGTGGCGTCAGCTTCGGTTGATAGCGGTACTTGTCCAGATACTCAGATAGGTTGCCGTCGAATTCACTGGCTTTGATCGGATTTGGCATGTGGTCAGCTTGCGATACCAAGCGTTCGCCTTGCCTGTTGACGATCCGACTCTGAGAATAGGTCAGGGCGGTCAAGAACGATTCGCTCTAGGCTCAGGCCGTTCTGCTGATCCAGCTTCCTACCGTTGACGCAGTGTTCGCCCCAAAGTAGACGTTCGATGTACTGGACTAGTACATCGTACAGTT
>PKZC01000231.1 GCA_003132905.1 Bryobacterales bacterium | reverse complement strand
CACCTTCGACAAATCGAACGGCAGATCGAGGTAGTTATCGCGGAACGATTTGTTCTGCTCCGGATCCAGGATTTCGAGCAAAGCGTGCGCCGGATCGCCACGGAAATCGTGACCCAGCTTGTCCACTTCGTCGAGCATCAGCACGGGATTGTTCGCGCCCGCGCGCCGCATGGATTGAATCACACGGCCCGGCATAGCGCCGATATAGGTCCGGCGATGGCCGCGCAATTCGGCTTCGTCGTGCAAGCCGCCCAGGCTCATGCGCTCGAACTTGCGGTTCAAGGCGCGAGCAATGGATTGGCCGAGAGAAGTCTTACCAACTCCGGGAGGGCCGACAAAGCACAGGATCGGCGCCTTGGCGTTGGGGTTGAGCTTCAACACGCCCAGGTGTTCCAGGATGCGCTCCTTCACGTCTTTCAATCCGAAATGGTCTTCGTCCAGAACCTGGCGAGCCTTCGCGATGTCGAGCGAGCCTTCGGTGCTCTTGGTCCACGGCAACTCGAGAACATAGTCGAGGTACGTCCGGATGACGTTATAATCCGGCGCTCCAGGAGGCAGTCTTTCCAGGCGATCCAGCTCGCGCTTGGCTTCCTTCAGGATTTCTTCGGGAAGCTCGGCTTTTTCCAGGCGTTCGCGCAACTGTTGCGCTTCGGCCTGCTCGCCGCCCTTTTCGCCCAATTCCTGCTGGATGGCGCGCATCTGCTGGCGTAGCAAGTAGTCTTTTTGCTCCTTGCTCATCTCGGTGCGAGCTTCGTTCGTGATTTTGTTGCGCAGCTCGAGCACCTGCACTTCATGCATCACGTAGCGATGCATCATGCGCAGAGCTTCGGCTCGCGTGGGCGCTTCAAGCAGCGATTGAGCCTTCTCGGCGTCCAGGCTGAACATGGCCGAGAGGACGAACGTCAGCCGCAATGGGTCGTCGTTCGAGGCCAGCAATCCGCGTAGTTCTTGAGGCGTATTCGGCTGGGCCAGTGTTAACGCCTCGCCGGCCAGTTCCACTAGCGCGCCTTGCAGAGCTTCGATCTCTGGTCCCTTGTCGTCCGGCAACGCCAGAGGAGTGGCACGCCCTTTGAGGAACGGCTCCGAGGAGTCGACCTTCAACAGCGTGACCCGCTCCATGCCCAGAACCATCAACTCGAGATGGCCCTCGCCGGAACGATTCATCTTGCGGATGACAGCTTTGGTTCCGATGGCATAGAGGTCGTCTGTGGTGGGCGAGTCGACCTCGGGATCGCGCTGCGTGAATACCAAAATTTCCTTCGATTCGGTCGCAAGCGCAGCCTCCACCGCAGCGATGGACGCCGGCCGGCCCGCTGATAATGGCATCAGCAGGTAGGGAAACAAAACCGCACTTTTGAGCGGCAATACCGGCAGTGTGTAGACAACAGGTTGTTCAGACATTTTCCTCTTTCCCTTCGGTGATCATCCTCACCAACAACAAACCTTCCCGCGCGACGATGTTTACGCGGGCGTTTTCCAGATTCGCTGGCATCATCAAGGAGCGCTCGAAGCGGTTGTACGAGATCTCCATGGAGTAATGGCTGGCGCCCTCTTCCACGAAGGAATCGCGGCGGAACCCGCTGATCGCAAGACGCCTGCCCCGCAAAGTGACTGCGACGTCGGCGACGTGAACACCCGCCAGATCGAATTTCACCAGCCAGCCGTCCTTGGTGCGATAGACGTCCGCCGAGGGCTGCCAGGGCGTAGGTCGCTCGGCCAGGAACGTTGGCCAGGTTTTACTCTGTATACTCATGCGCGGTTCGTATTCGCTCCTGAATGTTGGATGCCTCTGGACACAAAAAGAAGCAGGTTTCTCACTCAAGAAACCTGCTTCGGTAACACTAAACTTTCACCGCCGAGGAGGACGGCTACTTGTTCGGAACTACAACAAACTGCGTGCCTTGTCCGCGTTTTACCAGCAAAAGCGTCGATTCCCCAGAAGCGCCCGCTCGTACAGCAGCGTTGAACTCAGAGACCGACGTGACCGGCTTGCGGTTCACTTGGACGATGATTTCGCCCTGTTCGAGACCGGCAGCCGAGGCAGCCGATTCGGGGTCAACATCGGTGATAACAACGCCCTGGGTACCTTCTGGAGTCTGGAGCTGCTGCCGCAGGTCTGGCGTCAACGCCTGGACGGATAGGCCTTTCAGAGCGCCCTTCTCGCCACCGCCTGGCAGGTTGCCCTCTTTTTCGCCCTTGTTCTCGGCTTCGAGGTTGAATTCGCTGAGAGTCACGGGCAGATCGAGAGTCTGGCCGCTACGATCGATCTTCAAGTGCACGGTGGTGTCTGGGGCAAAACCAGCCACTTGCAACCGGAATGAGTTTACGTCCTCAGCGGGAGAACCGTTGACGGCCGTAATCACATCGCCCACCTTCAGGCCGGCTTTCTGGGCGGGACTGTTGGGTTCCACCTGCGCTATGGCTACACCATGAGTATTCGGAACTCCGAAGGCCTTGGCCATTTCAGGCGTCAGCTCTTGCGGGAGGATGCCGAGGAAGCCTCGGGTGACCTTCCCCTTGCTCATGATCTGGTCCATGACGTTTTTGGCCATGTTGGCCGGGATCGCGAAACCGATGCCCTGGTTGCCGCCGGTTTCACCGGACAAGATCGCGGTGTTGATTCCGACCAGGTCGCCACGGGTGTCAATCAGAGCGCCGCCCGAGTTGCCGCGGTTGATGGCGGCGTCGGTCTGGATGAAGTCTTCAAAACGTTCGATGCCCAGGCCCGCACGGCCTTTGGCGCTGATGATTCCCATGGTCACGGTCTGGCCCAGGCCGAACGGCTCGCCAATCGCCAAAACCACATCGCCCACTTCGGCGCGGGCGGAATTTGCGAATGGCAGCGTGGTGAGGCCGCTTTTATTGATCTTCAGAACGGCCACGTCGGTGTACTTGTCGGTGCCGACCACTTTCGCCGGATACTCTTCTTTGTCGGCGAAGGATACTTTGACTTCCGTCGCGCCGTCAACGACGTGGTTATTCGTCAGGATGTAGCCATCAGAACTCACTACAACGCCCGAACCAAGACTGGTGGCGCGCTGCGAACGCGGCTGTTCCTGCTGCTGCGGNNGATGTTCACCACCGCTGGCATGGCGCGCTTCACGATGGGAGCGAAGGTGGTGATGGGACCCGTCTCGGCAACCCGGGACGTGTCCGCAAAAGCTCGAATGCGATTGGGAGTGCTGACAGTGACCACGAGCGCACCAGCCAGCAGGGCAATAACGGCGAACAGAGCCGCCGTGGATTTGCTGATATGACCCTTCATAGTGTTAGGCTTCCTCTTTTAATTAGCTTTAGCTACCTCGAGAGCCGCTTCACGCTCACGGCTCGCGATTTTAGTTTCAAAAACCAAGTGACCGGCAGGGTCGACGTCCACCACGATGTGATGTCCATCCTTGACCTCGCCTCCGAGAATCCGGCGCGCGAGTGGCGTTTCAATCTCGCGCTGGATGGCCCGTTTCAACGGCCGGGCGCCGTAGCTTGGATCGTAGCCCGAGCGGACCAGATGTCCGCGAGCCCGATCCGTCAATTCAAGGTCGATATGGCGGTCAGCCAGCCGTTTGCGCAGGCTGCCTAACTGGATTTCTACAATCTGCTTCAAGTGCTCCTCTGTAAGAGCGTGGAACACGATGATCTCGTCGACGCGGTTTAGGAACTCCGGACGGAAATGACCCCGCAACTCTTCGAGCACTGTGGCTTTCATCCGTTCGAACCCTTCACCGGCAAAGGTCCCCCTATATTCCAAGATGCGCGGGCTGCCGATATTGGACGTCATTATTACGATGGTGTTTTTGAAGTCGACCGTGCGGCCCTGGCCATCGGTGAGGCGGCCATCGTCTAGGATCTGCAGCAATACGTTGAACACGTCAGAATGCGCCTTCTCGATTTCGTCGAAAAGGACTACACAGTATGGACGACGACGGACGGATTCCGTTAGCTGTCCCCCCTCTTCGTAACCGATGTAACCGGGGGGTGCGCCAAGCAGCCGGGCCACCGTATGTTTCTCTTGGTACTCGGACATATCGATGCGGATCATGGCTTTCTCGTCATCGAATAAATACTCGGCTAGGGCCCGGGCCAGCTCGGTTTTGCCGACGCCGGTAGGCCCTAAAAAGATGAAACTTCCGATGGGGCGGTTGGGATCCTTGAGGCCCGACCGGGCCCGCATCACCGCTTCCGCTACTGCCGTCACCGCTTCATCCTGTCCGATGACGCGCTGGTGCAGCTCTTCTTCCAGGTGCAAAAGCTTCTGCATTTCGCCTTCGAGCAGCTTGGTTACCGGGACCCCGGTCCAGCGGCTGACCACTTGAGCGATATCTTCTTCGTCCACTTCTTCTTTGAGCAGCCGTTTGCCCGACTGCTTTTCGGCGAGCCGCGTTTCTTCCGTGCGAAGCTTGCCTTCGAGTTCGGTGAGCTTGCCGTACTTCAGCTGGGCGGCGCGATTCAAATCGTACTGGCGCTCGGCCTTTTCGATATCCACCTTGGTCTGTTCGATCTGCTGGCGGATTTCCCGCAGCTTTTGCACGCCTTCTTTTTCGGCCTGCCACTGCGCCTTGAGTGCGTCGGACTCCGATTTCAGATCGGCAATTTCCTTTTCGATCTTCTTCAGCCGTTCCTTGGAGGCATTATCCGATTCTTTCTTCAAAGCCTCGCGCTCGATTTCCAGCTGCATAATGCGGCGCAGGATTTCGTCCAGATCGGCCGGCATGGAATCGATCTCGGTGCGCAGCTTCGCGCCTGCTTCATCCACCAGATCGATGGCTTTATCGGGCAAGAAGCGATCGGTGATGTAGCGGTTGGAAAGCACCGCTGCCGCTACCAAAGCGGAGTCTTTGATACGAACGCCATGGTGAGTTTCGTAGCGCTCACGCAGGCCGCGCAGGATGGAAATGGTGTCTTCCACGCTCGGCTGATCGACGAACACGGTCTGGAAGCGGCGTTCGAGAGCGGCGTCTTTTTCGATGTATTTGCGATATTCGTCGAGCGTGGTTGCGCCGATGCAATGCAATTCGCCGCGCGCGAGCATGGGCTTGAGCAGATTGCCCGCGTCCATCGCGCCTTCGGCTTTACCCGCGCCGACTACGGTGTGCAGCTCGTCGATGAAAAGAATGATCTGTCCTTCAGCGGTCTGCACCTCTTTGAGCACAGCCTTGAGGCGCTCTTCGAACTCGCCGCGGAATTTGGCGCCGGCAATCAGCGCGCCCATGTCGAGCGACACCACGCGCTTGTCCTTCAAGCCTTCGGGAACGTCGCCGCGCACGATGCGCTGGGCCAGTCCTTCGACAATCGCGGTTTTGCCGACGCCCGGCTCGCCAATGAGCACCGGGTTGTTCTTNNTCTTGGTGCGGCGCGACAGCACTTGAATGACGCGGCGGATTTCTTCGTCGCGGCCGATTACTGGGTCCAGCTTGCCTTGGGAGGCGAACTGCGTAAGATCCCGGCCGTATTTTTCGAGCGCTTCATAGGTCGCTTCGGGGTTTTGGGTGGTCACGCGCTGGCTGCCGCGGACCTCTTGTAATGCGCGCATCAACCGCTCGCGCGTGATGCCGAATTCACGGAACAGCTTGCCGGTCGTGTTCCCAGGTGACCCCGAGTCGTCGGTGGCCGCCAGCAGCACGTGCTCGACGGAGACGTAGTCATCCTTCAACCGCTTTGTCTCGTCCTCAGCCTGCGAAAGCAGCTTGGTGATGCGATTGGTGACGTACACCTGGTCGGGACCGCCCGAGGAGCCAGACACTTTGGGCATCCGGTCCACTTCCTGCTGAAAACGAGCCCTCAGGGCGTCGACGCGGATGTCCGCCTTGTTGAGGATGGAGGGGGCCAAGCCGCCTTCCTGGTCGAGGAGGGCGAGCATCAGATGTTCGGTATCGATCTGCTGGTTACCGTGTTGAACGGCAATACTTTGCGCCGCTCGGACGGCTTCTTGAAGCTTCTCGGTGAATCGATTGAAATCCATGGGTGACTTACCTCGATAACAATCTTAGTGTGTTGTTATCAACTGATGTAAGCATACCACCATGATGGCGGTCTTGCAAGATTTCAAGGGCAATTTGACAGCAAATCGCAAGTTATTGGTTCAAAGGCATATCCCGTACGATTCGATGAATCAGTGTCAATCCGTCGTCGTCCATAAGGTAGTAGTGAGCGCCGCAACCCTCAGCCATCGGTGCAACAACGCTTCCACCGACAAAGCCACTCCGCTCGCAAATATCCGCGATGAGCAGGCGACTGTTCAGCCGATAGGCCAAAGGTGACTTTAGCGGAAAGTTGTGAAAGGAAAAGGCAGGGTACCGCCCTGGCCTTTCCACGAACACTCCGAAGTAGGGCAGCGTGAAGCCGGAGTGTGGAGCTGGAAAAGGAGCCCGATAAAGACGCCCTATTCTTGCATCGACGATCGCCGCGGCAAAGCATCCGGTGAGGGCAGGTTCGCCGCATCCCAAACTGACGATGACGTAGTGCCCTGCGAAGTTCGGTCCTGGCCGCAGGAATTCTTTTCCCGTCTCGCCGTCAAAAACTCCCCACCCATCGCTCACTCCATCGCCGATTAGGGCTTCGAGTTTACGTTCCTCACGCGTTTCCATGATGGGCAGGGCCGGTTTTCCCTGGAACACGACCTTCACCGGATAGTCTTGAAACTGTGGAGGCCGCACCACCGGACTTTGAGCCCAGGCTGAAATTGCCAGGACGCACGCCGCCAGTAGGTAGGCCTTCACCGCTTTAGCATATGCCATCCCTGGTGAGATCCGCGAAAACGAACCCATCGCGCTCCACGATTTCGTCTAAACGAAACGTCGATTGCGCAGCGGGACGCCAGTTGTCCTTATTCATCAACCTCGATCATAGACCTCTCCCCGCGCTCAGGCGTTTGCGAAGCAAGACGAACCCGATGAGGCCCGACCCAATCAATAAATAAGTGCCCGCTTCGGGCGCCGCGGTCAAGTCGGATGCGCCGAAAGTGAAGTTGTCGATCAATTCGTTCGACCCGCTGTTCCAAGTGGTGCCCTGCAGAGTGAGCTGGAGCGAAGAGATGGGCGTGTCCGATGTGATTCCCCAGAAAGCCAGCGTGGGTTGGCTGAAGGTGGGAACCGTGTATTGATTCCCAGCCACTGTGATGCTGTAATTCAGCGCTTGCGGGCTGGTGGTGAAAAGATCCAGGCCGAGCGAGGTAATATTCGCTGGAAGCACAATGTTGACGTACGGCAGCGGCGCACCCGAGTTGGGGCGGCCCAGGTTTTGTAGCAATGCGTCGCCGGTACCCCAGTCGTACCAGGAGAAGGCGCTGGTATCCACTACCTGGATGTCGGATGAGCCGGTCGAGCTGTATCCGATGAAATTGACGCCGTCGGCGGTTACGCCGTTAGCACCGTTATAGTTCGTTGCCGTTCCAGGCGGTGTCAGACCTTCGAACGCCACGGTCTGATATCCGGCGGAAGTAGCAGCCTGCCAGGCCGTCGAGTTGTTGTAGGTGGTAATGGTGGTGGAATAGGCCGGCGTATGCGCAAGCGCAAGGCCGATGGATAGGGAAAGGATGGACACACGAATATTCACTTGCATGGTCACNNATGTGACGGTGCGTTACTCTCGCCGCTTTGGAACAATTGTTCGGATTATTGTGACCCGCCTGCGACGTGCGAGCGGACTATTGCTTTCAAAGCCCTACGACTACTTCTTAAGCGCCTGCGGCTACTTCTTAAATGATTCGGTCACCTTCGCGGCATACTCCTTCGCTTTGGCAAGGATGGGCGCGGCATCGAGCGTGAGCGACCGTCCCTCGCGCACGATAGGCTTGCCATCCACTGCGACATCTTCGACGTCGGAGCCCTTGAGCGCGTAAACAATTTGCGAATAGACGTTGTAGAGGGGCACGGCATGCGGACGGTCCAGACGCAAGGTGATTAAGTCGGCGTGCTTGCCTGTTTCGAGCGATCCTATCTGCTTTTCGAGACCGGCGGCGCGCGCGCCTAAGATGGTCGCCATGGCGACGGCTTGCTCCGCCGGCAGCACGGTGGGATCGCCCGTGCTGACTTTTTGCAGATCGGCCGCCAGATTCATTTCCTCCATCAGATCGAAATCGTTGTTGCTCCCGGCGGGGCCATCGGTGCCGAGGCCGACCGGAATGCCCAGGGCAAGAAGCCGCACCACTGGCGCCACTCCGCTCGCGAGTTTCATGTTGCTGGAAGGGCAATGTGCGATTCCCGTTCCGTGCGCCTTGAGGATCTTTGCGTCGATGGCATCCAGCCAGACGCCGTGCGCGACAATGGTCCAGCCATCCAGTACGCCAAGCGATTCCAGCAGGCGCGTCGGCGTCATGTGGCGCGTGCGCAATGCGTCGGCGTTTTCGGTTTTGGTCTCCGAGACGTGAATGGTCAACGGGGCGTGATATTTGTTGGCAAGCTGGCGCGCGGCTTTCAGATCGGCGTCGTCATTGGTGTAAATCGCATGCGGCGCGACGGCCGGGATGATGGTAGGGTCGTCGTGATACTGCTGAAGAAACTTTTCGGTGAACCGCAGCATGTCTTTGGGCGTGGCCGCGTCGGGCGATTTGAAGCGGATCATGGTCTCGCCCAGGATGCCGCGCATGCCCGCTTCCTTGGTGGCTTGGGCGGCGCGATCCTCAAAATAGTACATGTCGACGAACGTGGTGGTTCCGGAAAGCATCATTTCCAGGCACGCCAGGCGGGTGCCCCAGAGTACGAAATCCCCAGTGACATTCTTGGCCTCGGCGGGGAAGATGAATTTGTTCAGCCAATCCTGCAGCTTCACGTCGTCGGCGATGCCGCGAAACAGCGACATGGCGGCGTGAGTGTGGGTGTTAATCAGGCCGGGCATCAGGATGGCGTCCGGGCGGTTGATATGTTGGCGGGCTTGAAACTGTTTCTCAATGTCGGCCCGTTTTCCCACGCCCACGATCAGCCTGCCGCGAACGGCGATGGCGCCATCGTCGATCAGGTCGTGCTGCGCGTTCATGGTGACGACGTAGCGCGCGGTGTAGATGGAATCGGCCGGCTCGGCGAACAACCAGCAGGCGGCAAACAGGAAGCAGCTAAATAAACGAAGCATCGAAGGGCCTGGGGAACAAATCTTTCAAGCGCAGGGTTTCAGTTTTTCCGTGCAGGTTCGAGAGCGTCACCTCGATGTCCCCGCAGAATTCCCACAAAATCTGGCGGCACGCCCCGCAAGGCGGAGTCAATACGTCCGTGTCGGCCGCTACGGCGATCCGTTGAAATTTGTGTACGCCTTCGGAAATGGCTTTGAAAACAGCGACGCGCTCCGCGCACACCGTGAGGCCGTACGTGGCGTTCTCGATATTGCAACCGGTGAACACCTGGCCGTCTTCGGCTTCCAAGGCAGCGCCGACTTGGAAGTGCGAGAAGGGAGCGTGGGCGTTTGTCCGCGCGTCGATGGCATTTTCGATCAGCTTCATAATTTCGGTAGCAGCGCTTTCAAGAATCGGATTAAAGTGTCGCGCACCCTATGGCCCGTTTCCATCACCTCTTTATGATCCAGCTTTTGGGGCAAAATGCCGGCCGCCATGTTGGTGACGCACGAGATGGCGAGCACCCGCATACCCAGGTAATTCGCGATGATCACTTCAGGGACGGTCGACATTCCCACCAGATCCGCGCCGATAGTTCGAAGGTAGTGAATCTCGGCGGGCGTTTCATAGTTCGGCCCGGTAAGCGCAGCGTAGACGCCTTCGTCCAGTTGGATGTTGAGTTGTTGCGCCACTTGCTGCGCTTTCTTTCGATAGTCCAATGAATACGCCTCCGTCATATCTGGGAAGCGCGGCCCGGCGGAATCGTCATTCGGGCCAATCAGAGGATTGGAACCTTGCAGATTGATGTGATCGGAAATCAGCACCAGCGCCCCCTGGCTATACGCCAGATTGATGCCGCCGGCCGCGTTGGTTATCACAATGGATTGCACGCCCAGTTGATGCAGTACTCGCACGCCCATGGTGACCTGCGCCGGAGTGTAGCCCTCGTACAGATGGCTGCGCCCCGCCATCACCACCACATCCAAATCTTGCAGCTTTCCGAATACCAGTTTTCCCGCGTGGCCAATGCAAGTGCAGGGCGGCCAGCCTGGGATATCGGAATAATGCACATCGGTGGAATCCGTCAACTCGTCCGCGAACGCGCCCAGTCCGCTGCCCAGCACCACCGCGACTCGAGGCGCGAGCTTGGTTCGAGAAAGAATGTAGTCGACCGAACTTTCGATCACCATCGCATTACAGCAGAATCCCGGCGATGCATGCCGACATGAAGTTGGCCATCGTCCCGGCGGCGACAGCCTTCAGGCCAAGCCTAGCCAAATCCGACTTGCGCGATGGAGCCAGCGCCCCAATTCCACCAATCTGAATCGCGATGGAACTGAAGTTCGCAAAGCCGCACAAAGCATAAGTAGCGATGGTGAACGATCGTGGATCAAGCTGCGGTTGCAGCGGTCCCAGTTGTTGAAAAGCGATAAATTCGTTCAGCACCAGGCGCGTGCCCAAAAGATTGCCGATAGTCTGGCAGTCGTTAAACTTCACGCCTAGCAGCCACGCAATCGGCGAGAAAACATACCCGAAGATCTCCTGCAGCGTGATGTGGAAATAGCTGAGCATTCCATTCAACATCGCGATCAGCGCCAGAAAAGCNNTCAATAATGTTCACGCCCGGCTTCTCCACCGCGATCTTGACATCGCCCATCGTGGCCGGCTTGTCGATCTCCGGAACCAGGATCTTCGCCAACATAATAGTAGCCGGCGCCGTCATGATTACCGCCGTCAGCAGGTGCCGGATCTCCACGTGCGCCATCAAAACATACGCTGCCATCACTGCGCCCGATACATGCGCCATGCCGCTGGTCATAATGGTGAACAATTCCGATTCAGTCAGCCCCGCCAAAAACGGTCGAATCGTCAGCGGAGCTTCCGTCTGGCCCATGAAAATGCTGGCCGCCACATTCGTGGATTCCGCGCCGCTCGCGCCCATCACCCGCTGCATCACTATCGCCATCCCGCGCACCAGCACCTGCATCAC
>PKZC01000388.1 GCA_003132905.1 Bryobacterales bacterium | reverse complement strand
GCGTGTACCATCGCTTCGATCCCGCGCGGCACGTGCGGGAGTGTTACTGGGATGAATCGCCGCGGCCCACGACCAAGGGGCTTCGCGTCCCGGAGATCTGGGTCGGCTGCGACTACAACGTCGCCCCGATGTCCGCCGTCTTCGCCACCATCGACGAGACCTGGGCGCCGCGCGCCCATCTCCTCGCGCCGGAACACGCGCGCTTGTTCGCCGTCGAGGTGATAGACGAGATCCAAATCGACAACGCTGTCGCGGGCGATCTCGCCGAAGCCATCATCGCGTGGGCCGCGGCGCTCTCAAAGCTGCGCGGGGCGATCCCTTCGCTGCGATTGGTCGGCGACGCCAGCGGCAACAATCGCAGCGCGGCCGCCGCTACCGCGAACGATACCGCGTGGAAGACCTTGTCGGGCGAACTGACGCGAGCGGCCGGCCGATACTACAAGGTTCGCCCCGCTCCGCTGCGCAGCAATCCGCCGCTCGCGGATCGCATCGACATGGTTAACGGCCTTCTTGAGAAAAAACAGATGGCGGTGTCGCCGCGCTGTCGCGGGCTTATCACGGACCTAAAGGAGCTTCGCTACAAACCGGATCGCAACAACCAGAAGTTGCTCATCGATCACAGCGACGCGGCCCGCGGGCACGCGATCGACGGGTTGTCGTACGCGTTGTGGCAGGGGATCAGGCGGGGCGGGAACTTTGGGCAGGTGGCGGATTCCACCGTGTTGTTGGGAGGCGGTATTGTCGCTTAAAACGTATCAATATCGGATCTTTGTTCCTAGAGCTTTGGTAAAGTGAAGGTATAAGTGCTGCGCACGCGTGTAGCACCGCAAGAAAGGATCAATAGAAAAGCATGACAGCCCAAGAGATTTGCAACTCAGCCCCATTTGAAATAGACGCCCTTGTTCATCGTTACTATGATGACGGATCGGCCAACGTACCTCTTTACTCTACCGACTGGAAAACAGTTGAAGAGCTGGCTAAGGGGCAGCGCTTGGGTTTGATGACTTTCATCAGCGCCAGTGGGACCGCGGTTTTATCGCTGTTTCGAAACGGAAAGGATCTCGGCGTAGGAGCATCTGCAGAACTGACCGAGGACGATCAAAAGCCCGAGAAACTACCCACCGCGCTAGCGGCGCTCGCCTCGCGGGCCATGCTGAAGCTCCACTTCTGTGAATCTTAAATAGTTTGGCTTATTCGCGCGAATTTAGGGGCAGAGTTTGGTAAAATAATAGCTACGCTGACCGCCGCGCGGCGGAAGCAGCGACGGGCAAATGACGCCAAGGTCCGGCGTCGCCCACCGTGCAAGGCGGCTCGGCACTCCGGGGGTCGAAATTAGCCCGGACACGCGCTCTCCCGAAGCGCACTCGTCTCCCATCGGGCTACAAACCAACCTTGGGAGAGGTTCGTCGATGGGCGATTCGTTGCTCTCGGAAGAGCAGGTGGCCGCGCTCTTAGGCGTCGGCGTCCACACTTTGCGTTGCTGGAGGTGCGCGTCCAAAGGCCCGCCCTATGCCAAGATCGGCCGCAAGGTAAGATACGTATCGCGCCTGCTGGATGAATGGATCGACCGGCAGGTGAGGAGACCCGATGAAGAACTATCCCGGCCTGCGGTCGAAGAACGGACGATGGCACTACCGCTTCAAGCACCAGGGAAGAACGTGGAGCGGAAGCACCGCCTTGGCGGCTACCGAACGAAACGCCAGCGCCGCCTTGAGCGAGCTAGTGAAAGCTCGGGAGAAGGTGCGGAACGGCCAGGAAGATCGGCTCTCGATCAAGACGATGCCGTTCGGCGAGGCCGCCGAGAAGTTTCTCCGGTGGGCGGAGGGAGAGCACAGAGCTCATCCAGGCACGGCGAAGCGGCTTAGGACGAGCTTCGCGTCGCTGAAGCGATTCTTCGGAAACGCCGCGGTTCATTCAATCGGCCCGAACTCGGTCGAAGAATACAAGACGTGGCGCCGGATGGACTGCAAGGTCCAGGAGATCACGATACGGCATGATCTTCACGCTTTGTCGCCCTTCTTCAACTACGCGGTGAACGCGAACTGGTGCCGAGAGAACCCGGTCAAGCGCGTGAGCGTACCGAGCGCGGAGGACGCGACGCGCGACCACGTCGTGACGGCGGACGAGGAGCGCGCGTACTTCGCCGCGGCTCTCTCGAAGTTCGAACTTGTGAACAAGAGAGGCAAGAAGGAGAAGCACGGACCGTTCCCCGCGCTTCACGACGTGGCGCGGCTCATCATCGATCAGGGGATGCGTCCCGACGAGGTTATGTGCCTGCGCGTCGAACACGTGGATTTCGAGAAAGGCGTGCTGCGGGTTATCGAAGGCAAGTCGCGGGCCGCGAAGCGCATGCTCGTGATGACCCCGGCGACGAAAACTATCTTGGCGCAACGGGCCGCCGGCCGCTCGCAAGGATGGGTGTTCGCGGGCAAAAAGACCGGAACCCATCTCACGAAGTTGAACAACGCGCACGACGCGGTCGTGGCGAAGATCGGCGCTGAGTTCGTCATGTACGAGT
This sequence comes from Bryobacterales bacterium, assembly GCA_003132905.1. The sequence goes on along the minus strand of PKZC01000388.1, from coordinate 8,842 downwards.
TCCGCCACACGTTCGCGACTCGCTTCGGCGAGGCGGTCGGCGATCCTATCGCGCTCGCGTCGATCCTCGGGCATTCCAGCCTGCGCGTCGTGATGAAGTATTGCCATCCGCAGGCTTCGCACACGGCGAAGGCGATGGAGAAGTTCATCGTGTCGCTCGGCCAGCAGCCGGAAATAGCGAAGTCCGCCTCCGTGAACTAGCGCGCTCTCCTCGAAAAATCTCTTACGCGCGTTGACTTGGACGAGAAAGTGTCCGCGCTCGCGGAGGTGGCCTAAAGGTGGCCCGAGAAAGGAAACAGTGATCGAAGGAAAAGGTCTGCGCGCGCTACAGGTGGTTACGCTAGTTGTATATACGCGGTGGCCCAGGATCGCGGATCGCGGAGAGATAATAGGTCTGCAAAACCTTTATTCGGCGGTTCGATCCCGCCCCGCGCCTCCAACCTTCTTTCTGCCATCTTTGCTGATTCCGCTTAGTTGCTTGAGAAACCAATGAGATGGCGTCTTCCTCCGTCATTGCACGGTTTCCCGCCCCTTCCCGTCCAATCCGTCGAAATCCCCTGAAATCCCGGTCGCCGTGGGCCTACCGTGGGCCTGAGAACGCAGCAACTCAAGGTACTGGCGCTTGCTCTCGTGCCGGATTTTGTCAATACGGTCCATCTCGGTCTGTTGATGGTCCTGCGTGGGATGAACGTACTTCTGAACTGCCGTAATGATGAGTGCCCCAAGACTGACGCCAGAGTTGGCAGGGGCATTCCATCTTGCGCCGCCCTTGTCGCGAACGTGTGCCGAAAATCGTAAAGGACGAATGGAATGGTCTGGCCTTTTCTCATGCACGCTTCCAAAACGTCGTTGTGGCAGTTCTCCAGACCGGAGAGTGAAACGTGGCTGTTCCCGCGCTTCCCCACTCTGCGTGCAGGGAACACGAACCCACGTTTTCGGCGTTCCCGCTCCGCAATTCTTTCCGGGTCCATCTTCCGCCGCTTCGCAATGCGTTCGCAGAGTTCCTTCAGCTTCGCTTCTGACTGCTCGCCGTCCTGTATCCGTCTCTTCAGGACCTCGAAGGAATCAGCGGTGAGACGCAAGGTTCGTCTGGCCGCTTTTGTCTTACCGCTCGGAATCCGCAGGGTCCGAGCAATGAGGTCAACGTTCTTCTTTCGATCTCAATGACCTCTTCAGGGCGCATTCCCTGATTGATGATGAGCGTGGCAACGTCACGTAAATCCATGCTGCGTGCCTGCGCCTCTTCAAAGTACAGGAACTCTTCTGGGTTCGACAGGATGTACATGCGGACGGCATCTTCCGTTGATGGTTTCGTGACGCCGCGCACAGGATTGGCTGGCGTATATCCCATCTTGATGGCCCACTCGAAGAACTTGGAACAAGCATCGAGGTCGTGCCGTAGTGTGATCGTCTTCACTGCCTTGGTTTCGTTATCGCCGGCGGATGGTTTGCCCATCTGGCAGCGAGCCGCATCGGAGAAGAAACCCAGTGATGGAGCCGTTTCAGGACTTGCCGCCTATTACCGATTTTTCCGCCGGTGCCGTACGGAAATCGAAGCGATTCGTACACGTCAGGACGCACGTTTTCGGGGCCGGGTTTTCACCGCCGAAATCGGCTCTACGGCAGGGACAGATTCCGTACGGCCCGTTTCCGCTTGGAAGCTCTTGTAAGCATCCACAACTGTCATTACCGGAAGCTCCAACTTGGCGGCTACGGCCCGCCAGGACATACCTTCCTGGTCCCGGAGCCGAACAACGTCGTCGCGCCGGAAGACGCGTTTGGGTCGGCCAACGTGCTTGCCAGCGGCTTGTGCGGCCCGGATGCCGGATAGGGTTCTCTCCCGGATTAGTTCACGTTCCAGCATGGCGACTGCGGCTAAGATTTGAAGAAGAAATGAAGCAGTCGGGTTCGATTTGTCCGTATCAATGCCCTGTGACGTGGCGACGAACCGGACGCCGTGCCGGCTCAGGGCATCAAGCTGTTGGTTTAGATGAAGGACGGATCGCCCGAAGCGATCTAGCTTCCACACGACGACACAATCGAACTTGCGCTTGGCAGCGTCGGCCATTAAGCGGTCCAGGGCGGGCCTGCTCGCCTTGGACCCGCTGAAACCCTCATCAACGTATTCACCCGCGATCTTCCATCCGTGCCGGTTGACGTACTCCCGAAGCTCCCGTAGTTGGTTTTCGCAGTGCTGATCGCTTGTTGAAACTCTTGCGTAGATGGCCGTGGAGAGTGGAACCGCATTCTTCGTTCATTATTATCGTACATGGTTTTCGTACGATCTGCAATCGGGTGATTCACCTATTTCGCCCTGGCCCGAGGCCATCTTACAGAAACGGAAAACTAGAGCGAAATTCAAAAGTGGGTTCCCATCCGGTCGGGTCTATAGACAGACGGGGTTGGTTGAAAGGGAGGGGATTTGGAAAATGTACCGAGCCAAAAACTCAAAATCGGGTACCATCAGGCCGAATCCAAGTAGTCAAAGGGGATATTTAATGGCGCTTACGATGCAAGTTGTCAGTTTGTTATGTCTGTTATCCGCTCTCAGCTTCGCCGAAACCGTGTCGGGAGTCTTAGTGGATTCAAAATGCTACGCCGCTGAGGAGCGTAATGTGAACCCGACGGACACGGAGACCTATGTCGATCGTGATCAAAATTTAGAGATCCGCTACTGCCACCCGCGCGGAAAGACAAAGTCCTTCGCGGTTGTGACGCCAGACGGCCAAAGCTTCGAGTTGGATTCCGCTGGAAATGCAAAAGCGGCCGAACTGGTCCGGAAAACCGGCAAACTGTCACGATATGAAGTCGCCGTGACTGGCGGGATGAGCAAACACACAATCCAAGTGGAATCGATTTCGTTGGCGAAATAGACTTCGCCGTGCGCCGCTCTGATCTGGGAGGGCTGCGGGAACCATGGGCTACTGCGCGGGCCGGTCGCGTGCCTTTTGGCGCGCCGCCATCTCTTCATCGGTCAGGCGGGCGTCATAGATGGAGCGAGGTTCGATGGTGCGCGCCACGATCGTGGCAGTCGCAACAACCAGCAACAGGGGCAAGATAAACGATCGGTCGCGGCCAGTCAGTTCCATCATCAATACGACAGTTGAGATGGGGCCTTGTGTGGTGGCCGCGAGAACCGCCGCGGCTCCGAGAACGGCGAAAAGTCCAGGAGGCACACCGGGCCAGAGCCAGGACCAGGCATGCCCCAAAACAGCGCCGAGCATTGCGCCTGCAGTCAGAGTAGGCGTGAACAAGCCGCCAGGAGCGCCGCTGCGCATGCACAGTGCGGTGGCAAGTGGCTTTAGCGCAAGCAGCGCCAGAAGTAAGACCGGCGCTGCCTGGTTCGTGAATGCAAGTTGCGAGATATCCTTGCCGTTGCCGAGCAACTGCGGGAACCAGATCGATACCACGCCCAGCGCACCCAATACGAGCACAGGCGCCATCAACCGTTGCCAGCCATGCGGCTTATTGCGATCGGCCCAGGTGATGGCTCGAACATAGCCGACCGAGACCACACCCGCGATCGGGCCAGCTAAGAGTGCCCACACTATGCTCGATGCAGAGCTGGAATATGCCGGGATTAGGTAGGTGGGCGCGTCGGGTAGCGCCAACCAAGAGACCGCAGTGGCAACCATCGAAGCGATAAGAGCCGGTAGCACGTACCGGAGCGCCAGCATCCCCCGCATCACCTCTAGCGAGAAGAGCGCGCCGCCCAACGGTACGCCATAGGCCGCGCCCATTCCGGCCCCCGCGCCGCAGGCCACTAATAGCCGGCGTTGTTCGTCAGACAATTTTCCTAAATCTGAAAAGAAGTTTGCGGCCACCGCGCCCGCTTGTTTCGGCGCGCCCTCGCGGCCAAGCGACGCGCCCATGCCCACGATGATCACGGAGAGCACAGCGCTGCCCAAAGTACGCCAAGGCGGCATTCGTCCGGCGTGGAACCAAATAGCGGCCGTGGTATCAATTCCGTTGCCACTGGACAAGTGCTTGAGTAAGATCTGGCCGGCGCCAGTCAGCAGGCCAGCGCCCAGGAGCACGAGAATGTGCCGCCACGCGCCGGCATGTTGAGCGGCATCCAATATGTCGGTCCCCTTGCCGCCCCACATTAGACGCTGCACCAGTTCCAGCAGCCGGGTCAGGGCTGCCGCGCCTATGCCGGTGCCAATGCCTGTGAGCACCACCGCCAGCCAGAAGCGGATGGCACCCGAACTGGTAAGGGCGGAAGGTATTTGATCGGCTCTGGGTGATCGCGGCACTTGAGACGGCATCAATGCCATTTATAACAGCGCAAGCGATCGTCATGATCCGACCGATCTTGAACCACACCGGCGTGAGCGCGGCGCTGAGAGGCGTTTTCCGGCAAGCATGCCGCCGCCCCGGATGGATTGTTCCTAAGGTCTCCTTCGATCGGGGTGACCTTCGGCTGCGGCCTTCTCAATTTCAGAATTAGCCTCGCCGCCGATGAGGATAGCGGCGCCCGTGAAATAGAGCCACAGCAGAAGTGTAGCCACTGGCGCCAGCTCCCCATAGATTCTGTGAGAAGAGCTGACGTGCTCCTGATAGATTCGAAGCAATTCTGTAGAACCGACCCACAACACGATTGCTACGACTGCACCGGGTGTACTCCACTGCCATCTTCGATCCTTCAGATTTGGTCCGAAGCGATAGAGCGAAGCGAATGATAAGAGGAGGAGTATTATGATGATTGCCCACTGTATGACGCGCCAGGGAAACGGGGGAAGAGACTGTACTGCCAGATGCCGGCTGATGATCGTCACGGCCTGGCTTCCGCAAAATATTGCCCCAAGCGCTATCAGACCCATTACTCCGAACGAAATCGCCAGCCCGAAAGCGATCGTCACAATTCTCCACAATCGGCGTTCTTCTTTGACCTCGTATGCCCTGTTCAGGCCGGTCATCATGGCCCAAGTGCCATTCAAGGTTGCCCAAGCTGCGCCTAACGCTGCCCACAGAGCACCGGCCCCGACAACGGCTCTCGCGTTCAGTTCACCAGTGGTTTTCGCTATCAATGCCGACGCGTCCCGCGGAAATATCTGCTGGAAGGAATCAAGCAGCGTGTTACGCAACTCGGGTCCGGTGCTGCCGAACGTATCCAGGAGAAGGAGCAGCAACAAAATGGCCGGGAATATGCCCAGGAAATAATAGAACGCGAGCCGGGCTGCCTGTCCAAAGACCTCATCCTCCCAGCTGCTGCGACAGGTTCGTTTCACCAACTCCGGCCAGGAAAGTCCGCGGAGGCTCCACAAATCAGCCATGGTTCCAGTTTGGGCGCGAGCATGTGATTTGGCAACGAACGATGCAGACATCTTTTACTTTGGGGCCATTCTTAAATTGGAACTTCGTGTTCACGGGATCGCGCGGGCTCCAGTCGCGGCCACGCCGGCTTGCGGCAACTTGTATTCCGAGTAAGTCAGTATCCGATCGATCACGAGACTCTTCACGAAGAAGATTTTAGCGGTCGCGCGCACTTCGACGCGTTCTGGCATCCAGATCCCGCCATCGACGCGCGTTTGCTCCATCGTAATGTGAGAGCCGCGCAACAGGCGTACTAAGAATAGTCCCATCGAAAATGGCTGGATCACCTGCCCGTCAACCTTGATCCATCCCAGGTCCTGCTTGTCGACCCAAAGCCTACCAGCAACTTTGGAGAACATATTGCCGTACTTGCCTTGGGCATGATAGCCAACATGCGGCGTCGCTTGAAGCACATAGGCCGGTCGGCCATTGATAGCTTCTTCGCCGACAAGCTGGAAATCGAAAGCCTTGGGCACTTCCAGTACCAGCGACGTGTTCTCCTCCTCTTGCTTGCGTAATCGCTCGGCTCGCTGTTCTGCAGTTTCCCGCTTCAACTTGTCGAGATCCTCTTTCTGTTTCCGTAGCTCCTCGGCCGACGGAGGCCGCCCGTTGCGTTCCACGAGTTGCACGAACGGAACGCCATTGACCAGAATCGTTTTTGATAGATCCACATCCTCCGACTTCACGTGCCCAGCCAAGTCCCTGCGTCGATCCTCGTCACGCTCCATATAGGTGTAATGAAGCCGCACCTCCCATTGCCGCTGTGTTGCCGCAATCGATGACTCCATGATCTGGCGGACGTCCGTTAGGCTGGAATGATTCTGAGCTTTCAACTGAACGGTATCACCCTGAGCGAAAAGAACGGCGGAAGCCGCGAACATCATGATGAGTTTTCCATGCTCACTAAACCGCAGCATCAAAAATCCTTGCGGGAGATCCCCAACTTCTGCATTATGGCGTTCAATGTCGTGCGAGGCACCCCGAGGCGGGTGGCTGCAGCGCTGATCACGCCACCGGTCTCCTGGAGAGCGTGGATGATATATTCACGTTCCATTTCCGCCAGAGTTCCACCGGCAGCTTCCGCTTGCTCAGTCCTTAGTTCAATGAGAGGAGCACGAAGCGCTGGGCCATCTGAAAGGATAACCGACCTTTCAATGAAGTTCTCAAGTTCACGTACATTCCCTGGCCAGGTCCAACGCACCAGTGCACGCATTGTCTCCGGCGGAATCGTTTCGACGCGCTTGCTCATTTTCCGGGCGTACTTTCGGGTGAAGAATTCGGCGAGAGCAGGAATGTCGTCGGGGCGGTCGCGCAACGGTGGTATCGTGATCAGGAAGACTTTCAGCCGGTAGTAGAGATCGCTGCGAAAAAGTTTATCCCCCAACATCTGAGTCAGATTGCGATTGGTGGCAGCGACCAGGCGGACGTCGATGGGAATTGTTTTGGTCCCGCCCAACCGCTCAAACGACTTCTCCTGCAATGCCCGCAGCAGCTTGGGTTGGAGCTCCAGCGGGATATCGCCCACCTCGTCCAGAAGCAGAGTCCCCCGGTGCGCCATTTCAAACCGGCCAATCTTTTGCGACAAGGCGCCGGTAAAGGCTCCTCTCTCGTACCCAAATAGCTCGCTTTCGAGTAACCCGGTGGGAATTGCGGCACAATTCAACGTGACGAAAGGAAGATCCCTCCGTGGACTCATTCTGTGAACGGCGCGAGCGATCAACTCCTTCCCCGTACCGGTTTCGCCCAGAATCAGCACCGGTCGCATCTGTCGGAGCAACAGTTTCAACCTGTTCTAAGATCCGCTTCAGAGCCGCACTTCTGCCGACAATCTCCTCAAAATTGTCGCCCTCGGCCTCGTTGCTGATTTTCTCCGTTCCCAAGCCTCCCGTGATCTGTACAATCGTGATCCAACGAAATGGAGACAGGTTTAACACTGCGACTGTGGCCAGAACGGTGATCCGAGTTCCGTCTTTGCGAATGTATTCTTTCTCAAAGGGCGTGCAGATCCCGTACCGCAAGCACTCTTCCTGGGCCTCTTCATCCATATGCGAGTATTCCGGCGGAGTGAGATCCGGCCAATACAGGTGGCCCGCGATCAAGTCCTCGCGGCTATAACCGACCATATGGAGGAAAGCGTCATTCGCCTCCGTAATATGGTCAAACTCGCCTAAAACAAACCCGGCAACGGTCGACTCTTCCGCGCGTTGCCTCGGGAGCACGCCGCCGCGCCGCAACTTCTCTTCCGCCGAGTGACGCTCGCTGAAGTCGCGCACGACTCTCGCAAAGCCCTGCAGTTCCCCACTTTCGCTTCGGAGGGCCATCGTAAGCACGTTGGCCCAAAATCGCGCCGCGTCCTTCTTGATCTGCCAACGTTCGTTCCCGAAATGCCCTTGCGTAGCGGCCCTCTTCAATTCCTCCTGTAGCTTGACGCCAAGAGCATCTTCGCCGGGATAAAAGCAAGATATAGATTGACCCACTGCTGTCCGGCTAAAGTATTTTCAAAGCGAATAAAGTACTCCTGATCAGTAGGTTAGGGGAAATTCTGGATTTTTCGATTTGAAGTTCTGGCGAACGAAAGTGGCTTCTGAGGAAGAAGCCGGGTGCCACCGCAGAATGGTGGATGAATCTTGGCCGGACCGTATTCGCTCAATTGCTGGACTACCTGCCTGCTTATGAATTTCAGAAATGTGTGAGCCGCTATCGAGGCGATTCTCGTCTCCGGGGATTTTCTTGTTTGGACCAGTTGCTGGCGATGGCCTTCGCGCAGTTGACCTACCGCGAGAGTCTGCGCGACATAGAAGCGTGCCTCCGGTCAATGAGCGGCAAGCTCTAGCATGTGGGCTTCCGGGGAAAAGTGGCGCGCACCAATTTGGCCGATGCCAACGAGGCACACGACTGGCGCATCTTTGCCGACTTCGCGCAGGTGCTGATCGGAATCGCGCGACCGCTCTATGCGTCCGATCCGATTGGCGTCGAGATAGATCAGAGTTTGTACGCACTGGACTCGACCACCATCGACCTCTGCCTAGCGCTGTTCCCCTGGGCCAAATTTCGCAAGCACAAGGCCGCCGTCAAGATGCACACCTTGCTCGATCTTCACGGCAATATCCCCACGTTTATCAGCATTACGGATGGCAAGGTGCATGACGTCAACGTCCTCGACGAGATCCTGCCGGAGGCTGGTGCGTTCTACGTCATGGACCGCGGCTACCTGGATTTCGAACGGCTGTTTGGCTTCACGGCATGCGGAGCCTTCTTCGTGGTGCGCACGAAATCCAACGTCATTCTGCAGCGCCGCTACTCTCGCGTGGTGGACAAGAGCACTGGCGTCCGCTCCGATCACACTGTCATCCTGACTGCGCTCAGTTCGGCCATGGCCTACCCGGATACGCTCCGCCGAATCAGTTATCTCGATGGGGAAACCGGAAACCGATTCAAGTTCCTCACCAATAATTTCCTGCTTCCGGCAGTGACTATCGCGAAGATCTACAAGGCCCGCTGGCAGGTGGAGTTGTTCTTCAAGTGGA
>PKZC01000128.1 GCA_003132905.1 Bryobacterales bacterium | reverse complement strand
CTCTCTAGTCGCGCACCCGTCGGATTTTCCCCCCACGCCGCAGGACTTAATAGCGTAATATGCTAAAGGTTATGCGGTATTTGTATGCTTTTGCCTTCGCCATCGGTGTTCCTTTTGCGTGGGCGGCCGACCGGCCTGTCCCCGTCGTCGTCGAGCTATTTACCAGCGAAGGTTGTTCCAGTTGTCCCGCCGCCGAGCGCATGCTGTCGCGCCTGGAGCAAACGCAGCCCGTTTCGGGCGCGCAGGTAGTGGCCATCGAAGAGCACGTCGATTATTGGAATCAGCTGGGCTGGACCGACCCGTTTTCATCTCCGCAGTACCGCGCCCGGCAGAACGATTACGCCGTTGCCTTTAAGGCCTCCGATATTTACACGCCGCAGATGGTAGTGAACGGCCAAAGCGCGTTCGTCGGCAACGATATGAACCGGGCCTATCTTGAAATCGGCGCGGCCGCCCAGAACGCCACCACCCTGGTCAACGTCGAGGCGAATCCCAATTCGCACGACCCGGACCTGCTGGATCTTTCCGTCCAAGTTACCAATCCCAAAACGGTCAAATGGCGCGACTCTAATGTTTACCTGGCGGTAACCGAAAAAGGACTGATGACGTTTGTGCAGCGCGGCGAGAATAGCGGCCGGACGTTACGCCACTCTTCAGTGGTTCGCAGCTTCGGAGTGATTGGACGAATCAATCCGCAGGGAGCCAATGGCGGCCAGTTGGTATCGACGTTACGCCTGCCCCGCGAATGGAAGCGCGAAAACCTGCGCGCCGTGGTATTCGTGCAGGAGCGCGGCACGTTCCGCATCACCGGTGCCGGCGTGGTGGAATTGCGCTGAAGCGTCAACGGCGTCCTAATATAGAATCAAAACTATGTCTATTGTCGTAGTAGGTTCTGTCGCCTATGACGGAGTTGAAACTCCGCATGGCAAAGTGGATCGCATGCTGGGTGGCGCATGCACTTACATTTGTTTAGCCGCCAGCTATTTTGCTAAGACCAAGATTGTCGCCGTGGTGGGCGACGACTTCGCCGCTGAAGACGAGAAACTTCTGTCGGACCGCGGCATCGATTTGGAAGGCTTAGAGCGTGTGAAGGGTGGCAAGACGTTCTTCTGGGCGGGTGTTTACTCCCAAGATATGAACGATCGCACCACGCTGCGCACCGATCTGAANNCGACACCATGAATTACTGGATCCAGGATTTTCGCGACGAGCTGTTGAAGACCATCCACGATTGGGATTTTCTGCTGATCAACGATGGCGAAGCTCGCATGCTTTCCGGCGAGAACAACCTGAAGCGCGCCGCGGCCAAGGTGATGGAGATGGGCCCCAAAACCCTGGTCATCAAGCGCGGCGAGTATGGCGCTATTTTGTTCCACGGCGATTCGCACTTCATGGTTCCGGGCTACTTGCTCGAAAAAGTCTTCGATCCTACTGGCGCGGGCGACTGCTTTGCGGGCGGCTTCATAGGCTATCTCGCCGAAAAGGGTGTCGATCTCAAGGCCGGGCACGTGAGCGCCAAGGATATCAGCCGCGCCGTGATCTACGGGTCTGTCATGGGCAGCTTCTGTTGCGAGAAGTTCGGCGTCGACCGTTTCCGCACGCTCACCCGCAAAGACATCGACCAGCGCTTCCAGGAGTTTCGGGACTTCACCGAGTTTTGAAACATATCCGGATCGAGCTCGCGCTGGTCTTCGTCCTGTTGGCCGCGATCAGCGGTCTGGCTACCGCGTATGTAAATCATTCTGGCTGGACTTTGTACTATGGCGATGCCGAGGCGCATCTGGATATAGCGCGCCGCATCGTCGATTCGCGAAAACCAGGCTACGATCAAATCGGTACGGTCTGGCTGCCCCTGCCGCATCTGTTGATGCTGCCGTTCGTCAGGAACGACCAGCTATGGCGAAGCGGATTGGCGGGCGCAATCCCATCTTCGGCGTGTTTCGTTTGCGCCGGGGCTTTTTTGTTCGCGGCCATGCGGCGTGCCACGCATTCTTCGGCAGCCGCATTCGCGTCCGTGGGATTGCTGGCCTTCAATCCGAACCTTTTGTATTTGCAAGCCACTCCCATGACGGAAACGGTGGTGCTGGCGGGTTTGATGGCGTTGCTGTATTTCACGATTCTCTTCCGGGAGACTCAATCGCTCACCGCTGTAATTGGCGCCGGGATCGCAAGCATCGCAGCTTCCCTCGGACGATACGAGGGCTGGTTTGCGATCCCATTCGTCGCCCTGTATTTCTTGATCGCAGCCCGGAAGAACCGGCTAGGCGCGGCCGCGCTTTTCTCGGCGATCGCAGCCCTCGGCCCGCTTTACTGGCTCGCGCATAACTTGTGGATTTATTCCAATCCGCTCGAATTCTTCAACGGATACTACGCTCCCTTGAGCATCTACCATCGGGCCCTGGCGCAAAACATGATGCCTTATCCAGGCGATCACGATTGGCGGGNNGCGCTACTACCTCACAGCCGTGCGGCTCTGCGTGGGCTGGTCGGCCGCAGCAATCGGGATAGCAGGCCTCGCGGCCGCCTTCGCACGCCGTCTGTTTTGGCCGGTCCTGTTTGCCGTTCTTCCACCTGTCTTTTACCTGTGGAGCATGCACTCCGGAAATGCGCCCATCTATGTTCCAACGCTGTGGCCCTTTTCCTACTACAACACTCGCTACGCGCTCACCGCGCTGCCGCTACTCGCGATCGGCGCTGGCAGCCTGGTGTTCCTTGGACCTTTGCGCTGGCGACCATGCATGGCAATCGCGATCGTGATCGCAGCCACCGTGCCCTGGCTCATCCACCCGCGACCCGATCGTTTAATCACGTGGAAAGAGTCGCAAGTCAACTCCATCACTCGCCGCGCGTGGACCCAGGCAGCCGCGTCGTCGCTCGCAGGCTCCTACCATTCTGGCCAAGGTGTCATCACCAGCTTTAGCGATCTAGCGGGAATCCTGCGAGCCGCCGGCATCCCCTTGCGCGAGGCATTGTACGATGGCGATGAACCGCAGTGGATGGCTGCCACCACTCGACCCGACCTGTTCTTGCACGAAGAATGGGCGCTGGCCATCGCAGGCGACCCAGTGGCGACGGCGATCCAGAAAGCGTCGCTGCGAACCGGCCCCCACTATCATTTGGTACAAACGGTTAAAGTCAAAGGCGCTGCGGTGATTGAAATCTATAAACGCGACTGACCCCATGGCGATACCTTTCACCAAGGCGCACGGCGCTGGAAATGATTTTCTGCTGACGCCAGCTGACGCGGTTCCAGGCATCGATCTCCCGTCCACCGCGCGCGCCATTTGCGATCGGCATACGGGGATTGGCGCCGACGGCTGGATCCTAATGCGCGATTCCACCATCCGTCTGTTTAACGCCGACGGCAGCGAGCCCGAAATGTCCGGCAACGGTACGCGTTGCGTAGCCGCCCTATTGATCGATAAGGAACAAGCGGCCGGTCGCGCCGTGGATCAAGTGACAATCCACACCGGCGCCGGGCCCAAGCATTTGCGTCTGCTCCATCGCGAAGGCCGGCGATTCTCATTCGAAATGAATATGGGCAAGCCCGTATACGACGCACGCCAGATCCGTTGCGGCATCCCACTCCAGCACGGCGAACAGGAAGTGACCATCCTCGACGTCGGCAATCCCCAGTGCGTGGTTTTCGTCGAGAGCTTTCCCGCGGATTGGCAGGCATTAGGCGCGGAGATCGAGGGCCATCCCCGCTTTGAAAAACGCACCAATGTTTCGTTTGTCCGAGTGATCGATGCACACACCATCGAGACCCGTTTCTACGAGCGCGGTGCGGGCGTAACGCTCAGTTCCGGGACCGGATCCACCGGCGCGGGCGTGGCCGCGATTCTCCGCAAGGTAGCGGCAAGCCCCGTAACGATTCAGACTCCGGCCGGCGAATCGCTACAACTGCGATGGGAAGACTCGGTTTATTTAACGGGCCCGGCCGAAATTATCGGAGCCGGCGAGTTTTACGGGGACGCGCCTAGAAGTAAGCCTTGATCGCAGTAAATTCGTTGTCGAACTCGCCCAGAATCACCGGCAGCCGTTCGCCACTGCTTGACCGGCTTATAGGATAGGCGTGCAGGAGTGTGTAGTGCCTGTCCGCGAAAATGGCCGACAGAGCGGGACTTCATATTTGTCGGCTCCGTCTACGAGTCGTAAGTGTTGCCAAAAGCGGTCGCGAGCAAAGGATCGATCAGGCGCAGCCGGGTGTATACTTATTGACTGTCCAGAACAAGATGGAAATTCCGCCGGGTAAAGTGGAAATCCTGGCTGAAAGACGACAGTTGAGGGCGAATGATGAAGATTCTGCGTTTATTTATTGCGTTCGCATTCCTGGCCGCTGCCCAGGAAACACTGAGCAACGATTCGATCGTGAAGATGGTGAAGGCGGGCTTGGGCGAGGGCCTCATCGTTAGCATGATTCAGAACCAACCCGGAAAATATTCTTTGACGCCTGACGATCTCGTGAACCTCAAGCAAAAGGGTGTCTCCGAGAAGATCCTTACCGCGATGGTGGGCAAGGGTACGGGGACGGTCCCGCCCACTGCCGTAGCTTCCGCGGGCACGACGCCTGCTGACGGCGACATTCCTCCGGGTATCGATATCGGCGTGTTCTACAAAAAGGCGGGCAAGTGGGAGGAAATGCTTCCGGAGGTCGTCAATTGGAAGACTGGCGGCGTCATGAAGAGCATTGCGTCGGCTGGGATCGTCAAGGGCGATATTAACGGGCATATCGCGGGAGACCACAGCCGAAATTCGGCTGCCTCGCCAGTCGAAGTTCTGATTTACGCTCCAGAGGGCGTGGCGATTACGGAATACCAGCTGCTGCATCTGCGCGAAGAGAAGGATTCTCGAGAGTTCCGCACCGTGACCGGCGGCGTGATGCACGTCTCGGGTGGCGCCACTCGTGACGTCGTTCCCTTTGAAGACAAGAAAATCGCCAATCGAATGTATAAGGTATTGCTGCCGAGCCTAGGGGCTGGAGAGTACGGCTTCCTGCCGCCCGGAGCAGTCACGTCATCCAATAGCGCATCAATCGGCAAGATGTATACGTTCCGATTGATCGAGTAAGGTATCCAAGAACTTGCCTTACTCACGTACACCTGCCGATTTCAGCGACTTCGCTTGCGGAGCATCGTGCGAACTGTCGCACTGCCGAAACACGAACGCAGGAAGGTTTGGATGCTTCGACTGAGAACGTTGATCCTTCTCTTTTCGGCTGGCTCCCTCGCGCATTCTCAACCCTCCGTTGGCCGCCCAGTTTTGTTTGTTCATGGCTTTTGCGATACGGCGGTCTCTTGGGGCACGCTCGAGACAAGCGTGATCAATCACGTGACTGGCCTAAAGCCGCTCCTTTACACCAATGCAGTGCCCTGGACGGTGTATTACGACACCAATAGTCAAAGGGTGAAGACATGGCCCAACGGGCAGGACTTCCTGTCCACGGTTCCTTCCTCGACGCGCTTCTTCGCAATTAACTTCTTCGATCCATCGTCGACAGACTTCTCGTCAATAGACGCAAACAATGTGGCGCAGGTCTCCATTTTGAACAAGGCGGACGAACTCGCGCACGTCATCGAGGCAATCACGGCGCTGACCCTCGTCGAGGATGTTATCGTGATTGCCCACAGCCAGGGGGGCCTCGATGCACGAGCTTACGTAGAAAATCTAGCCATTCCCTACGCTTCCTCTTCAGGGGGAACATGCAGCGATCAGAACACGTATGCTTGCCTTGCCGCACCGAAGACATATTACACGCAGGACATCAGCAAGCTCATTACGCTCGACACACCGCACGGAGGAGCGGAAATAACAAATTGGGCCAGCTGGCTCGCTCCACTTCCCGCGTTTTGTTTTGGCCTGGACACATTAAACCGACGCGAGTTGGAAGAATCCAGCTTCGTGATCAACGCGCTGAATACTAGCGCAGGCAGCCCACCTACGGGTTTGACGATCGCTTCCATCCAGAGTTATACGACCCCCGGTTTTTCAGCAGTGCTGGGTCCCGATGGAGACGATGTTGTTACGTTCCAAGAGCAAAGCATTCAAAACGTTGTGCCTTCTTGGCCAAACTACTATGATGTCGCTCCCCCAGATTTTTTCGGAGCGTTCTCGGCCTTTTACGGCAGTGTCATCAATATTAACCCGCTTCATTTCCTGACTGTTGTAGGGGCACAGTCCTTAACGGCTAATACCGTCGAACTGGAGATCGATAAGGTTCTTCTGCACGGCCCGCTGGCGCAGACAACGAGCATCGCCGTCCAGTCGGCCCCGGGCGTGAAATACGCACTAAGCGGCCCAACCTTGTTGTCCGGCACTGGGCCGAATGTCTTCTACAGCGTGCCCACCGGCACGTACACGCTTAACTATCCGGGCGGCAGCCTGCAGCAGACGCTCGGAGTGGACCACTCCACAGGCAGCAACAATTGGAATCTCACGTTTACCGTTCCCTCAACGTCCGCGAGCGGTCTGACGGTCCTAAACAAATTCACGTCGAACATGAACGGTATCGTTAACGGCTTGTGCATTATCCCCCCCGAGGTCACAAGCTTTACGACCTTGTCTGCGCAGGTCTTCCTTTACTTCGACGTTACCGGAGCACACGCTGGAGACTCTACCCAGATAAGTTTTGTGCGTCCTGACGGCGTCCTTTATGGAAGCGTGAATTCGACGGTCTCATCGCCTGGCCAGAACGGCTACCAGTGCTTTTTCGCCCAGATCCCGATCAGCGGATCGCCGGCCGCTTCCTATCCTGGAGCCTGGACAATTCAAGGTGTTCTGGGATGATGCCAGCGCTCCTCTCTTTACATTGAACTTCATTCTCTCGGCAACGGGCGATACTTCTCCGACGATTACGAGTTTGTCTCCTTCCTCAGACACTGCCGGAGGACCTCCCTTTAAGCTCACAGTGAACGGATCCGATTTTGCTGCTGGCGCGGTGGCTCAGTGGAATGCAAGCGCGCTTCCGACTACCGTTGTCAGTGCCACACAATTGCAAGCAGCGGTGAACAGCGGCCTGATCGCTTCTTCAGGAACCGCCTCAATTACAGTGTCGAGCGGCGGGAGCGTCTCCGCTGCGATTTCTTTCACAATCGGTCCGAGTTCCTCACCCACTGTGGCCGTCGGCGGCGTGACCAACGCCGCCAGCTTTGCAAAGGACGCGAATGGTAATGGATCGGCGGTTGCGCCCGGTTCACTGGTATCCATTTTCGGAACGTTTCCGGGAGCCACGCTCGCAACCGCCACCACGACGCCCCTCCCGATTTCCCTCGGAGGGGCGAGTGTGACGTTCAACGGTATTCCCGCTCCCCTGAGCGCCGTCGTCCCAACAGGTGCATTTCCTCTCGTCAACGCACAAGTCCCCTTTGAGGCGCTGCCTGCGGGGCAGACGTCCGGCACAGCGAACCTGGTGGTGACCGTGAACAGCGTATCCTCGCCGCCGCAATCGGTACCGATTGTGGCGGNNGGCGGCGCCGGGTGTATTCACCATTCCGCCAACCGGCCAAGGAAATGTGATATTCGCCTTCATCGACCCCGCTGACAATACGGCGAAAATTGCTGCACCTGCCTCGGCGAGCGCATCGATCGGCTATCCGACGGCTCCGGTCCCTATTGGCCAATCCGGTTTCTTTTACGCCACCGGCCTCGGTGCGATGACCCCGCCCATTTCGGATGGCGCTGCTGACCTTACAATCACCCACTCTGCCGATGCGATGCCCGCAGTGATGGTTGGCGGCGTTACGGCGCAGGTACAGTTTGCGGGGCAGGCACCCGGATTTCCCGGCGTCAACCAGATCAATATCGTGATTCCGAGCAGCGCGCCAACTGGCGATGCCGTTCCACTCCAAGTCCAGACCGCCGACGGCAAGATTATTAGTACGCCAGGAGCGACGATCGCGGTCGGGCCAAGATCAACCAAAAACCCTCAGCTCGAAAGCCTGACTCTAATCCCTGCCTCTGTTGTGGGGGGTGTTTCTGTCACTGCGACGCTGACCCTCTCCGGCCCGGCTGCGACCAGCGGAGCACAAGTCACGCTTTCCTCTAACAATTCAAGCGTGCAGGTTCCTCCGTCGGAGACGATTGCCTCGGAACAGAGCAGCGCGACTTTCACCATCGCCACCATGACCGTAGCCTCCACTCAAACCGCTACCATTACTGCAAGTCTCGGGGCGTCCACCGTAACTGCCGTTCTCACGGTTTCTCCTGGTGGTGGTTCCGTGTCGGTCAGCATTACTGAGTATCCTGTGCCAACGAACAGCGTTTTCATAAACGCAACTGGCAACCCGTACGGCATTACTGCTGGGCCGGATGGCGCGCTCTGGTTTACAGAAGGCACGGCCAACAAGATCGGTCGCATCACCACCGCCGGTTCCTTCACCGAGTACCCCGTGCCAACCCCGAACAGCGGTCTGGACCCGATCACGGCGGGGCCGGATGGTGCGCTTTGGTTTACGGAAGGCTTTGCCCAGAAGATCGGGAGGATTACTACAAGTGGCCTCATCACTGAGTTCCCAGTTCCAAGTTCTGCGAGTCCTTATGGGATTACTGCCGGACCGGATGGCGCACTCTGGTTTACTGAGAACCTCGCCAACAATATCGGGCGCATCACCACGTCCGGAGTTATTACCGAATACCCGGTTCCTACGGCGAATAGCCAACCCATCGGGATCACGGCGGGGCCCGACGGCGCGCTGTGGTTTACGGAGAGCTTTGGCAACCCTCATAATATTGGCCGAATTACGACCACTGGCATGATCACCGAATATTCCGCTGCAACTTTCGGCGGTCCTTTGTGGATCACGGCCGGCCCCGATGGGGCGCTCTGGTTCACAGAAACCAACGCTACCCCCCAGCAGATCGGGCGGATTACTACCACCGGCGTCCTCACCGAGTACCCAGTACCGACGCCTTGCTGCGACATTATAGGAATCACACTTGGGCCTGATGGCGCGCTTTGGTTTGCGGAACAGACCGCAGGCAACATTGGACGCATTACGACGGCCGGTGCGATCACGGAGTACCCTCTGCCAAGCTCCCTAAGTGGCCCTTACGGCATCACCGCAGGGCCTGACGATACGCTCTGGTTCACGGCATACTACGCGAACGAAATCGGGCGCGCCGCCCTAACGACAACTGCAGCGATAACACCGACACTTCAGGGTTTAGCGCTGTCTTCGACCTCTATAACTGGCGGAAGCTCCGTCACCGGCACCGTGACCCTCGCCGGCCCCGCTCCGCCTGGCGGGGTGCAGATAACGATTCAAAACTCGCCTGCGATTTTGCAGACCAATTCTTCCGTGACTGTTTTGGCTGGGCAAACGAGTGCAACTTTCACAGTCGGCGCACCATCCGTCACGTCCACTACCACGGTAACAATCACAGCCACTTTACTGGGATCTAGTCCAGTGAGCGCTTCCCTGACCATCACCCCAGCCACGGCCACAAATACGTTCGAAAACTCTGGGTTCGATATCTACGGAACATTGACTATTTCGGGACAGACCGTGCCAGTCGAAGTTCAAACGCTCCCGCTTTCCGACGGGACGCTGGGGACTTTGAGCAATTCGGGCGGGTCCTTAATAGAGATCATGATCCTCTTCGACCAACAATCCAGCGCCTCGGGGAATACGCTAACCTATATCGGCGCAGACCCGGCAAGCAGCTATCTAAATCTCTCTACGGATGTTCTCTACTCTGACTTCAGTGCCGCCACTCTCTCGATTACTATCCCATCTCCGGCCGTCGGAGCCACAGTCAACGGTGCGCTTCAATTCACGAGTTCAGGCACGACTCTCAGCGGCACGTTTACGGGCAAGATTTCCACAGTGAGCGGCCCATGAAGCGGGGGAGCAGCACCATGTTGGCCGCTGCCGCTGGTAGGGCTACCCCGTATCTCTCTAAGAAAGGACTCCAGATGAACTCAACGACCGGTCAAATTATCATCGTCGCGATCAGCTCGCTTGCCCTTGTCGGGCAACCGCTCACCGCGCAGAGCCGTCACGACCGAAAGGCCGAGGAAGCTGCCGACGCCGCAGCTCCCAAGAACGTGCAAGGCGGTATTACGTTTCAGAATCCAACGTCGATCGAAAAGACGTTTGAGATCGTTGTCAACGAGCTGAAACGCGAAGGCCATTCCATCGATCGGGCCGATAAGGACGCGGGTCAGATCATCACCGCAATGGAAATTACAGGCGGCTACTCGCAGACCGGAACCCGGATCATCGTTACCCTCATCAAGGACAACGACAATCAAACAAGTATTAGGGTTGTCGTCGCGAAGCAGAAGCGCAAGAAGCTCCTGCAAACCGAACCGTGGAGCGATCCGAAGGCCGATAATAAGGAAAGCCAGCAAGCGGCTGATTCGCTTAGAGCCGCTTTCAAAGCTCTTTAGACCGTCTTTAGAAATAAGCCTTGATCGCGGTAAATTCGTTGTCGAACTCGCCCAGGATCACCGGCAGCCGGTCGCCCAGCCCAAGTTGTTCGAGCGCCGCTTGAGGATCATCGCTGGGAGTTTCGAAAAGACTGACAAACACTCCCGTCCCCTTGACGTAACGATCGGCGGCATTCAAAACGTGGCTCAGCGTGAACTGGCCAGCGACCCCCGCCGTAGGATCAAGCTCGGGCGATCCGTGGAAACGCACCGCCATTTGGATTTCCTCCGGCAGGTTCCATTGCGCCAAAGCGTCGGCGGAAAGCTCGGCATGCGTCATCCCGAGAACCTGGACTTCATAATCCTGATTCCATTGCTTGTTTTCCTGGCAAAGCAGCGCCATCTGCTTGTACTCGTCGTGCAGCCCGATAGCTATCAGCAGCAGGCCCAAATCGTGAAAGAGCCCAGCCGCGAAAGCGCCTTCGGCATAAGCCACGTTCAAGCGCTGGGCCAGCAGATCAGAGAGGATGCCCACGCCCACCGAGTGCTGATTGAAGTTCGGCGTTGACCATCCGGGAGGAGTCTTCACCTGATTCCACATGCGCGCCACCGACATACTCAGCGCGGCGTTGCGCAGCTTGGTAATTCCGAGCAATGAAACTGCATGGCGGATCGAGTTGACCGTCCCCGCCAAACCATACAGCGCCGAATTCACTAATTTCAGGATGTTCCCTGCCAGAACCGTATCCTTTTCGATGAGATCGGCAATCTTGGCGAACGACACATCTTCACTCGCCAGGCTTGCAATCAGACGATTCAAGATCGGCGAGAAAGGTGGAAGTTGCCCCAAAGCGAGCAACGATCGCTCGCGAACTGTGGGAGTCCCTGCCGTGGAAGTGGTCGCGGAAGCTGTCACCCTAGAACTATCGTCCGTTGACGTGAAAAGCTTGAGCCTCCAAAGCTAGGGCCCCGCGCTTTTGTAATATGGAACACATGGGCTCCGGCGCGGCTATTGCGGTCCACAACCTTCGCAAGGTGTATGGAAACAAGGCGGCTGTGGACGGGCTCGACCTGGAAGTCCCGCGCGGCTGCTTTTTCGGCTTCCTGGGCCCAAATGGGGCGGGCAAAACCACGACCATCCGTATGTTGATGGGCCTGGCACCTCCCACTTCCGGCACGATCGAGCTTTTGGGTCTTTCCATGCCCGAACATGCCCAGCAGGTGAAGGGCAAAATCGGACTGGTTCCCGACGAAACGCTGTTGTTCGACCACCTCACCGGATTGGAATTCACCGAGTTCGTCGGACGAATGTACGGCTTGGAGCGCGCAGTGGCTCGCGAACGATCGCGGGAGTTGCTGGCACTGTTTGAACTGGATGGCGAACCGGGCAAGCTGATCGGCGATTATTCCAAGGGCATGCGAAAGCGCGTAGCAATGGCAGCCGCGCTGATCCATCGGCCCGAGCTCTTCTTGCTGGACGAGCCGTTTGAAGGCGTGGACGCGGTGGGCGCGCGCCTGATGAAGGAGATCCTGCTCGACCAAGTGCGGCGCGGCGCAACCATGTTCCTGACGTCGCATGTATTGGAAGTGGTGGAACGCCTGTGCGACCGCGTCGCCATTATTCATGATGGCAGGCTAGTGAAATTGGGCACGATGGCCGAGCTGCGAACCGGCTCTGAGACGCTCGAAGACGTGTTCGTACGAGTGGTGGGCGCCGACCATCCGGCCGAGACGCTGGATTGGTTATAAGGCGCACGGACGGCATCTAAGTGGTGGTCTTTTTCCACGGGCCCTTGGCGGGCCATTCGAACTCGTCCGGATTTTCTGAGCGCGCCGCTTCGAATACCGGCATCACGAAATCGGCAATCGCATTCCCAACCGTATCGAGATCGGCCAGGTCTTTCGGCAACTGCATCCGACTCAGGAATGCCCTCCACTGACCGGTCTTCCCCTTGTCTTTCAGGAATGCGCCTGTCAGCGCCGTCGGACGTTCCGTTGGCAAGTCTGTCTTTCGACGGGCGAACGTCGCGGTGATCGCGCGGCGCAACCGGGACATCAAGAATGACTGTTCGCGGCTGAGCATCCAGATGTCGAAAATATCCTTCATCCGACTATTCGCGATTCCCAGTTGGACCATCGCCTGAAGTTTTTCGGCGATCACTACCTCCGGCGGGTAGGTCTTGAGCCGGGGAGATTCCATCTCCAGCATGACCGGAAACGTCGATTCCTCCGGTGCCGGATCCACCGCATCGCCGAAACCGATATCGATCTGGAGCTGAACTCTGGCGCCGTCGAGGGTAGCCGGGACCCGGACTCGCACGCCATCATACTCGGCATCCCCCCGAATCTCCTCGCCGGTGACACCCGCGAGATCGAAGACAATTCCCATCCGCCACCTCGATGGAACAAACATCCCGGATCGATTCGATCACGCTCCCAATCTCCGCCGAGCCATACCCCAGCAGGTCGATGTCCCGCGTGGGACGAAGGAGCTTACCTTGCCAGATCAAAAAGAGTGTCGCGCCCTTAAGCACAAAAACTTCGCGCTGGTCTGACTTGCCCAGTCGAAACAGGAACCGTTCCGCCACCCAGCGGCCAAGCATGAACTGAAAATCTTCCTTTCGTGCACGCGCACGATCCAGCAGTTTGGCGCGCATCGACGCGGCGAGATTCCTGGGAGGCTTGGATTTCACGTCACGGCTTCATTTCACGCCACGGCCTCAAGATAGGGACGAATGATCCGCGATACCCGGCAAATCTTGGCGTACCGTTCGATCTCATCAACCGTCGTTTTCTTTCTTTTGAGAGCGTCCTTGAGCGCCTCAATCGCGACATCCAGTCCGATCGTATTGCGATGCTTGAAACAATCCGCCACGGTTTTCGCGGGATTGAACACGCGTACGGAGACGCCTTCAATTTCGTGGCTCTTCACCCCAGCCCTGAGGGCTTCGCCGGTAAACCGAATGATCCGCAGCTTAACGGAATCGACCGTTGGGACCCACGACTTATTTTCGATGGCAATCCAGACCTCATTGGGCTGTTGCGTCGTTAGTTCATGGAACCGTAGCGCCGATAGAAGGCAGACCACACTTCGAGGGGCCAGCTTCGCCACTACCGCAAGGCTGTGATGCTCGGTTGATCGTCCATCCGGCAGCGAATAGATGCCCCGACCCAGCCGAACGAGCTCTCCTTTGCGGACCAGACGCACCAGGTGCATAGTCGGAATCTTGCCAAGATCCCGGGGACGGATGATCTTCCGTTCCCGCGCCAGAGCCAGGATTCTTTCAGATGGAGTGGCGACTTTCATGCTGTTGCGTTTCCTAGGTACTTTTGCACATTTACCGAGGTTTTGCAACACCCTTCAGAACTGATGCGCTCGGAGTCAGACCCCAGAAAACAGCCGTGGGACTGACGCGTGAGCACCGCAAATGAGCGATGGGTGAGGGCAAGTCCAGGGTGTAAACTTCAAGAGTGCCCACGGTTCGCGAGATTCGCTTTGTATCGAGCAACAAGTACAAAATCGAGGAGGCCGCGCAAATCTTCGATGCTCATTCCATTCGCGTAATAGGATCTCCCGTAAAGATCGACGAACTACAAACCACTGAAACGAAGAAGCTGGTCCGAGACAAAGTTCTGAAGGCATTTTCACAAATCGGAAGACCGCTTTTCGTGGAACATACTGGACTTTATCTCGACTACCTACGGGGCCTGCCAGGAGGCCTCACTCAGATCGTTTGGGATGCACTCAAGGCCGATGATTTCGCCAGGTTGTTTGCCACACCTGAGCCCGCGAAAGCTAAAACGACGATCGCATACTGCGATGGCATGAATATTTACAATTTCGAGGGCGAGATTCCCGGCCTCATCGTGTCGCCTCCGCGCGGATCGCGTGATTTCCAGTGGGACTGCGTATTCCAGCCCGACGGGCATACGATGACATTCGCCGAAATGGGAGACAAGAAGAACGAGATCTCAATGCGTCGAATCGCCCTCGATAAATTTGCCGAATACTTGGCGAAAGGGGTAACGTCATGATCCAGCAGCTAGCCGAGGCAATTAGATCGAGGCAGGTATTGCTCTTTGCTGGCTCGGGACTCTCCCGAAACCTGGGATTGCCGTGCTGGGGAGAGCTAGTCGCAGAGATGGCAAAGCAGTTAGACTTTGATCCGGCGGTTTTTGAGGGGCATGGCGGGTACCTTGAGCTGGCTGAATACTACTTGATCCGCAAGACCTCAATGGGTGCGCTACGGAGCTGGATGGACCGAACATGGCACACAGATGAGGCAAAGGTAGATGGCTCTCGTTCCCACAACGCGATTATCGATCTCAAGTTCCCGACGATTTACACGACGAATTACGATCGGTGGATCGAGATTGCATTTCAGCGCCGAGGACAGCCATTTGTGAAGATTGCAAACGTTGGAGACTTCACTAAGATCAAAGAAGGTGTAACCCAGGTCGTCAAGCTGCACGGCGATTTCGACGACGACGAATCCCTGGTTCTGAGCGAAACGAGTTATTTTGACCGGCTATCATTCGAGTCTCCACTCGATCTGAAACTACGTTCAGACAGCATCGGAAAAGCCATACTATTTGTCGGCTACAGTCTGTCGGACGTTAACGTGCGATATTTACTATACAAGCTTCATCGCCTGTGGACCGAATCGACGTATTCCTCCGCCAGACCAAAGTCCTACTTATTCTTAACGCGACCAAATCCGGTCCATGAGGCCATTCTCGAACGCCGAGGGATCCTGCCAATCGTTGCGGAGATCGACGATGCCGGACCCGCATTAAGCGATTTTCTTGAAAAGCTTCAACGAGAAGCGTTCGGCACTACGAGCGTACCTAGCAGTTAACCTGCGATCCGGCGAGTGATCTCGTGGAAGAATTGATTTAATTGTTCTCCAGATTCCAAGTTGAGAAATGAAGTATCATACCGAATTACGCGCGTATCCCGCCAAATAGGTGTGGCTCGCTCGTAGGCCTCACGAAGTGAATTGAGGTACGAGGGATCGATCGACAATTCATACGGTCGACCACGTGATCGGATTCGGCTCAGCAGCACGTCGTTGTTTGCGTCGAGATAGACAAGTATGTCCGGCGTTGTCGCAGACCCCCACCCGACCCGGTTCAGACGTTCGAACAAGCGCAGTTCTCGATCTCTTAGCAGCATCCCCGCGAAAATCCCGTCCTTCCACTGAGAGTAATCCGCAACAACCGTGCGAGAAAACGGTTTAGGTATCTCCATCATCTGCTCTCGACGCATGTCCAAGAAAGACAGTTGCATTGCAAGGGACCAGCGCTCTCGGTCACGGTAGAAGTCGCTCAAGAACTCATTTCCTTCAAACGGTTCCAGAACGAGGTCGCCTTCGAGGTGCGCTGCCAGGAGGGCCGCTAGTGTGGTCTTGCCCGCCGCGATCGGACCTTCGAATGCGATAAGCGGGTGTCGTGCCATCAATAATAGAGTGTACCCAGTCGCGAGAGACGATTCACCGGTCAGAAGAATACTCAAGGGTCCAATTTGGCCCAAAATTAGGCCGGGGGACCAAATGAAATTCCCCAGCTACGTTGGCGACCTTCATCGAGCGGCCCGCAGACCCTCCTCGCCCGTATTACGTGCTATCCGGAATTAGCCATGAGTCCGTTTGGGGGAAGTTTCCGGCACACTAGCCGATTTCCGGGGAGTAATTTCTCGAACGCCGTTTCTCGACATCTCGAAGACGGACACGGAATAGCGATGGTCATACTATTACCACTGGGCACGATATAGAATCGACAGATTATGTTCAAGCTCGAATTCAAGGAACCTGCGGCCGTGCTCCTCGTGATTGCAGCTGCGGCTATAGGCCTAGGGCTGGTCGGAACAAATCCCATGGTTCCTAACGGCCCGGCCTTATCGGTCTGGATTCGGACCACATTCGGAGCATGTGGGATCGCGGCGCTCGTAATCGCTGTATTAATTTCGAGAAAGAAGCCCAATCAAGGAATACAACATTCGGTGACGAATGTACAAATACCTATCCAGCCGGCGGATCCGCTTCTTATGTATCCAACGCAGGACAGCCGAAGTCTCACTGACTACAATCTGACATTCTCCGACGAATGCCGCTCGGACTTGAGACAATTGGCACTCGACGAAGCCGATCTCGTGCTGCTCGTCCAGCAGGAGTTCACGAATCATGTTAATTACTTTCTCTACCGATCTGGAGGACTACGTCCTTCCGGTGCGGACAGGCTTTCTTGTGTTCCTTGACAAAGTGAACTCCAAGATTGTGTTTCGAGCAGTCAGGCGTTCAACCATAAGCGAGGTGAAGCTACACAGTTGGAGCGATATTCTTGCCCTCTATAGACGTGCAGGCAGGCTTGCGTATCGCGAACCGGCCAACGCCCAACTCGTAATTACTAACAAGGCTATGTTGCCAACCGCGAGAAGACTCCATTCAGAGGCGGGCAAAAGAATCGTAAAGCACTTTCTTGACTTCGAGGGCCTCTTGGTCGATTCCTCATCACCGAGGCCACCCCACCAAGCCCTGAACGTCGGAGAGATCCTCGGTAGAGGTACCGATCGTACCTCGATGGCCCAAGAGATTTCCTTGCACTTGTCAAGTTCTGGCAGGGCACTAGACGACGCTCAAACGGCGGTTTATGACCTAGAGAACTCTCTCATCTCGGCTGATCGTGCCATCCAGGATATCGTTACGGGCCTGGAACTATCACTCCAACACATACACAAGATACTCATTAGGTTCCCTCCGACGGGATAGGATTACGAAGGGCCGTCGGTTGAAGTCGGAACCGTTAGGTGAGTGTATGTCGAAGAGGCACTTGCCGAAGTTCTTACTGCCGGATACTAATGGCATTGGACGAAAGTCATCCGGCCCGAAGTCCCTTTCGAGAAGGTCTGGGATTAGGAACGAGAACGCGCTAAGGTCCACCCAAACCCGCCCTTACCGACCTGCACCTTCCGTCTTCCCATTTGCATGACAAAGGCCAGCCCCCAGAAAAATGACCGCTACCCCTAACCGATCAACATTCCAAGAAAGGAATTCCTCCAACTACAGATCGTCGCTCCCACAATCACCAACTTCAGCCAGCGCTTTCTATTTCCCCTTCAACAAACTATGTCCACCCGCCGGTCCCTACATCCCCGGCCGTGTTATCCCGGTGAACGAGGTCGACAAATGGCAACCGTAGCCCAAGCTCCAGCAACACCAACAATAGATCCCGTTCAACGCTGGCTAGCCCGCAGAGGCGTGTGCCCGCAGCCCGACGCAGAAAAAGTAGACTCGCTCGCCCCGCGTTCCGCCTTCCGCGAACCCAACAAAATCCCAACGCGCCGCCACCAACCGCGCCAACTCCCTCCACTCCACCGGCCCTCGCACCCAACCCGGCAAGCAACGTTCCTCCCTCAACGCCTTGCGCCACGGTCTCACCGCCCAAACCGCGGTCATGCCCACGGAAAACCCCGAAACCTACCAGCGCCACATCCAGCAATTTCTCGACGAGTACGCCCCCGCCACCGCCACCGAAACGCAACTGGTCCACGAAATCGCCAACACTGCCTGGCGTCTCAAACGTATCCCGCTACTCGAAGCCGAGCTGTTCTCCCAAAACCCCAACCCCCAAACCCTAATCCCCACGCTGGCCACACTCGGACTCCACGGCTCGCGACTCTCACGCCAGTTCCAAAAAGCGCTCGATCAGCTCCGCGAAATCCAAGAGGATCGCCACCGCCTGGAACGCCGCCAGCTCACCGAATCCGCCGAACTCTTCCTGCGCCACCAGCACAAAGGACTCCCCTGGGACCCCGCGGCTTTCTCAAACGACCGGGAGGTTTTTTTAAGGAATGACGGCTTCGTTTTTTCAAAAGAACAACTCGAGCGCCACGCAAAACACCTGATGCGTCAAAACCCCTTCTATTACGCCGCCCACCCCCGTTTCCAAGCAGACCCGCCGCCCATGGAAGTCGCAATATGAGAACGAGTCTTTCCATGCCCGAACATGCCCAGCAGGTAAAGGGCAAAATCGGACTGGTCCCCGACGAAACGCTATTGTTCGACCACCTCACCGGATTGGAATTCACCGAGTTCGTCGGACGAATGTACGGCTTGGAGCGCCCGGTGGCTCGCGAACGATCGCGCGAGTTGCTGGCACTGTTTGAACTGGATGGTGAACCGGGCAAGCTGATCGGCGATTATTCCAAGGGCATGCGGAAGCGCGTGGCAATGGCAGCAGCGCTGATCCATCGGCCCGAGCTCTTCTTGCTGGACGAACCATTTGAAGGCGTGGACGCGGTGGGCGCGCGCCTGATGAAGGAGATCCTGCTCGATCAAGTGCGGCGCGGCGCAACCATGTTCCTGACGTCGCACGTATTGGAAGTGGTGGAACGCCTGTGCGATCGCGTCGCCATTATTCATGACGGCAGGCTCGTGAAATTGGGCACCATGGCCGAATTGCGAACCGGCTCTGAGACGCTGGAAGACGTGTTCGTACGAGTGGTGGGCGCCGACCATCCGGCCGAGACGCTGGATTGGTTATAAGGGGTCTGGTTATAGCCGGCGTACCCCCAGCCGAGACTCTTTCATGGATCGTTTGCCTTGATCCCGGACACTGGTCGGCTTCCCGGTACCGATGTGCCTTCAGTAAGTGGCTCGGCGATCTTTCAGGCTCCGCGAATCTAAGCTCCGCGAAGTGCAGGGCAATTGACGCGAACCGGGCTCGCTTAAAAGCGTTCCAGCCAGTCGGCCGACGCCACCCTCAGCGCCACCACTCAGACCGCAGTTCCCCGCCTGTGATTACTTCCGAAGGAACGCCCGGCGTCGGCGACCATAGCTTCAGTCCCTCTATCGGCCAGATGGACTCGATAGGCTGCCTCCAGTGGTGCAGCGCCAGATCGAATAGTCCCCAATGAATCGGCATCAGCAATCCATTACCGCCCAGAGCACGAAAGCTGCGCACGGCGCCTTCCGGTCCCATGTGAATGTCCGCCCACAACGGATCGAAAGCACCAATTTCAAGCATGGCCAGGTCGAACGGACCAAATTGCTCCCCAATCTCACGGAAGCCCGCCCACTCTCCGGAATCGGCCCCATAGTAGATTCGGTGTTGCGGCCCGGCCAACACAAACGAGGCCCACAACGTTTCGAAGCGATCGAAGGGGCTGCGGCCCGAAAAATGCCGCCCTGGCAGCGCCGTCACGCGCACTGCGCCCACTTGTGTGCTGTCCATCCAGTTCAGTTCGACGCAGTGCGCCGCCGGAACACCGAACTGCTTCAGCAGTGCGCCTACTCCGAGCGGCACAATCCATCGCGCTCTCTCCACCGCAGCCAGATGCGCCATCGCGCGTATGGTTCTCGCGCCCAAGTGATCGTAGTGATTGTGCGAAACGATCACTGCGTCGATGGCTGGAAGATTCCTCAATTCTAGAGGCGCTGGGAAAAAACGTTTCGGCCCGGTCCAGTTCGTCGGCGCCGCGCGTTCATCCCACACTGGGTCGATCAGGATGCGTACCCCATCCATCTCGATGATCGACGTCGCATGTCCCATCCAGGTGATGCGTAGTCCTGAACTCGACTTTGAGGCATAGATGGTAGCGTCTGTATGAAACGGACCCAGCGGCTCGCGTGGTGAGCGTGCCTTAGCGCCCAGAAAGAACCGCAGCCCCACCTTGAAGATGATCGAGAATCCCCCGACCTTCGTAGGTACAGGATTAAGATATCGGCGACCGTTCCGCCGCGCCGGCTGAAGCAGCATGGTTATTCGATGATGTGCGCCCGCGGCCGATTCGGCAGAAAACTATTTGTTGGGGCTCTTGTTTAAGAGTACCTTCAAAGCTATGTACCGTTCACCAAAACCGCTACGTTTATCTCATCGATAATAACGGCGATTTGCATCGCTCCCAGCTGATCTCGCCGACAAACCTCCCCGACATCTCTCGTGTTAAGGTGAGCAGGTACGGCGCGTTTCTGCCAGCAGCTCCGTCCCGATGTAAAGTGGAACCAACTCCAATTTTGAAGCTTGCAACAGGCCGCAAGACAACCGCCTCGGTGCTAACGTGAAGCTAACCGACCTGCGCGGGATCCTGCATTACATCCCGCAATTCCGCGAAAAGACCTTCATTCTTGCAGTGGACGGAGGCATCGTCACGGACGAAAACTTCGCGAACATCCTCCTGGACGTGGCAGTGCTGCGTTCATTGAACATCCGCGTGGTGCTGGTGCACGGGGCGGCGGAGCAAATTAAGGCTCTCGCCGACAAGCAGGGAGTCCAGCCGTCCAACCTGGATGGCACCGGCATGACCGATGCCGCGACATTGCAGCTTGCCCTGCAAGCGGCCAACCGTCTTACGCACGAGATCCTGCAAGGCCTTTCGGCCAACGACCTCCGCGCCGCCTGCACCAATGCCATCATCGCGCATCCGCTCGGAATCATTCATGGCGTCGACCAACTGTATACCGGCAAGGTCGAGCGTGTCGATATTGAACTTCTTCAAACTTTGTTGAACCAGGGTATTGTTCCTATAGTTCCGCCACTCGGTTTTGATGGCGACGGTAAGACGTACCGCGTCAACTCCGACAGTATCGCGGTCCAGGCGGCCGGCGCATTGAAGGCGACAAAGTTGATCTTCATTACCTCTCAGGATGGGTTGCGGTACAACGATCGACTGATCCGCCAGATGGTGGCAGGGGATTTGCAGAAACTTGTACAGTCCGCGCCTGGCGGATTTGCCCCCGACATGCTTTCCAAGGCTCGCTACGCGGCCGCCGCCTGCGCCACCGGGGTGCAGCGAGTCCACATTGTCAATGGCCGCCAGGACGAAGGGCTGCTCGCCGAAGTCTTCTCCAACGAAGGCATCGGCACGCTCATTTACGCCAACGAATACGAACAGATCCGGCCGGCCAAGAAGAAAGATATCCGGGCAATCCTGACATTGACCCAAAAGGCAGTGGAAGCTGAAGAGCTCGTCCGGCGGACGCGCGCGGAAATTGAGAAGAACTTGGCGGATTACTATATCTTCGAAATCGATAAGAACCCGGTCGCGTGCGTGGCGTTGCACCCGTACCCCGCCCAACACCAGGGCGAACTAGCTAGTCTTTATGTCGATCCATCGCAAGAAAACCAGGGCATCGGCAGAAAGTTGATTCAATTCGTCGAAAATAAAGCTCGCGAAATGGGGTTCACTCAATTGATCGCGCTATCGACGCAGACTTTTACTTACTTTCAGTCCAAAGGCGGTTTCGCCGAAGGCACACCCGACGATCTTCCGCCAGCCCGCCGCGAGAAGTACAACCACAGCGGACGGAACTCGAAAGTACTTGTGAAGAAGCTGAACACTCTTGGATAAGCATCACTGGTTCACATGCACGATCTTGGCCGGCGGAAAGCCGTTGAAGGAAGTGCTGCTAGCGGCGGAATAGGCGCCGATGTTTTCCGAGTAGACCAAGTCGCCGATCTCCATGTCCGGCAGCTGCTCGGCCAGGCTGATGGTATCCAGGGCGTCGCACGTGGGCCCGAAGACGGAGCAGATCTGACGGGGACCTTTCTTGAAACTTTTCAGAGGGTACACTGCGTGGTCAAAGATCGTGCCGCTATAGGTTTGATAGACGCCGTCATTGAGGTAGTAACAAAGCTTGCCGCCGCGGACGGCCTTGCCGATAATCCGGGACACCGCGGTGGCGGCCGAGGCGACCAGGAATCGCCCCGGCTCAGCAAGAATTTCGATCGGTTCGGGAAAAAGACGGTCCAACTCGGCGTTGATCATTTTGGCGAGTCTCCGGAAGGGCGGAACCGTGTCATCGTAGTGGGCAGGAAATCCGCCGCCAATGTCGAGCAACTTCAGATCGAAGCCACGCGTCTTGGCTTCCGCGAAAATACCCGCGGCCAGGTTCAAAGCTTGACTGTAGTTCTGCGGGTTTGTGCACTGGCTGCCGACGTGGAAGCTCAGCCCCTCCACCTCCAGCTTGTTATTCTGAGCGAAAGCGATCAGGTCCACGGCCTCGCCGGGAAAGGCGCCGAACTTGCTTGACAGCTCCACCACCGATCCGGTGTTGGGGACGCGCAGCCGCAGCACCAAACCCGAGTGCGGCGCGTAGCGTGCAATCTTCATCACCTCTTCGTGATTATCGTAGGTGACCAACGGCTTGTATGGATCCAATTGCTCCAGTGTTTCAATCGCTTTGATCGGGTTCGCATAAATAATGCGATCCCAGATGAAATCCTGCCGCTGCTTGGCCGGAAGATGCTCAATCTTTTCGTGGACGTTCAGGAACTCCGCCATGCTGGCGACGTCGAAACTGGCTCCGGCATCGTAGAACGTTTGCACGATCGCGGGCTCGCTGTTGGCCTTCACCGCATAGTAGACTTCCACGCGCGGCAGGTACTTTCGGAATTGGTTGTAGTTCTCCCGAAGCACCTTATGGTCCACGACGACAATCGGCGTGCCGTGCTTCCTGGCCAATTGAACCAGTCTCTTTTGGACCATAGCTTCAAATGCCGTCCCCTTCGGTAATCAGAAAATTCTTGAACTGCCAGGGGTCGGACAGATCGACCTGGGGCTTGTTAAATCCGCTGAAGAAATTGGTGTAGTGCTTCAGTGGAGTCCAATCCGAGGCCACCGAGACGAATTTGCCCAGGTAGGGCTTGCTGATGCC
>PKZC01000301.1 GCA_003132905.1 Bryobacterales bacterium | reverse complement strand
GAAAGCTTTGTCCACGCAGTCGCTGCGCCCGCGAGTGCTGGTGTGCGCTTCGGCGGTTGGTTACTATGGCTCGCGTGGCGACCAGATTCTCACGGAGGCTTCCCCGCCCGGCACGGATTTCCTGGCGCGCGTGGTTGTGGATTGGGAGGAAGCGGCTCAATCCGCGGAATCGTTAGGGATTCGGGTGGTTCGTCTCCGGCTCGGCATGGTTTTGGGAAACGGCGGCGCGTTGGCCAAGCTGCTTCCTCCATTTCGATTCGGCGTCGGCGGCCGGCTAGGCTCCGGCCACCAATGGATGGCCTGGATTCACCTGGAAGACGCGGTGAACCTGATTCTGTTCGCGGTGAATTACGCCGCGATCCGGGGAGCCGTCAATGCCACCGCCCCTCATCCCGTCACCAACGAAGAATTCACCGACCGGCTGGCGCAAGCGCTTCATCGACCAGCCATTCTCCCTGTTCCGGCCTTTGCCCTAAAACTGGCCTTGGGCGAAATGGCCGAGATGGTGCTGGCCAGCCAGCGCGTGCTCCCTACCGTTGCGAAATCCGCTGGTTTCCGCTTTCAATATCCCGAATTGCATCCGGCATTGGAGAATCTGCTGTCCCCCGCAACCTGAGAGACAATGAAATCAGTATGCGTTTTTTGCTGGTCTTAGTAACGGCCGCTGTGCTCAGCGCCGCCGGTGAGATGAACCTGACCGTTGCTCAATTGGTCATGTTCATTCGTTCGTCGGTGGAGCTTAAGCAGCCCGACCGGCAGGTGGCCGAGTATCTGCGCCATGTAAAACTCAAAGACAAGCTGGAAGACCGAACCATTGAAGATCTGCAAAGCCTGGGTGCAGGGCCGAAAACCGTAGCGGTGTTGCGCGAACTGGGCGAGGCTTCCGCCAGCTTAACGGTTTCCACCCCGCCGCCGCCTCCGCCAGTGTATGTTCCACCGCCTCCACCGAATTCCGAAGAGCAAGCCAAGATCATCGACGAAGCGCGTGACTACGCCCTCAATTACACTAAGCAGCTGCCGAATTTCATTTGCGTTCAAGTGACGCGGCGCGATTACGATCCCACCGGTTCCGGAAACAACTGGTATCACTCCGACACCATCACCGCTCGCCTAAGCTACAACGGTTTCGAAAACTACGAAGTGATTCTGCATAACAACCAGCCGGTGACGAACGCCAACATGCGGCAGTTCGGCGGAACCACGTCAGAAGGTGAATTCGGCAGCATGATGAAGGAAATCTTCGAGCCGGAAAGCCATACGGAATTCTCGTGGGACCACTGGGGCAAGCTGCGCGGCCGCAAGACGTATGTCTTCGCGTACGACGTGCAGCAGCAGTATTCGAAATATCATGTGGAAGCCGACGACAAGCTGGCCATCGTGCCGGCCTATCGCGGTTTGGTCTATATCGATGAAGACACCAAGATGGTGGTGAAAATCGTCATGACTCCGTACGACATGCCTGCCAGCTTCCCCATCCACGACATCACTTCATCGCTCGACTACGACCTGGAAACCATCGGCGACCAGCAATTCATGCTGCCTTTGAAGTCGGTGCTTACGTCGAAGCGAGATCGCCAGATGACGAAGAACGACATCGAGTTCCGGCTGTATCGCAAGTTCGGCACCGAGAGCAGCATCAAGTTCGAAACGCCGGACCCGCTGCCTGAAGACCAGACCAAAGAGAAACCCTCCGAAGGCACTCCGGACAAGCCTCAAAAGTAGCCAGCGGACTCAGCCGAGATATTTTCCAACCAGCAGTTCCAGCTTCTTGCGCGTTGCCTCGGGCACCGCTTTGGGATCGGTAATCAATGCATGCGCCAGAGCCGATCCGCATTTGCACTCGTGAACGTCGGGCATGCTTGCCACGATTGCAGCCACCACCTTGCAGGCGTTGTCGGCATTCTGCTTGAGGTTCGCCAAAATATCGGAGACGGTGACGGCATCGTGTTCTTCATGCCAGCAATCGTAATCGGTGACCATCGCGATGGTGACGTAACACAGCTCCGCCTCGCGAGCGAGCTTAGCCTCCTGCAAATTGGTCATGCCGATCACGTCCATGCCCCAGCTGCGGTAAACATTCGATTCCGCCTTGGTGGAAAACGCCGGGCCTTCCATGCAAAGATACGTTCCGCCGCGCGCCACGCTGACGCCGGTTTCCAGGCAGGCCTGATGCACCACTTGAGAAAGCTGCGGGCACACCGGATCGGCAAAGCTGATGTGCGCCACCAACCCTTCACCGAAAAATGTGGATACCCGGCCGCGCGTTCGATCGAAAAACTGATCGGGAATGACAAACTTCAGCGGAGCGTGCTCTTCTTTGAGCGATCCAACGGCGCTGAGCGACACGATGCGATCGACGCCCAGCGATTTGAATCCGTAAATATTGGCGCGAAAGTTCAGCTCCGAAGGCGAATGGCGATGGCCCCGGCCGTGCCGTGAAAGAAATGCGACCTCTTTGCCCGCAAGCTGCCCCACGACATACGGATCCGAGGGCCTGCCCCAAGGAGTGTCGATCGTCATTTCTTCGTGCGCGGTGAAGCCCGGCATCGAATAGAGGCCGCTTCCTCCGATGATACCTATGGTTGGTTTCTTCATTGTTGAATCAGTTCCAGCAAAACACCGCCGGTAGAGGCTGGATGGACGAAGACATAGAGATGGCCGCCGGCGCCCGCGCGCGGTTCATTCAGTAATCGTGCGCCATGCGCCTTCAGGCGCTCCACGGTCGCGGCAAGATCCGGCACCTTAACAGCGACGTGATGCAGCCCTTCGCCGCGCTTCTCAATAAATTTGGCGATCACCGAATCCGGCTCGGTCGCTTCCAGCAGCTCAATCCGAGGCCCTCCGGCGGGTAGCATTGCGACATTCACCTTTTCCTGCGCCACAGTTTCGCGCAAGCTGACGGAGAAGCCGAGCTGCTCTTCATAGAAGCCCAGAGCGGCATCCAGCGATCGAACCGCGATGCCTAGATGGTCAATTTCGAATTTGTTTGATCCAGCCTTCGATGATTTGATCCAGCCAGCGACGAATGTGTAAGGGTCGCAATGCCGCTCCGCAACTTCCCCGGCGGCGGCCTGAAAATCAATGTTCCCAAATTGCTCGATCAGCCGTTCGCGCAGCATCTCACGCAGCCGCAGAGTCCAATTGGCGACAGAGCGTTGTTTGGCATTCGTACGCGCAAAAAACGATCGTATGGCGAAGCGCGCCTCGCTGACACCTCGTCCTTCGGTAGCAACCGTGTGGAGGATGGGCGGAACCCAACCATCCGGTGTGGCCGACAGGCTTTGGAAGGCCAGGATCTCGCGCTCCAAACGGTCTGCGCCCGGCTGATCGGCCTTGTTGATGATGAAGATGTCAGCGATCTCCATGATGCCTGCTTTGATGGCTTGCACATCGTCGCCCATGCCGGGAACCAGCACGACGATGGTCACGTCCGCTAGCTTAGCCACTTCCACTTCATCCTGGCCAACGCCCACTGTTTCGATCAGCACAACCTCTTTACCAGCCGCATCCAGCAGCAGCGCCATATCGGTGGTTGCGGCGGCTAGCCCGCCCAAATGGCCGCGCGTGGCCATCGATCGTATGAAGACGCCCGGGTCGGCATGATGGCTCAACATGCGGATGCGATCGCCAAGAACCGCGCCGCCGGTATAGGGGCTTGAAGGATCCACGGCGAGCACGCCAACCAATTTTCCTTCGCGTCGAAACTCATTCACCAACTGATCGGCCAGCGTGCTCTTCCCCGCGCCGGGCGGGCCAGTGATGCCGAGCACCGTGGCTTTTCCGGTATGAGGAAACAATTGTTTTAACAATGATTCGGCGGTTGCGGAGCGATTTTCGATCTCAGTGGCGGCACGGGCTATGGCGCGCGGATCGCCTGCCAGGATCTTGTCGGACCAGGAGGTCATTTTTTCTTAAGCGTCGCTCTTGAGTAGCTGGCGCGCGATCACCAGGCGCTGGATCTCGCTAGTGCCCTCACCGATAGTGCACAGCTTAACGTCGCGATAGAACTTTTCGACAGGATAATCCTTGATGAATCCGTTGCCCCCATGGATCTGCACGGCTTCGTTGGTCGCGCGCACTGCGACTTCAGAGGCAAACAGCTTCGCCATGGACGATTCCTTGGTCACACGCTGCCCCTGATCCTTCATCCAACCGGCGCGATAAGTAAGCAGGCGCGCGGCGTCAATTTCGGTAGCCATGTCGGCCAGCTTGTTCTGGATGGATTGAAACTCCGAAATGGGCCTTCCAAATTGTTTGCGCTGTTTGGAATATTTCAAGGCCGCCTCGTATGCGCCTTGCGCCGTTCCCACCGAAAGTGCCGCGATGGAAATGCGGCCGCCGTCGAGGATCCGGAGGCTGTCGACGAATCCCTCGCCTTGTTTGCCGAGCAGTTGCGATTCAGGCACGCGGCAATCGCTAAAGATCACTTCAGCCGTCGCGCTGGCTCGCATCCCGAGCTTGTTTTCTTTCTTGCCGATCTGAAATCCGGGCACGCCTTTTTCAAGAATGAACGCGGAAACTCCGTGATGCGACGCGGCGCGCTCGCTGACTGCCATCGCCACGCAGATGTCGGCGTAACCGGCGTTGGTGGTGAAAACCTTGCTGCCGTTGAGTACCCAGCACGATCCGTCTTTCACGGCTTTGGTCCGCATGCCCCCGGCGTCAGACCCGGATTCCGATTCGGTGAGCGACCAGGAACCAATCCAGTCGCCGGTCGCAAGCTTAGGAACATACTTGCGCCGCTGTTCGTCGCTGCCTGCGATAAAAATATGATTGGTGCAAAGCGAATTGTGGGCCGCTACGATCAGCCCGACCGATGGATCAATGCGCGCGAGTTCCTCGACAATGATGGAATACTCGATGTAGCCTAGCCCCGCACCGCCGAATTCCTCTGGAAAAATCGCGCCCAGGAATCCAAGCTGGCCGGCTTTCTTGATCACTTCGAGCGGAAAGATTTCCTCTTCATCCCATTCGAGGACGTGCGGGCGGATTTCCCGCTCTGCGAATTCGCGGACACTTTTGCGAAGCTGAATCTGCTCCGGCGTGAAGTCAAATTCCATGGGAAACAGGGAGAGGTCCCTAATTCAATGTTAGCAAGCCTGCGCTTGGGATTAGGAATTAGGGCTTCGGGCAGAGAAGTTCCCGGTTGATGAAGACCACATTCCAGGGACGAATTTCCCAGGAAACGAAGACGCCCCCGGTAGCGAAGGGATCGTCCGCGATCAGCTTCTCCACCTGAGCCGGGGTCTCGGCTTCATAGACCAGCAAGCCCCCGCGATCGTCGCTGAAGGGTCCGGAAATCACGAGCTTGCCTTGCTGCTGCAAACCGGTGAGATATTCGCGGTGCGCAGGGCGCGCTTTGGCGATGGCAGAGGCATCGGGCGTATAGACAACGATGGCGGCAAACTTCATCGAAGCTGATTATAGCCGGATCCGTACGCGGGCCTGCGTGAAGGGACGCAGTGCT
The DNA here is from genome assembly GCA_003132905.1 of Bryobacterales bacterium. The sequence goes on along the minus strand of PKZC01000301.1, from coordinate 4,461 downwards.
GGCGCGCAGATCTGCGTGACTAAGCGCAGGTCACTCAGGGCGGCCCGGCAAGAGTTGAGGCAGATCCTCGGGCAAAATCTCCCTCCATCCGTCCACCGGTTTCCCGTCTGGCCCCACCACACACCAACTCCTGATTCGTTCTCCAGAAAGATACTCGAACCGGTCCCCGCGCGCGTCGAAAACGGTGAGCTTACCCGAGGATTGGCGTTCAATCCGCCCGCACGTTAGATGGCCCCTGACGCCACTTTCAGCCAACACGTACACCAGGCGCACGTCTTCGGAGAGCACCACGGGCGATCTTGGAAGCAGGTTTCTTGCCAGATCCAGGCGGGCTAATCGGGCGGCTGGTAGTTGTGCAGCAGATCCTGGTAGCCGTTCATTGCCAGCCGGCAAGCCAGATCCGATCCGGCGAAGCGCGCGCGATGCCATGTCTGCTTGGGTGTGTACACGATGTCGCCCTGGTCGGCAATAAAGATCGGTAAAGAGCCGATCTTGTACTCCATCTTGCCCAGCAGAATGAACCAGAACTCGGGTGATTCTTCGTGGAAATGGCCTTTGTCGGTATCGGGCGCCGGACGCTGCTTCAATGGATCGCCGATGATGATGTTCGCAACGGCGCGGTCGTCGGCGATGAAGCGGCGTTGCTTTTCGGTGCCCGCCACCACGGCGTTGAAATCGATGTAAGGCTTGTTGCCCTGGTCGTAGTTGCCTCTGCCCTGGATGCGCACCTTCACGAAATCCACGCCGTCTATCGGCACTGGCTTTTCATCCACCGGATACATGGTCTGGGCGCCCGCAATGTTCACCTCCAGCCGCAGCGAGGGTTTGTCGCCGACTGTTTCCATGCTGTACACGGTGCGATAGGGCACTTGCACCATATAACCTTTCGACGCAATGAACGGCTGCTGGCCTTCAATGGTGTATCGGATCTGCCCATCCTGCACAATCCACCATGCGCGCGTATCGGGATGGAAGCGGCGAGGTGTTTTCGCGCCCGGGGCCATCGAGATGTAGTCGGCGTGCAGTTGCGAATCGCTGACTACGGTTTGCGTCCAGTTGGGCTGGCCTTTGTGCTGCGCGAGCAGATCGGCCAGCTTCCACAGCGGCCGGTTGGGCGCTACCCAGGTGGCCGGTTGCGTGGGGTACGGGCGCCCAAGCCAGGCGAGTGTCCTGCTGGGCGGCCAGAGGCGCCATGAGTGCGAGCGTCAATACCAGCAATTTCATCAACGCCCACGTTATCACCCGAGCGCGGCGGTGTAAACGGTGTGCCTATGCTGGTTATATGAACCCTGTCAATCCACGTGCCGCCATCGTCACAGGCGGAAGCCGCGGAATCGGCGCCGCGATTGCGAGGCTGCTGGGAGCCAACGGATACAGCGTCGCCGTGAATTATGCGCAGGATGAAGCCGCGGCGCGCGGTGTGCTGGATCATTTAACACGCACGGGATCGCGGGCCGTGGGGATTCAGGGGGATATTTCGCGCGAGGCCGATATCCTGCGGCTGTTCGAGATCGCTGAACGTGAGCTAGGGCCGATACGTGCGCTCGTGAACAACGCCGCCGTCACGGGAACCTTCGCGCGTGTGGAGAAAGTGGATGCCGCGGCACTGGCGCACATGCTGGCAGTGAACGTCTCAGGCACAATTCTATGTTCACGCGAAGCGGTACGAAGAATGTCCACACGGCGGGGCGGCTCGGGCGGCGCCATCGTGAACATTTCCTCGATCGCGGCCAGAACCGGGAGTGCGGGTGAATGGGTTCACTATGCGGCGTCGAAGGGGGCGGTGAACACGTTTACCATCGGACTGGCGCGCGAAGTGGCGGCCGAAGGGATTCGCGTGAATGCCGTCGCACCCGGGCTGGTGGACACCCAGTTGCATGCCGCGAACGGTGAACCGGGGCGGCTGGCGCGCCTGAGCCCAACCGTACCGATGCAGCGAGCCGCCACTCCGGATGAGATCGCGCAGGGCGTGCTTTGGCTGCTTTCCGACGCGGCTTCTTATACAACAGGTACGATTCTAGAAATCGGGGGCGGGCGATGAGGGACAGAGTGCTAAACGATGGTTTCGGTCCGAGGATCCCACCGAACGGTGCGGCTTTGATGGAAACTCTCGAGCGCCATCCGGCAGGCCACCGACACGCGGTAGCCTAGTTCGAACGGGCAGTGGGGTTCTTTGCCCGACCGAATGCAGTCGACGAAATTCTGCATATGGGCGGTGGGAAAGTTCGCTACTTTGCCCGCGATCTCGGCGCCTTCGGGACGATTCACCTTCTGGGGAAGGTAGCGAATGGCGGACGAGCTGCGCGAAATAGTGCCATCGGAACCCAGCACGTCTTCGGTAATCCCCAACTGGCTATTGCCAAGCCCTGAATCCCAACTCACCAGCATTTGTTCGGGCTGTTGCAGCGTTACGTTCATGGTATCGGGAACGTCGCGGCCGTCCTTCCAGAATCGCAAGCCGCCCGTGGCATACACGCGCGTGGNNCGCGGCCGTCCTTCCATAGATACAGGCCGCCCGTCATGGTGGCCGCTAGCGGAATCTGTAGATTAAGAGCCTTGTACCAGAACGCCAATTGCTGGCTCAGATTCTCGTACACGTTGCCACCCGAATAGTCTTCAAAAAAACGCCAGTTAATGAAGCGGTGCGGATCGAAATCGCGGCGTGGCGCATCGCCCAGGAACGCGGTCCATGCGATGTTCTCGGGCGTCATGTCGGGATAAACAGGGCGCGCCCACTGGGCTTTGCCGTGCGGCGTGTTGCGATACCAGTGCATGCGGATGGCGGTGATTTTCCCGACGTGGCCAGTGGCCAGGAAATTGAGGGCGTCGCGGCTCTGGCCCGACGAACAGGATTGATGGCCGATCTGCACGGTCAACTTCGGAGCTTGCCGGAAGGCCGCGCGCATCCGTTTGGCATCGTCGAGCGTGAAGGCCAACGTCTTTTCCTGATATACGTGCTTGCCCGCCGCCAACGCAGCGACGAAATGCTCGCAGTGCAGATGCTGCGGCGTAGCGATTATGACGGCATCGATGCCAGGGTCGTCCAACAGGCCGCGATAATCGTCATAAGTGGCCGCGCCCGGCGCCAGGTTGCGCGCGTCGTCTAAACGTTTGCTGTAGACGTCGGCGAACCCGCCGATTTCTACATTCGGGCAGGCCACCGCTTGGTGCACCAGCTCGGTACCGCGTTGTCCGGCGCCAATGATGCCAATCCGGACGCGATCGTTGGCCCCCAACACTCCGGCGGATGAAGCCAGCGTGGAGGCCAGGCCAGTGGCCATGGCGCCGATAAATTTGCGGCGGGAGTCCATTATGTTTTCAGTCTACGCATCTGCCAGCCCTGCGCGAGTTTCCAGGATTTGTGCCGCGTGCCGGCGGGAGTGGCCCGCGATGATGATCAGAAACTCCACCCCGTTCATTGGGCCAAAACGTGGATGCTCTGAGGCGAGACAATAAAGGTCATCACAACGATCTTGCGCAAACTCAATGCTGCGCGTGCGTCCCAGGTTGAATTGTTCCAGCGCTTGCCCGAGTGTCGTGAAGCGGCCGGTCGGCAAGGCGGCCTCGGGCGATTTTGCGCGGGTGGATCGGTCTGGGATGCGGGCCATGAGGCCAGCCTCTTTTCCCTTGTCGACTCGCGGCTCGTCCAGCTTTTTGGCGGCTTCCAGCCAGCCCAGGAAACGCTCCTCGACGGTGGTGACGTGCTCCACGCAATCGAGCACGGACCAACGTTCGGGGTCAGGCCGCGCTTGCGCCTGCGCTTCGGTGAGCCCGGCCACCGCAGCCATAAACTCCTGGCGGCTGCGCTCCAGATTCTCTACGATTTCGGTTCTTTCCGCGGGGGCCATAATTCTCCTATGCATTCAGCCCACACTGCCACAGCGCGCATAATGCCGTGTTGTAGAGCGCCAGTGCAGTGGTGATTTGTCCCAGATGATTGTCGTGCGTGGAGATATATGCCGCTCGCTCCACCACGTCCCGGTGCAGGTTGCCGTCGGTGGAACAATCGATCACAACCGCGCCCGGTTTCACGTTCCGAATCAAGTCAGTCTCCTGGAGCGCCGGAAAGGCCGTGACCACGATGTCGGCCGTTTCGAGGAAATGCTCCCGGTCTTCTTGCCTGGTTTGCGGATGCACCATGACGGCGGTGGCGCCGATACGCATCAGCATGCTCTGCAACGGAATGCCGATGCGGGAGGAGTTGTTAAAGATAACCGCAGTGGGCCCGGGCTGGCTGAGATCGCGCGGGAACATCTTCTTGATGGCATTGTGTTGCGATAGCAGTGTCAGAATGGCGCGGGCGGTGCACGGTACCACGCCTTCGTATTTTTCTTCCTCGTCCACGGTACGGATGTTGAGAGCCATGCGGCCGGTGTTTTCCACCGTCAGCCCTTCGATGTCCTTTTCGGGCCGCACACGGCGCAGGAAATAATCTTCGCTCTTGCCAAACGGAGTGGGGAA
>PKZC01000236.1 GCA_003132905.1 Bryobacterales bacterium | reverse complement strand
CGTTGATGCGCCACCAATACCATCGCAGCAGCAAAACGCCACCGGTGCCCGCACCCGTGACTAGCAGCAGCTTCCAGGCGCCGGCAATGGAATCGAGATAAAAGGTCACCACGGCCGAGATGATCGTGAGAAAGACCGTAGCCCACTGCGAGGCGGTGACGTAGTGCCGGTCGGTTTCGTTCTTCTTCAGGAAGCGGCGATAAAAATCGTTGACCAGGTAGCTGGCGCCCCAGTTCAATTGCGTCGCGATGGTGGACATATAGGCGGCGGCGAAGGCTGCGATCATCAGGCCGCGCAGCGACGGCGGCAGATATCCGATCATCACGCGGATGTAGCCGGTTTCGGGATCGGCCAAACCAGGGTAGAGAATGAGCGAGGCGAGCGCGACCAAAATCCACGGCCAGGGGCGCACGGCATAATGGGCGATGTTAAACCACAGGGTCGCAAGCAGCGAATTCTTTTCGTCCTTGGCGCTGAACATGCGTTGCGCGATGTATCCTCCGCCGCCGGGCTCCGCACCCGGATACCAGGTGGACCACCAGTTCATCGAGATGTAAACGAGGAAGGTGATCATGGGCATCCAGGCGGAATGCAGATCGGGAACGAAGTTGAGCACGGAACCACCTTGGGACGCGCCGCGAGCTTGATCCACAAGAGCTAGCTTGGCCTTCATGCCGTCGATGCCGCCGACGGCCCGGACTGCGAAAACGGCGAGAACAGTGACCATACCCATCTTGATCACAAACTGAAAAAGGTCGGTTACCAGGACGCCCCATAATCCGGAAAGGGTGGAGATGAATGACGTGAGCGCGATCATTCCGATGACGATGGCGAGAGCTTCCGCCTTGCTGACGCCAAGCACGAGTTCCAGGATCTTGACCATCGCAAGGTTGACCCATCCCAGGATGATGCAGTTGATGGGAATGCCGAGATAGAGGGCGCGGAAACCGCGCAGGAAGGCGGCGGGCTTGCCGGAATAGCGGATTTCGGAAAATTCGATATCGGTCATCACGCCCGAGCGACGCCACAGGCGGGCATAGAAGAAGACGGTGAGCATGCCGCTGGCGATGAAGTTCCACCACAGCCAGTTGCCCGCGATGCCGCCCATGGCGACCATACCGGTGACCGCGAGCGGTGTGTCGGCGGCGAACGTCGTCGCAACCATCGAAGTGCCCGCCAGCCACCAGGGCACATTGCGTCCGGATAAGAAGAACTCAGTGACGCTCTTGCCGGCTCGCGACTTGTAGTAGAAGCCGATGGCGAGGTTGAAGAGGAAGTAGAGCGCGACCACCAGCCAGTCGACCGACGTGAGTTGCACAAATGAATTGTAGCGGACGGGTTGCTGGTGACTGGTGAATAGTGGCTAGTGGCCTGCCGGATCGGACGGGTTGCGCATCTCGGCTATTTTTGTGTTTGGTGACGCATTTTTTCGTTTTTCGCTGAGCGGACCGGCGCAGAAAACAGGATCACTTACCAATTCGAGTATGGCGGGTGGTGTCAAGGGAATTGGGTGGTGGGGAAGGGGAAATGGTTGGTGGGAAAGGGTGAGCGCCATCGTGACTTGGTGTTTCAATCGCTCGTGCCGATAACGATCTTGCGGGCGCCTCGCGACGCAACCGATGTCGGGCACTTTAGTAGCGGAGTTGGCTTGTGAAGTCTGTTTTAGGAGCAGCACTTCTGCCTCTGGCCTTAACAGTGTTGATCCCAGGTACATTCTTACTTAGGCTGGCCCACGTAACAGACCGGCGACGCTCAAGTCTTCGTCAACATCGGGCCAGTGAATGCCCTCACCTTCGCCGAGGAGTTCGAAATTCTGGCGTTGGTCGACAGTGGCGTGGAGAAGTCGAGGGAACCACGCCAGCGGGACTGAGATCTTGCGCCCGTCAGCGAGCAGGACGGTCAGCTCGTCCTCGGTGATGGCGACTTCACGAGCTCTCGGGCGAATTTCGACGACTGAAGAACTCATGCCATGCCTCCAGCCACCCTGGCTGGTTTTCGGTTGCCAGCTGCTCCAGCTTCCGCAGTTCCCGAGCGGAAAAGCCGGTTGCGGATGCCAGGGAAATGGGCTCCAGCCAATACTTGGCAAGCGATTTCTCGCGCTGAATGTGGGGCGGCTCCAGGCGTTCGTTGCTGAAGAAAAACACACGATATGGTCCAAGGCGAGCAATCGTGGGCATGCATGCTAACGCACCTGGGACGAGTATAACAGGAGGTGAGACGTTGGCCGAACAAGCGCGGGCGGCCTGTCCCAGCTCTCGATCTTGGGCATCAGCCTCCGAATATCATGCGGCCCATTTGATCGCCCAGCCGTTTGACATCTTCGGGGTCGGTGGCGCTACGGAAGCGCTCGGCCAAGTCGAAGAATTCCTGCTCGCGTTCGTCAGTGGTCACGCAACCATTATCGCGCCCAAAACGCTCGCTGACGCGCGCGGTTCAGGATACTGCGCAGCGCGCCACTAGCAGCGTTATATCGTCGTGCTGCTCGTTGGGGCTGAAATGCTTCACATCGTCAAGAATACGGTCCAGCAAACCGCGCGGCCTCTGGTCGCAATTACGGCGCAGACTGTCCACTAAACGTTGCTCGCCGAATTCCTCGCCACGATCGTTGAAGGCTTCGGTGACTCCGTCCGTGTAGAGCACCAGAGTGTCGCCAGGCGAGAGGCTGCTTTCGCCGATGGCACATTGCCAATCCTGGAAGAGGCCGAGCACCGTACAGGTGGAACCTAACCGATCGAGCGTCCGATCGCTCCTCAAGATCAATCCGGGCAGATGGCCGCAGTTAGCGTAGCGGAGGCGGCACGCGCGATGGTCGTATTCGGCGTAGAAAAGCGTGGCGTAGGCGCTCTCGATTGTGTTCTCGAAGAAGAGCTGGTTCACCGATTCCAGAAATCGTTGCGGGTGTTCCAGTGCGATGGCGCACTGGCTGCGCAAATTCGCTTGTAGGTTCGCCATTAAGAGAGCCGCGGCGATTCCCTTACCCGCGATGTCGCCCACCACCAGACCCAGCCGGTCTTGCCCCAGATTCAGAAAATCGTAGTAATCGCCGCCCACCTGGCGAGCTTGCACGCAAACGCCCGCATATTCGAGCGGACCAAATGGCGAGCGCGTCTGGGGGAAAAGCCGTGCCTGGACCATCCGCGCAATTTCCAACTCCTGAGCGGCCCGGCGCTCGGATTCCAGCTTCCCGGCGATGGCGCGGCGCTGCTCTTCAAGCGCATGGCTGACATCGTCGAACCCCACTAATGAGAAGGAATTGCCATCGATATCTTCGAAGCGAGTGAACACGCCGCCCCAGATGGGTGGCTGTTCGGCGGCCGATGCCCGCGCATTATGCTTAATCCGCCTCAGTCGCGGCGTATAGCGAAAATGAACTCCGCGCTTGCTCCATTCCCTGAACTTGGCAACGACATCTTCGGTTAGAAAAACGATGGGCGTGCGTTGGCCAATGAGCTTGTAGTCTTCAGAATCGGGATCAGGGGCGATCAGCCGTAGCACGGTTGTGCCGTCGGGAGGGGCAACCGCGACCAATCGATGACCGGATTGAAGCCGAGTGTCGAGTGCCAAATCAAATCCGAGCTGATCGAGGTAGAAGTGCAGGCTGCGATCCTGATCTTTGACGTAAACGTTCACCGCATCGATGCGGAGGTAGGGGTTTTGGCGGTCGAGGCGAACGGTCGATTGATTTAGTCCATCGCGTGAAACAGCACCGCCCATTGCCGTAATTATAGGCTGAGTCAGTTTGATCTCGACAGAGTGCCCAGCATCTCATCTGGGATTGCATCGAGAACCCTTCGGGCAGCGATTAGACGCAGAGACGAAGTTGAATTAGATCGGCGATGCTGATTTCGCGATCGCGCATGCGCTCGACGTGATGCTGACGGACACGCGTTGGCATCCGGTCAGCTCTCGATCTTCGGCATTAACCACCGAAGACCAGCGGGCCGATTTGATCGCCTAGCCGTTTGAGCTGCTTCTGCTCGTCAGTCTTCATTCGGTTCTCGATGAAACGTACAGATCAGCTCTTCGTCTTCGATCGAGTCAGCGAGCGCGAGGGCTTTGTCGCAGTTAATGGCCTGATCGGCACCGAGCGGATAGGTCTTTTGCGTAAATGGGAGGGGACCCATGCCGCTATCATAGCGCGGACGGAATTTGATCTCGACAACGAGCGTGGCTTCGTGTAAGCTGGCAAAGAAAAGGCGAACATACATGAACCTGGCGCTTGGGCTTTCAGAGTCTCCCGACCTTTTAGGCATCGCGCGGCGCAACGGCGGCATTGAGACGTCAGTCGCGCGGTTTCAGCAGTGGATGGCGGTGCCCGATTCGCCGATTCGCGCCATCCGGCATCAAAAAGCGCGGGAGGGTGAATACGCCGAGATTCCGGCTACTGTCGCTACGGCCTTGCGAGAAGCGCTGGTCGCGCGCGGCATTCCCAAACTTTATGTGCATCAAGCGGACGCGTTTGAGCGCTGCGTAGCCGGCCAGAATGTGGTGGTGGTGACACCCACGGCGAGCGGTAAAACGCTTTGCTACAACCTGCCCGTTTTACAGCGCCTGATCGAGGATCCGGATGCCCGTGCCATGTACCTGTTCCCGACAAAGGCGCTGGCCGAAGACCAACTGCACGAGTTTCAGGCGGCGGTGGACGCTATGGGATCGGAAATCCGCGCCTTTACCTACGATGGCGATACGCCGCAAGACGCAAGGCGCGCGATCCGCGAGCGGGCGAACGTGGTGCTGACCAATCCCGACATGCTGCACAGCGGCATTTTGCCGCATCACACCAAGTGGGCCAAATGTTTTGAGAACCTGCGCTATATCGTCATCGACGAACTGCACTACTATCGCGGGGTGTACGGCAGCCATCTGGCGAACCTGCTGCGGCGTCTACGGAGGATCTGCGAATTTTATGGATCGAAGCCGCAATTCATTTGTTGCTCCGCCACTATCGCGAATCCCAAGCAGCTGGCGGAGGCACTCACCGAATCGCCTTTTGAGTTGGTGGATCGCAACGGCGCGCCCAGCGGCGAGAAATACTTCGTGTTCTACAATCCGCCGGTGGTGAACAAACAGCTCGGTATCCGGCGCGGCTACCTGCAAGAGACGCGGCGCATCGCGCTTGAGTTTATCGAGCGGCATCAGCAGACGCTGGTGTTCGCGAACAGCCGCCTGGCGACAGAAATCCTGGTGAAATATTTGCGCGACGCCATCGAGCGGGGGCCGCTTCCGGGCGACGCGATACGAGGATACCGTGGCGGCTATTTGCCGCGCGAGCGGCGCGAGATAGAACGCAAGCTGCGCGATGGCGAAATCCGGGCCGTGGTGGCGACCAATGCGCTGGAGTTGGGCGTGGATATCGGATCGTTGGACGCGGTGGTGATGGCCGGGTACCCGGGCTCGATTGCATCGTCTTGGCAAAGGGCCGGCCGCGCGGGGCGAAGACAAAGCGCATCGCTCGCGGTGATGGTGGCGTCCAGTGCGCCGCTGGATCAATACGTGGTGGAACATCCGGAGTATTTCTTCGAAGGGTCGCCCGAGCACGCACACATCAACGCGGACAATTTGGAGATTCTGCTCAATCATCTGAAGTGCGCGGCGTTCGAGCTGCCCATTCGCGACGGCGAGAAATTCGGCCCGCACGATCCCGCGGAGCTGTGCCGTTTTCTGGCCGAAGACGCAGGCCTCCTGCATCGCTCGAACGGATGCTGGCATTGGACGTCGGACACATATCCGGCCGACGCAGTGAGCTTGCGAGCGATATCGAGCGACAACTTCATCGTGGTGGATATCACGGGCGATCATCAGGTGATCGCGGAGGTGTCGTTCACCGCCGCGCTGACAACGCTGCATGAGAAGGCGATTTACATGCACGAGGCCCGGCAGTTTCAGGTGGAGAAGCTGGACTACGAAGGCCGCAAAGCTTACGTGCGGCGCGTGGATAGCGACTATTTCACCGATGCGATCGACTATACGCAGGTCAAGGAGCTGGAGGAGTTCGAATCGGCGGATGTGAACGGAGCGCGCGCCGCGCATGGCGATGTACGCGTAAACACCCAAGTGGTGGGATTCAAGAAGCTGAAGTTCTACAGCATGGAGAATATTGGGGCCGGCAACTTGTCGATGCCCGAGCAGGAGTTGCATACAACCGCGTTTTGGCTGCATCTTCCCGCGAGCTTCCTGGCGCGCTTTCCAGACATGACGCCCACCGAGCGCCAAAGCGGGCTGACGGGGCTGGCGCAGGTGATGCGGACGGTTGGGGCGCTACTGTTGATGTGCGACCCCAGAGATCTAGGTGTCGCGATTACCGACCATATTTCCGAGACTATTGCCAGCTTTGAACCGGATCTTTTTCTATTCGACAATTACCCGGGCGGCATTGGACAGAGCCAACCGTTGTTTCAGCTGAGGCGGAAACTGCTGGCCGGCGCACTAGAGGTACTGAACCAATGTAAGTGCGAACAGGGGTGTCCGGCATGTGTTGGGCCGGTAGGGGAAGTGGGGGAAACCGGGAAACAGGCGACGCTTCAATTACTGCGGGAGCTGACGAAGGGTTAGCGAACGAACTCGTAGCGTTCCAGTGTGGCGGCCACTCCAGTTTCCGGAGATATGCGCACCACCTTACCCAGGCAGTGCAGACGCACCTTGTGATCACTAAGGCCAGCAGTACTCGGAAGGGTGATCATATACTCCACTGGCTCGCCGATTCCAAGGGTGGCGCCCGCCTCAAAGAATACTCCAACGGAACTGAGGTTCTTGGTCTCGCCGTGCTCGGAAAGCGCCTGTGAGCCTTTGCGAATCAGCTCCAGAGGCAGTTTCAACTCAAATCGTTGTGCTTTGCGCTTTTCCATGTCTTCTCGTGTCTCTAAGACTCTAAACTGTTATAGGGTTCGGGTCAATAGCTGGAGGACCGTTTCAGACCCCATTCGGTAACATTTTAATAACGAATTGAACCAGTACTCCTTGCATCGCACCCCAAAGGCCATCGTTAAACAGGCCTATGGGACAATAGCGAGAGCGGCCGTTCCGCTGATAGTTCGACATTGGGAAAACTGACATTACCGGGCCTGACATGAGCGAGATCACCACCGAAGATCAACTGCGCAAGATGCGCGAAGACTGGGACCAGAGGGCCAAGGAGAACGCCCGATACTACGTCAATACGGCGACCATGGAATGGACCGACGAAGCGTTCTTCGCCTCCGGCGAGCGGACGGTGGCCGAGGAGATCCTCACCGACCTGGGGAATATTTGCCAGGGAAAGCCCCAGCGCGAAATGAAGGTGCTTGAAATCGGCTGCGGCGCGGGGCGGGTAACCCGGGCGCTCGCCAATCTGTTTGGCGAAGTGCATGGCGTGGACGTGAGCGGCGAGATGGTCCGTCAGGCCAAAGCGGCATTGCACGACCGTCCAAATGCATTTGTGTATCAGAATAACGGGAAAGATTTGGCGGTGGTACCCGAGCTGGAGTTTGACTTCGCATTTTCTTCCATCGTCTTCCAGCACATTCCCAGCCGCGAGATTATCGAGAATTACGTGCGGGAAGTAGGGCGGCTCCTGCGGCCTGGAGCATTGTTCAAGTTTCAGGTGCAGGGCGACAGTACTGTAGAGACGCAGCCGGATGATACCTGGCTGGGAGTGCCGTTTTCGGAGCGTCAAGCGGTGGACATGGCGTTTCGTTGTGGTTTTGAGCCACGCTACCGCCACGGAGCGGGCGAACAGTATTTCTGGCTGTGGTTCTTTAAGAAGTAGAACAGTTCGTCACGCGGAAGTGCTGCTAGCCTGTTGCCCTTCGCCTGTGGATGGAGTATCCACCGGGCTTGGTGGCGAAACTTCTGATGGGCGAGCTTTAGCGCGGCGGGTTTCCCAATACAACGTCATTCTCTTGGATACCTCTTGCCGTTCTGCTGCGCTCATGCTCTTTCTTCCGCGCCGCCCTTGCGAAGGTTTTGCAGTTGAGCCCTTGCGTACAGCTTTCAGGCGCTCTTCCAGAGAAGAGATCGCCACATCCAACCGTTTCTTCTCGTTGTAGAGATCTCGCAGTGCTTTAATGATATCCATCGTTAAAAATGTAAGCGGGTTTCACTATCGTAGACGACTGCGCGAAAAAAATCCAGCCATTTTTGTTGCCATTAGCGGTGAGCTGAGCGCACAGATATTCATAGCCAGTTGGAGCTATCGCGCACTACGCCTAGTAGTAATAGCTCAAGAGCCCTTCACTTACTAAGGTAAGGCCAGTGGCGGATGAAATGAATGTGAAGTTGCAGCATGGCGGTTGCGAAGGCCGCGACGATCAGCACCACGATCATGGCAATCCATACGATGCGTCGCAAAGGCAACGTGCGGCCCTCGCGGCGCATCACCAGTGCCAGACCTGCAAACACGCCGACGAAGTAGAGCAGACACATGGGGACCGCGAACAACATCAGATTGAAGACATCGGGTGTTGGCGTGATGATGGCAGCGGCGATGACGATGGCCAGAATCGCATAACGGGAATGGCGCAGCAGGAATCGCGGCGACAGCAGATGCAGCAGCGTCAATAGGAATATCACCACCGGAAGTTCGAACACCAAGGCAACGCCCAGCGTGACGTTGACGAACAGATCGAAATACTCGGTGATGGAGACCACCGGCTGAACGTTGTTGCTCATGCCGATGCCGAGCAGGAATTCGAGACCGTAGCGGAAGGCCAGAAAGTAGGCGAAACAGCCACCCCCGATGAACAAGCCGGCGGTGAGCAGGACGAAGGGAAGGGCCAGCCGTCGTTCCTTTTTATAAAGTCCGGGGGAGATGAACGCCCACAATTGGTAAACGATCCAAGGTGATGCCAGAAACACGGAAGCCAGGAGAGGCAGTTCCACCCAGATGATGGAAAAGCCTTCCATGGGCGTCAACTGGGCCAGGCGCGGCGGATTGACGTGCAGGTGCTTCAAAGCCTCAACCGCGGGGTCGCTGACTATATCCCACAGCTTGTTGGCAAAGCCCAGCGACAAGACGAAAGCGATTCCCAGCCCCCATAGCGCGCGGATGATGCGGCTCCGCAATTCCTCCAGATGTTCCATGAAGGACATGCGCAGCATCCGGTCCTCTTCCTCGTCCTGGGGATCCACGACGGCGGGAGGCGGTGGAGGCGGGGGCGGCTGCCGGATGAGACTGGTCTCGGTAACCACTTCCACGGGCGGAGCGTGGACAACTTCCGTTTCTGAAATCGGCGGATGAACCTCGGGCGATCCTTCCCCTTCGGGAGGCGGAACTCCCCGCTTATCGTCTTCCATGCTGGGCTACGTTTCTGCGATGTCTCAGGTGTTAATGGACTCCGGCTCGGCGGGCTGGGCGGCAGGATGCTCGGAATGCTCCGGGCCACTGCTTGTACTGTTCCGCGCTACGGTTCCATTAACGGCCGGCGGCTCAGTCAGAGACACGCTGGATTCGGCGCCCTGAGGTGCGGGTACGCTTACGGTGGATGGATTTGCTTCGGTGGATGGTGTACCAGCGCCGCCAAACGCGCCGGAATCGTAATAAGAGTTGTCGTACCCGGTGTAGTGATTGTAGATATCGCCCACGGATTTGCTTATCTCACTAGTGTAGCTACGAGTAACTTCCTTGATCGACTCGCTCTCTTTCTCCAACTCGCGCATGTGTGTATCGAAAGTGGCCTTGAGTTCGCTTTGAGCGCGGCGAAACTCCGTGATTGCTTTTCCGATCGTCTTGCCAAGCTCGGGCAGCTTCTTGGGACCGAACAAGACAAGGGCGACGAGGAAAATAACCATCATCTCCTGCACACCCACGGGACCCATGCAAAAAACCTCCGCCTTCATCATAGCAAGGGATGCTAGCAACCGATGGAATGGGAGTGAATCGGGGTGCGCGACATGGAAATG
>PKZC01000452.1 GCA_003132905.1 Bryobacterales bacterium | reverse complement strand
CAGGAGGCCAGGAATCGCTGAACGGCCAGTTCTAGCATTGGCGAGAACGTGCGATGACTACCGCTGGTCATCGCTTGGAGCTTCCCTCGCGGATCAAGCGGTTGGCACTAGTGCGTGCGCGCGCGATGTGCGCCACGAGTGCTCTCTCGCTCTGCATTTCCTGAACGCTCAATGCCTCCACAATATGCTGGGAATCGCTCAAGACGATCTCTTCGATGCTTTCTAACTCTTCAAAGCCGAAGGACTCCGGTGCGTCAGCCAATTCATCCTGGACAGCGTTGCGGACCTGCTGGAGGATGTCGGCGGTCAGTTTTGCACGTTGGCGCTGGCGGTCAGTGGTCGTGTTGTTCATATTGATCTCCCCGCCTACCGGGAAAGCCCGATCCGCAAAGCTGGATCGTTCAGGAACGGGAGTTCGTTCTTCTCGCTGAACTCCAATGCCCGATCCAAACTGCGGCGAATGTAGCTCGAACGGGATGGCATTCGCAAATCGAAGGCTACTGCGTCAAGTCGGTCAATGACGGATTCTGGGAGGCGCAAAATGATGGCACGTTTCTTGGTTTTCAATGGTGGTTCCTGGACTCGCCCTTGCGTTACCGGTATCGGGTGATGTCTGAGGGTATTTAGACAGCCGTTGTCGGGTCTCTAGAGGGGTCTCCCATACGTGTTGAATCGGGTTCTAACCGTTTCACCGGTTCGACAAATCCAGCAACATGCGTAGCATGACGTTGCTCAAGCAACGTCGAACTCCAACCCGTTTTCCATTCGTCTTCCACTTCGTCTGGAATCGACTTCAGGAACCAGCTTGTCCTAAGCAACCTTGATTCGTCGTTCGCTACGCTCACGACGCTTCGCATTCCTGATTCCTATCATGCGGTTGGTTTAGAGTCTCTATGCAGGAACACGAGTCCCTTCGAACTCGGCATAGAGACTCGGGTCTGCGTCCTGGCCCATCGCTCTTCCGTGATCCTCTGAGGCGGTCACGGCTCTCGGCTACTTAACGCTGGGGTCTCAGCCAGCGGCAGACTTAGGCATCCCGATTCGCAGCGCCTTGGCTCTCCGTCTGCGTCCCATAGTAGAGCCGTCCTTTTTCCCACGCTACCGTCAATTTCTCCCGACCGTGGAGGACTGGTGTGATCCTTGCCCGATTTGGAGGAGCTTGGATCGACATTGGTATCTATACCGACGCCATTTTTGACGCGGCCTGGTTCCGTATGTCAAAGTCGAGCGACGTCCAAAATCATAGTCCACTTTTCGACCAAAGGGCGACCGCCGGCGCCCACCCCCTACGTATATCTCCCAACCTGACTCTTAGACGAATTGATGGCGAGCTTACCGCTGGCGTTGCTGTTGGTCAAAGCAAGACTCGATGCTGGGGGAATATACAGCTACACCCCGACCCTGAAAACAGACGGGAACGGTGTCAGACCAGGCGTGAGATAGCCGGATTCGGCCGTCGGAGCGCACTTTGAGGTGTGGATATACGTGATCGCTGCGGTATCGGGTGGTATCGCCGAAATACGCTGTTTGTGTATGCGAATCGGGAAGGAAGGTCTGATCCGAAACCGCGATGCACTGGGGACGCCATGTTTAATCTGCAGCAACCGAAGCGCTCATGATGCCATCAAACACATATGGTTCTTGTACCTGTTTCACTTGAGTACGTTCGCCAGCTTCAATCGGATCGGATTGCCGTATTCGACTATAGCGACCTGCTTGTTTCGCTTGTGCGTCAGGCTGGCTTGGGGCTTGTCATTGTCGAACGGAATGGTGTCAAGAAGATCATCGCGGTGGGCGCCAAGAATGAGCTCATCGGCAAGGCTAAGGTTTGGAAGCGGACGTATATATCTCCGAACTGGATTTTGAGCCAGAAAAGGCGATGACGGCCGGCGGATGGTTTGCTCACCTGGCAGCCAGCCGCACCGGAGGCGAGACTAACTGAAAATCCTGGAGCCATTCAGAAGCTGCTGGCCAAGCCTTCTCTATTCCCACCCTCACCGTACGGAAATCGACGGGTTTCGTACAGGCTAGGCGATGCTCTTTTTGCGCTTTTGTTTGCCGACCCGAACAGCCTCTTCAGTGGTGACGATTTCCGTACGGGTGTTGTAGGCATCCACAGCCGTCATGACGGGTATTTCCAGCTTCTTGGCAATTGCCCGCCAACTCAGACCGTCCTGATCGCGGAGCCGAAGAACCTCGTCTCGCCGAAATAGCCGTTTGGGCCGTCCAAGCGTCTTGCCATTTGCGCGGGCGGCTCGAACTCCTAGCAGTGTCCGCTCCTTTATTAGCTCCAACTCAAAGGCGGCCACCGAAGAAAGGATGTTGAGCAGAAGCCTGGAAGTCGGGTTGGCTGCGTCGGTGTCCACCCCCTGTGACACTGCGATGAAGCGAATGCCGTAAGAATCGAGCGCCGCTAATGCCTGACTGAGGTTCAGAACACTGCGACCGAATCTGTCTAGCTTGTACACTAGCACCGCGTCGAACCGCCTCTGGCCTGCGTCGGTCATTAGCTTGTCTAGCGCGGGGCGGCTTGCCTTCGCTCCCGAAAATCCTCTGTCCACGTATTCCTTGTGGACGGTCCATCCCCGCCGCTGCGCATAGTCGCGCAACTCGTGAAGTTGAACCTCGCAGTTCTGGTCCGATGTCGATACTCGGGCGTAGATGGCGGCATTCATGTCATTATCGTACATGATTGCCGTACGCATGTCAAATGCTCTACGGATTCCCGGCCCGATTATCCACCAACTCGCCCCCTCCGCGTCCTGCCGCGTATGCAATGAAAATGCGCCCGATCGGGATCTTGCTAGATTGTCGTGAGTTTCCTGCGAGCGTGCGCGATTGACCGCATCGAAACTTGGTAGCTTCAGCAGAAGGCTGGAGACAAGCAATGATGCGAGTAACCCATGAGAGAAGCTACGATGACGTGGAAGAGCTGAGAAAGCGCTTCGAAGAGTTCCGGAGCCAACATCAGACGAGGACGCGACTCCCGGAAGAGCTCTGGCGGGCTGCGGCGGAGATCGCGGGACGGCGCGGAATGAATCTGGTTTGCCGGTGCTTGCGGCTGGACGCGAATAGCCTTAAGAAGTGGATGGGCAAAGGAGTCAGTGGATTTAGGCCGAAGTACGCGAGGAAAAAGCGCTCGACGATGACGCCGCCGGCCGCGTTCGTGGAACTGCTGACGCCCGCGTCTAGTGTGGCCGCGAGTTGCATCGTTGAAGTCGAATCGCAACGTGGCGGCAAACTCCGTCTGGAGCTGAGAGGTATCGCAACCAGCGAGATTGCGCAGTTGATTCACAGCTTCGCAGGCCAGTAAGCCATGCTCCGATCACGCCGCAGATGCGCATCCTGGTCGCGCTGGAGGCGGTAGATGGAAGAAAAGGGATAGACGGACTCGCACAACTGTGCCGGGAGAAACTGGCAAGCGATCCGTTTTCTGGCTGCGTGTTCATATTCCACAGCCGCATCGCCAAGTCGATCCGACTGTTAGTTTATGACGGCCAGGGCTATTATTTGGTCCAGAAGCGTCTCTCCAAGGGACGGTTTCGGTGGTGGCCCATCGGCGATGGGCCGGCGCGATCGGTGGAAGCCTATCAAGCACAGTTGTTGCTGGCCGCCGGCGATCCAGACACCAAAGCCGCCCCGATGTGGCGGAGAGTGAGCTGATCATAGCCGCGAAGAAGAGTGCATCCATGTACTTGCGTTCAAACCGATTTTCTGTCCACACTGCTGCGGTGCCGACAGAATGGCGCTATCGAGGACGTGAGATTGGTAGTTCGGAGGTTGCCTTCCTTCGGGAGTTGATTCGCGACTGTCCTGAACTCAGCCGCTACGCCTTGTCCAAGAAAGTTTGTGAGGCATGGCAGTGGAAGCAGGCGAACGGCGAGTTGCGCGACATGGTGTGCCGTGGCCTGTTGCTCATGCTGGATCGAGCGGGAGCGATTCAGTTACCTCCCCACGGTGCGCTTCGCGGAACAGGCCAGAGGGACGTGACCGCCCCGAACCTTTAGTGCCCGATGGATGCCGTGGAACTACCGCGAGGCGTTGGCGCGGATCGCAAGGTTCGCCGCAGCGTAATATGATATCTGTTTTGTATTGGCCGAAAAGGATCCTTTTCGGGCCGGGCAGGACGCCAGGAAGACAATGGCCGGAAAGAAAGGCTCTCCGCAATCCAAATTGCGTAGTGTTTTTGGCCAGATAACCACCGACGACTACTGTCGACCATCAAGATCCAGTTTCGTTTTGCGTGAAGTGGATTCGGCACCCATGCAACGCGGCTAATCCATTGATTCTCTCTTGAACATGGCCGGGGGGCGTCCCAAGCATTGACAAGACGTGTGCGTAGCCTTCTACCACACGTCTGCATTCGGAATGGGGCTGCTCGTTAGCTCGTAGAAATTCGAGCATGATTTCAAGCGCTCTTCGCATAAATGGCTCGGCTTCCGAATCGTAGCCACGAGTTCCTGCACAATGGATTCCTGATGAGCCCAGGCTTCGGCAAGAGCGTCCTCCGTAGGCTCTATAGTGTCCACTCGGGGATCCACGCGGAAATGTAGAAAAGAACGTATCGTTTTCCGCGCAGCATCGCCCTGATCGGTAATCGTTCCAAGATGAGCGCCGGTGAGAGCGAGGCGTTGCCGATGAAGATTCTGGGAGGCCTGATCGGCTGCTGTCGGCGCGCAGAGGGGCGAGCGCGGCGCGGACGGCGCTACTTCGAAGATGAGACGGTGCTTCTGATGGTGAAAGGCGAGGTAAATCTCCCATTGCGTGTAGGTGATGGCGTTCTCGTCTCGCAGCGCATGAAGCAATTCTGGGGCGTTGGCCATCAAATCTGGATAACGTCGATGAAGTCTACTCACACAGGCAGGCACCGGTACCCGCACTGGGGACGACGCTGGAACCGGAGCGGGCGCGTCTGGCACCGGCACAGGCGGGACCGGCACCGGCACTGCAGATGGTGGCAAGCAACCGAAGACGCCAGTTCTCCGCCGTTTTCATGGTTCTGCCAAGATCGACGCGACCCGCCTTTCGCGCGATGTCGATGCGATTGCGAGTTCGGTGGTCCAGCATCTCGCCGGGCTGTTGGATGCCAAGGTGACCATAACTATGGAAATCGAAGCCGAGATCCCGACCGGCGCCCCGGACAATGTGGTCCGGACGGTGACGGAAAACTGCCGAACGCTAAAATTCGAGAGTTCGGGTTTCGAGGAAAGCTGACGATGGCGAAAACGGAGGAAACCTTTTCAAGCCAGCGGCTCTTCCGTTGCGAGGAAGGTGGACCACGGCCGGCGTCTCCGGTAATAGATGACGACGCTTAGAAAGCACACGCGAGTAAGAAATGTGACTAGCGTCGATCCGGGTTCTGACTCCCACCAAGGGAAGCGCCCAGCGCGATACCGATGAGCGCACCGACCGGTCCGAACGCATAGCCCGCGTTCCGAACAAGGCAGCTCCGGCAAGGGCCTGGGTTTGCTTTGCTTCGCGACGCTTCTTGAAGCTAAGCGGCGCTCGGCTCAGGCCGTTTCGCGCGCGCATGGTTCGAGTGGAATAGCGGTGACTCTTTTCGCGGTTGCAGGGAATGCAGGCGGCGTACTTGTTGTTGCCGTGGTGTGTTCCGCCTAGTGCTTGCGGTCGGGAGTGTTCGATTTCCCATGCACCCCTAGCGCCGAGGACGCCGTAGTTGTTGAAGTACACTTTACGGTGGCAGATGTGGCAGTAACCGGACGTGCGGTTGTAGATGGCGTTAAGGTCGTGAGCCATGTTTGGCAGTTCCCCTTTCGTGGCAATCGAAAACTTTCAATACTGGGTCTTTCGGTAAAAGCGCTCCGATGGAAGCAATGATTCGGATTCACTCTCCTCGCTATCCGGATCGTCTTCTTCCGGTTCGGGAAACGAATCGGACCAAAGCACCGTTAGGGTCCGTCCGTACTCGCCTAGGCCGATAACTTCCTCGTTCACGTCGCCGTCGCCACCGCTGAACCAGTCGCCAATATTCGTGGTGCTGGATATTCGCTTTGCGCCGACGACGTTGTCGGCGTCGCGATTGAAGATCGCGGTGGCGCAGTCAGGTGAAAGACCTGTACCCTTGCGAATCCAGGTCAGATCGCGGCGTTCCCGTAGCGCCTTTGACATGAAGGCGAAAAGCATTTTTTCGCCAGCGGAGCAGACTACCGCGACGGGATCGTCAGTCAGTTTCGCGTAACGGATGCTGGTCGCGGTGAGTGAAGTGCCACATGTTTGCGCGAGTGATGCGATAGCGTCCAGACCTTCACCGGCACCCGCAATCGCAGCCCTGAAGAGGGTTTTGGGCATCAGGAACTCCGCCGCAAATGCGTCGGCCTCGCGCTCGTAGGAATCGGTCGATGTGAACCCGCTTTCAGACTGATGGAACTGCTGCCCGGCTCCAAAAAGGTGCTGGACATGACCATCCAGAAAATAGTGGCCGAGTTCGTGGGCGACCGTAAACCGCTTGAAGCCTTCGCTTGCGAAACGGGAACTGTACATGATGCCGAACACATCGCCGACTTTCATGAGACAGCCGGAAATTCCCGAGGAGAGCGAAGGGTTCTCCTGCAGCACGATTCCGCGGCTAGCGGCGACCGCGAATGGGTCAACCGGTAATTGTGATATTCCTAGCTGCTTTAGTACGTCACCCGCGCGAAGCTCAGCCTTCCACCCGTCGTCAGGAGCCATGTTCAATCGTTCTTTTTCTTGCCAGCCTTCTTCGCCAGCATCTCGGCGAACGATGTTAGTGTGTCCAGGTCATGATTGGACATCTTCTCGGCGTGCCGGAAGAGCTGGTCGGCGACACCTCCGGTAAGGTTGGGCTCATCCACGCGTCCCAGCAAGTAGTCGGTCGTTACTTCCAACGCATCGGACAGTGCCTTCAAATTGTCGAAGGAAGGCGATCTGCGCCCCGTCTCAAAGTGGGAGACGGCCGATGGCTGTAGTCCGGCTTTTTCCGCCAGTTCGGACTGACTCAGTTCTCTGAGCTGGCGGGCGGCGCGAAGACGGTCAGGAAACTCGTGCGACATATTTGCTTGACACTGCCATAGACGATATCGTATAGTTTACCTATACGCAACTCCGGCACCCGAAAGGGTGCCTTTTCTCGGGGCGTCTATAGACGCTTTCGTCTTATTATAAGAGACGGGATCGCAGAATTCAAGGAGAAACTGGCCGAATGACTTTGGGCACGGGCGGTCACACCGAGAGAATGGTACGCCAATCGGGGTCGGCTTCGCCTGATAACTCGCGCAATGCACTTTTTCGTGGTGAGCCTGGCTCTGCTCCCAGACTCTTCGCCCAAACCATACATGGGCAGCATGTCCAATTAACTGCACTCCTCTTCGAGTGCATAAAGGAGAACTAACCACCATGGCCTTCGAGCTGCCCTCGCGTGGATTCGTGTTCTGGCCGGTGGGCACCGGTGACAGCACGACAATTATTATTAAGGAAAATGAGATCGTGATGCAGGTGGACCTGCATCACCTCGCGAAAGCTGACGACGACGACACTCCGCATACGGCGATCGTTGACGAACTCGTCCGACTACTTCCGAAGAAGAACGGGAAGCCGTATCTGTCGGTTTTCGCGCTCACGCATCCGGACAAAGATCATGTCTTGGGCTTCTCCGAACTTCTGAAGAAAGTTCAAATCGGCGAGATCTGGCACACACCGCGGATTTTCCAAGAGTACAAATGCGACCTCTGTGACGACGCCGTGAAGTTCAAGGAGGAAGTCGAGCGCCGCCGGGAAGCAACCATCAAAGCTGCAGGAGACCCCAAAGCTGGAGACCGTGTCCGCGTGATTGGGCACGACATCGCGGCGGAAGACGAAGCCTACAAAACGTTTCCAGAAGAGTGGCACTCATACCCCGGCGATTCGATTACAAGCTTGGATGGCACAGACTATTCGGATGTGTTCGAAGCATTTGTTCACGCACCGTTCAAGGAAGATATCGCGGCAGAACGGAACGATACCAGCTTGGCGCTTCAGATCACCCTCCACTGTGGCGACCAGGTGGCGAAAGCCTTATTGTTCGGCGACCGAGAATATCCAACGACCAAGCAGATTTTCGACGTGACCAAGGAGCACAAGCGAGACGAATACGTCGAGTGGAATATCCTGCTTGCGCCGCATCACTGCTCAAAATGCGTCATGTATTGGAAAGACGATCCAGAGGGTGAGGAAACGTACAAGTCCGACATCATGGAGGAATTCGAGGAGGCCGGGCTCGACGTTCGCTATGTGGTCGTCAGTGCCGATTCAGATTTTTCCGATAAGGAAGGCAAGAATCCTCCACATCTGAAGGCGCGCAATCGCTACGAGGAGCTTGTGGAAAGCGGCAACTTTCTCTGCACGCACGAATACCCAAGCGTCGACAGTCCGGAGCCAATAAAATTCGAAATCTCGGAAAATGGTCTGGAGCTCGTGAAGTCAACGACTGACAAAGCTCAAAAGGCCGCGCGCACAACGGTGGCGGTGGCAGCGGCACGCGGCGGTGAGGCGCCTCCCACGAGACAAGTAGGCTTCGGTAAGTTTTTCGAGAAATGACAGATGGACAGGCGCTCGCGCTCCAACAACTCGAGGAGATCTCAGCCGCTGATCCACACGCGGTAGAGATCATCACCTCCACAGCGCCCAGCGGCGACACTTCGCAATTGACAGTGGAGATATCGCTCTACTGCGGTGATGTCGCCTCGGCGGCGAATGGAATTCGATTCAAGGAGCGCGAGCGCTTCTGGATAGTCGTTTATCCTGATTTTCCCTTTCAAAAGCCGGACGTCTTCGTCAGTCATACACGATTTGAGGGCCGGCCACACGTCCAATGGCGCCGGTACCTCTGCCTATATCAAGCACCGCAAACAGAGTGGAATTCGGAAGACGGTATGTTCGGGTTCACCGATCGGTTGGTTGATTGGATTCGCAAGGCTGCTGTCGATCAGCTTGATCCCGAGGGCGCCCCCTTACATCCACCTGCCGTTTACGTTTCAGGGGGAGAGGGTTGTGTCGTTCCGAAGGTTGACACGCCGCCGGTCGACACGTCGCCGTGGATCGGTTTTGCGCAACTGGAGCAAGTTGGCGTTGACCGCGTCAATGTTGTCGGATGGAACGATGATGCTCTGAGTGACTCCCTATCCGCGCCTGCGGCTGTGGCAATTCTCTTGGATAAGCCGTTCCCTTGGGAATTTCCACGCAAGATCCAAGACGTCTTGGACGAACTCGAACGCGCAGGAGTGAGCACACGTTTGGTGTTGGCGCTGCTGCGCATGGGTGTCTTGATCAATCCCTCCGACGACAGCCCACTCTATGTGTTGCTCGGAACCCCGATGCGGGGAATACGCGGGCAGCAGCCCAAGCAGCATCTGACCGCCTGGCGGATTCCCGCGTGGATCTGCAGAGGCCTCCGCACCAGCCTTCCCAACGAGGGTGATAGCGAGAGAATGCTCGAACTTCGTCAGGAGCTTGCAGATCTGATTTTGGAATGGGCGCAGAAAGCCGAGATTCATTGGTGCCGGATATTAGAGGCTCGACCCGAGGTCACAGTACGGCGCGATGCCTCCACTCCAATCGAAATCTTTCGCGATCGAACGGTACTGATTTGGGGATGCGGGGCCCTAGGCGCGCATGTCGCCATCCATCTTGCTCGGGCAGGCGTTAAGAAACTCATTCTCATCGACAACGAAATGGTGCGCCCGGGCATTCTAGTTCGGCAGCCATACTCTGATGGCGACATTGGTAAGGCGAAAGTCAACGCGCTCGCATCTTACCTGCGGTCAATCCGACCCGAACCCGCATTCGAAATCGATGCCAGGATCTTAAATCTCGTCTCATATCTGACGCCCGGCAATGATTGGGCCGAGGGCGCTGACGTGTTGATTGATTGCACGGCGGCGCTGACCGTGCAGGCGAAATTCGAACTCGTTCGGAAAGGCCGAGCCGAACGTAGAATTCCAGTGATTTCGATGATGGTTTCCCGCAGCTGCGAGCGTGCCGTCGTAGTCGTAGGAACTGAGACATATACGGGCGGCCCAGCCGATATTTATCGGAAGGCGAAAATCGAGGCCTGCAAGAGCCCGTGGATGAAGCGCTACGTTCAAGAATTCTATCCGTCGGATCACCAGACAGGTCTTTTTCAGCCGGAGCCCGGCTGCTCAGACCCAACATTTGTAGGATCGTCGGCGGATGTTGCGGCACTTGCAGCATCGCTACTAAATATCGCTGCCTCCGATCTCAAGAGTGGGGCTGCTCCGGCAACCGCTCATTTCATCACGCAATTTCATTCGGTCCGGGTGGAGGAAGATGAGCGACCGGAGGTGAGTTTCCGTTGGGACCCGGATTTCGTGCACGCGGACTCTCACAAGGGCTATGAACTTCGTATTACCCCTGGCGCTTGGGGGCAGATGCTTGCGTGGATGAGCCAACGAGAACGACTGGACGGGCCAGAGGTCGAGACAGGGGGACTGCTTTTTGGGAAGCGCGAAGATACGCTTCGGACAATTTGGGTAACGGAAGTCATCGGACCTCCACCCGACAGCTCCGCGTCATCGGGACACTTTCTTTGCGGTGTGATCGGCGTTGTGGAGGCGCATGAGCAACGAAAGCGACTGACTAGGGGCGAGGTCCAGTACGTTGGGTCGTGGCATACGCATCCTTGTGGACTCCCTTTGCCAAGCCGTACCGATGTGGGCGCTATGGCGCAGATTCTCGCCGAAGGTGCGCTACCCCCGCGTTCTCACCTCATGTTGATAGTCGGAGGCCAAAACGACAACCCGCTGCTAGGCGGATTCGTGTTTGAGAGATCCGATTTTTCGGCCGAGGTCAATTTTATTCAAATGTCGGCTGCAGTGCGACTTGTTGCGAGCCCAACCCGTCAGGGGCACCGGATAGGCTTAGCTTTGTCGGGAGGGGGCTTTCGCGCGGTTGCATTTCATCTCGGGTGTTTGCGTGCGCTCCATGACCGTGGCGTTCTGCAAAACGTGGAAGTTGTTTCGACCGTATCAGGCGGAAGCGTGATTGGTTCGATGTTTGCGTATTCCAGCGAGAGCTTCCCGGAATTCGAGCAGCGGGTTGTTGAAATGCTGCATTCTGGACTCCAATGGGAGATGCTCAAGGAGCTCCTCTTCACGGATTTGATGGCGTCGGTCTTGTTCACAAATCTGATTAGCCGTCCGCTCGCTGCTGCAGCTCGACTACTGAAAATCGGGATGCGACCGTCACGGTGGGCAAGCCGCACTGATGCACTTGAGCGAGCACTGGATAAGAAATTCTTCCACGGAAAGCGACTCTCTGCCGTGGAGCGCAATGGGCTCGCAGTTGTAATCAACGCCTGCGAATTGCGAACCGGGACTGCCTTTCGATTCGGTAACGAGCGTTCGGGCAGCTGGCGATACGGAACGATTCAGCCCAACGACGTTACGGTGGCGAGGGCTGTCGCCGCATCAGCCGCATTTCCGCTTCTCTTGCCGGCTCTGGATTGCAGCTTTGACTTCAAGAAAAAAGAGAAAGTCCAGCGGCAGAGTGTATTACTCACCGATGGCGGCGTGTACGACAATTTGGGCGTCTCATGTCTGGAGCCGGGTCGCTCATCCGAATATAGTACGCATACCTACGACCTCGACTACATCGTATGCTGCAACGCAGGAAACGGTCCGTTCTCTGGTGAGGCACAGCCAACGTCATTTCTCTCACGGACTCGTCAGGTTTCGGCCGCGATCATGCGAAAGACACAGGACGCAGCCATGCAACGCATGCATCACTTCGCGGCGAGCGGTCGCATAAAAGGATTCGTGCTGGCGTATCTAGGTCAGGACGATCGAAAATTGCCATACACTGTACCGGATCTGGTGGCGCGTGACACCGTCCACGGATATCCAACAGACTTCAAAGCGATGACGCCTGAATCCATTGATCGAATATCACTTCGCGGTGAACAACTCACGCGGGCTCTTCTCGATTACTACTGCCCTGAGCTCTGAGCGGGCGCTTGCACCCGTCAAATCGATGCTCTGTTCCCGAGATCGATAACAAATTTCGACTGTAGTCAATTTTGTAGCTGTTCGAAGCCTCCAAGAAACCCCAAAACGCCACAGCTTGCTACAGGTGCGCTAGCCGGGCCGAAACCCGGCATTGCAAATAAAGGGCTTGTTTTCTGCAACATTGATGTGGTACGCCCTCAGACGAGATGTGGTGCGCCCTCAGACGACGCACTGTGGAATGGGAGGCAGTTGCACTTCCGGCCACTTGAGACCCCAAGCCGAACCGGCCTGTCAACAAACGGATCCTGTCAACTGGAGAAAACGGAGAATTTGGCGTCGGAAGGGCCCTCGGCGGGCGACTTACACGGTTCGCCAACGCTTCACGCCTCGTTCTGAGGAGAATCGCAAAAACCGCAACACGTGCCAAAAATGCTTCGGATAACTGAAATGTGGTGCGCCGGGAGAACAGCTCCTCCAAGCACTGTCGTTCAAGAAGCGTTGGAGCAGGGCGCAGCTGAAAAGGCCGCCGAAGTATTTCGCGCTCTGAAGGAACTTGCCCACGAACTGGGCGGCACATTGGAGTCTACAGCGCGGGCGCTCCGTTTCACTGAGTCACACGACGAAGAGGACAACGGAGCCGTCAAATACGATGGGCTGCAGTCGCCGGTGACGCCGGAACTGACGGTGTGGGGCATCACAATGTACGGTGGGGTAGCACTTTCCGGCGGAACAAGTAGAGACGGTGGGCCCATTCAAACATCGTCGCGTTGGATTGCAATCACTGGTCCGGGTGAAGTGGCCGCCACCATTGATCGATTGAAGTGACAGCTATTGTGGGCACGCAAGCCACGCTGGATTACGCCGTCACATCGTCAATTGTGGCTCTGTCCTTGTCGTCCAAATCTTTGCCAGCGAGTAGCCAGACGCGAAGATCCTTCAGTTGGGCGGCCGTTACTTTGCCAGCCGTCTTTAGCGCGCGGGTTACCTCAAACAGCTTACTTAGCATGAAGCCGTGTGGCAGGCTCGCGCGCGGTATCTGGCGAATGATGCCGATATCCTGCTCTTGCGGTTTGAGCTTGATGGCAACCAAGAGCATGGCGATTGCCCCTTGCGACGACAAGCCGAGCAAGCGATACTTGTTCGGAGGATAAGCCCGACAGAAGCCCTCCATATTCGCGCAGATTACCCGCTTGCGGTCAACGCGCTTTCCGTCTTCAGTAATCCAGTTCGAACATTCAAATGAAATGATCAGTTCGCGGAGTTGGTCATAGACTGTGCCTTGAAATAGCCCCAAGGAGCCTATTCGCTGCTTAACCTGATTGCAGAAGGTGAGAACGGCGCCATCATAGTTGCCATCTACGCGCGTGTCGTTATAGAAGCCGAGAGTCATGCCGGCTAGATCCGTTGGTATGTGGACCTCCACGCTTCTGGGAACGGCGACAAAGCACCGATCTGGGCCAAGATGCCCACTGAAAAGGCCAGACTCAAAGATGACGTTATCGCGTGGCACCTTAAGTAACTCGCCTTTTACAGTTGCGACATCGTCAGGGCCAAAAACAAAGCATCCAAAATCAGAATCGTAAAGATGATTTTGAAGTGCGGCCAGAGTAGAGGTCGAAAGAGCGAATGCGCCAGCTGTCCAAACGGTGCACTCTGCGACATCTTCCAATCCCGAGTGGATTGCTTGCGCAATTCTGCTAGACGCTCCGGAAGAGCCGATGAATATTCTTGGCTTCACAGATCTTTGATTATATCCGGGACGCGGCACAGCTCATGATTTACCGAGCTATTCCGCCGTCGCGAGCCACGCCTCCAGCAGCGCCTGTACGAGGTCGGAAAAGTCCGTCCGGTCATCCCGCTCAGCCAGTCTCGCGTTCGCCGCGGCAATGCTGTCTTTCTTGAGAAACACTCCCTTCTGGATGTAGGCCGGATCACGCCGCTTTCCTGCAGGCGGCGGAGGTTTCTGCGGCAGCAAAACGGGAAGCACGGCCGGGGGCTCGGGTTGTTGCTGCTCCTGTTTGATCTCAGAGAGCAAGCCGCTGTATTTGCCTTTAGTCTCCGGCATTAACAATCTCCCTACCGACAGCGCGATACGAGGAGTTTCTTCCGACACCACTC
>PKZC01000199.1 GCA_003132905.1 Bryobacterales bacterium | reverse complement strand
GCCGTACGGCGGTTCTTGTGCAGGGCAAACCGAGCCAAACACCTAAGGTTTCACCGTGAGCCAACCGATAGATGGAGGCAATGGAGCAGCCCAAAACACCGCCCCGACGTTCCATCGTGATCGCGG
Source organism: Bryobacterales bacterium (assembly GCA_003132905.1). Next base: position 5,079 of record PKZC01000199.1, on the reverse strand, counting down.
CGCGCTTGATCGCCGCTATCCTTTCTCTGGCAGCGGCTGAAGCGATGTTGTGGTTTCTGGGATATCCCGTTTGGTGGGCCATGGACCCCACCTGGGGCGGCGCTTCGCCCGAATATCAATGCGATTCCGAACTCGGATGGAAAGCTCGTGAGGGCACCTTCGATCTGCTATGGTCCGGTGATCCTCCCCAACGTTATACCAACTGGAGCGGCGGCCGGCGGGCAACCTCACCACACGCCCCAGCCAACGATGCTTCCGGCCAGCCCCAAGTTATGTTCTTCGGCGACTCGTATACTCAGGGCTACCACCTGGCAGATTCGGCAACGCTGCCGTGGATAGTTCAAGATCGCCACCCGGAGTTGAGCGTCTCAAACTTCGGCGCGGGCAACTACGGGACCTATCAAGCCTACTTGGCAATGAAGAAATGGGTTCGCGGGCCGACGTCGGTCTACTACAACTTCAGTGCATTTCACGAAGAGCGGAATGCCGCCGCCCCCAGTTGGCTCAGGATCGCCCGGCGTCCACCGACGGGCTGTTTTTATCCCTACGTGGAATTATCGGGTGACCAGTTGCAGCCGCACAAGTCGTTCGGCGACGTGGTATGGCCCCTCAGCCGGCGGTTGCGGCTGGTGGCGATGGTGGAAGAATACAAGGAAATAATCGAATCGTATCGCAGGGTCCAGAACAAGCGCCGGGTCACCGAAGCTTTGCTCGTGAAGATGAACCAGCTAGCGCTTTCCGAGGGCGGAAAGTTCACCGTAATCCTGTTCGATATGACGCCTCAGGAACGCACCGATTATCGTAACTTTCTTCAATCGCAGGGGATTAACTTCGTGAACTGCGCGCAGCCCCAGATGACTGATAGAAGCTTGCGTCTGATGGACGGACATCCCGGCCGGGGACTCAACCAGCTGCTCGCCGGATGGATTGAGCCGCTGCAAGCGGTTGAGCCGGCGCCCCGTGTCTCCGCTGAGTCGCACCCTTCTCAAACGCCTCCAAGCCCGCACGCTACAATGTAGGTTTCACGGAGGCCCAATGGCTGCACTTCCCCGGCGCACTTCTGTGCCCGTTAGAATCGGCGATGTCTGGGTGGGCGGAGATCACCCCATCGTGGTCCAATCCATGACCAATACCGACACCGCCGACACCGCCTCTACGGTCAATCAGGTTATGGCCCTCGCTCAGGCGGGTTCTGAGCTGGTGCGCGTCACCGTCAACACGGAAGCCGCCGCCAAAGCCGTCCCGAAAATAGTCGAAACGCTCGATAAATTCGGTGTCCGCGTCCCCATCATCGGCGACTTCCACTACAACGGCCACTTGCTTCTCAAGAAGTATCCCGATTGCGCCCGCGCGCTTGCCAAGTACCGTATTAATCCCGGCAACGTCAATATCGGCAAAAAACACGACGACAACTTCCGTACCATGATCGAAGTGGCCATTGAGCACAATCGCCCGGTGCGCATCGGCGTCAACTGGGGCTCGCTCGATGGTGCGCTGCTCACGCGCATGATGGACGAAAATTCGCTCCTGCCTGAGCCGCTCGACGCCATGGAAGTTACCATGAACGCCATCGTCGCCAGCGGTCTCCTGGCCGCCCAGGCCGCTGAAAGCTACGGGCTCGGCCGCGACAAAATCATCCTCAGCGCCAAGGTGAGCGGCGTGCAGGATCTCATTATGGTCTATCGCAAGCTCGCCGCCCAGTGCGACTATGCGCTTCATCTCGGGCTCACTGAAGCCGGCCTCGGATCGAAAGGCATCGTCGCCACCACCGCGGCGCTCTCGGTGCTATTGCAGGAAGGCGTCGGCGACACCATCCGCGCCTCGCTTACCCCGCTTCCCAATGGCGACCGCACCGACGAAGTGATCGTCTCTCAACAAATTTTGCAGGTACTCGGTCTCCGCCACTTCACTCCGCAAGTCACCGCTTGCCCCGGTTGCGGACGCACCACCAGCACCTTCTTCCAGGACATGGCCGATCAGATCCAGACCTACCTGCGCGAGCAGATGCCCAACTGGAAAGAGCGCTATGCAGGCGTCGAAGAGATGAAGGTGGCTGTAATGGGCTGCGTCGTCAATGGCCCCGGCGAATCCAAGCATTCGCACATCGGCATCTCGCTGCCCGGCACGTTTGAGGAACCTGTAGCGCCGGTCTATATGGACGGCAAACTCGCGATGACGCTGCGTGGCGACCGCATCGTCGCCGAATTTATCGAGATCCTCAACAATTACGTCGAGCGCCGCTATGCCGAGCGGGTGGCCGAAACCACCACGGTCTAAAGTCTAATTCACCCTGGTGCGACGCCGGTTGGCCGCCACCAGCACGACGAGTCCAGCCAGGATTGCAATCCCGCCGTAGATAGCCCAGCGTGTCTGCCCAGTCATGAAACTACCAGGCAGGATGTTAATTCCCTGCAGAAACCATATGGCGCCCATCAGTACCAGCAATGCTCCCAAGATGTTCAGAGCGATTTTCATAGCAGCAATTCTCCCATGTCGAGGCAGTTTTAGGAGTATTTGCTGTGTCTACCTTGGTCGAACTCTGGTCCTTTATGCGCGAACGGAAGAAATTCTGGTTGCTGCCCATCTTTCTGATGATGATCGTTCTGGGCGGCCTGCTGATTCTCACCAAGATTTCGGCCGTCGCTCCGCTTATCTACACCCTGTTTTAGTCCGATGAAGATTCTCGGCATCTCGGCCTTCTATCACGACAGTCAGCCGCGCTGGTGGTGGATGGCGAGATCGTGGCCGCGGCTCAGGATGAGCGCTTCAGCCGGAAGAAGCACGACGCGCGCTTCCCCTCCAACGCCGTCCGATATTGCCTGGAGGCCGGCGGATTGCAGGCCGCCGAACTGGACTCCGTGGTCTTCTACGACAAGCCCTTTCTGAAATTCGAGCGCCTGCTGGAAACCTATCTGATGTTCGCGCCTTCCGGATTTTCTTCCTTCCGCATGGCCGTGCCATTGTGGATACGGAAAAAGCTATTTCAGAAGGATCTCCTCCAGTCGCACTTGAGGAAACTCGCTCCCAAAACTGACTGGGCCGCGAAGCTTCGATTCACCGAGCACCATCTCAGCCACGCCGCCAGCGCGTTCTTTCCTTCGCCGTTTGAAGAAGCCGTGATTCTGACCATGGATGGCGTCGGTGAATGGGCCACTACGTCGGTGGCTCACGGCCGCGGCAACCGGCTCGAAATCCTCAAAGAAATCCACTTCCCTCACTCGCTTGGGCTCGTCTATTCGGCATTCACCTACTACACCGGCTTCAAAGTGAATTCAGGCGAATACAAGCTGATGGGCCTGGCGCCCTATGGCGAGCCACGCTTCACCAAACAGATCTTCGATCATTTGATCGACGTCAAGCCGGACGGCTCCTTCCATCTCAACCTGGACTATTTCAACTACTGCGCCGGCCTGACGATGACGAACGCGCGCTTTCATCGGCTTTTCGGCCTCGCGCCACGCAAGCCGTCCGAGCCGCTGACGCAGCAGCACATGGACATTGCGGCCTCCATTCAGTCCGCTCTCGAAGAAGTGATTCTCAGGCTCACGCGATCGCTGGCAGCCGAAACTGGCGTTCCCAATCTTTGCCTGGCCGGCGGAGTCGCTCTGAACTGCGTGGCCAATGGCAAGGTGCTGCGCGACGGCCATCTCAAGAACATTTGGATTCAACCAGCCTCAGGCGACGCTGGAGGCGCGCTGGGCGCTGCCCTGGCCGCGCATTATCAATTCCACAATCAACCCAGGAGCGTCAATCCGTGCAGTGACGCAATGCACAGCGCATATCTCGGACCCGAGTTTTCGCAAGAGGAAATCGAGCGGCGTCTGCGCGCCGCGGGCGCACGCTTCCAGACACTTTGCGAATGCGAGCTAACCTCGAAATCGGCGGACGCACTGGCCGCGGGCCAAGCCCTGGGTTGGTTTCAAGGCCGCATGGAATTTGGACCGCGCGCCCTGGGAGCCCGGTCGATTTTAGGCGACGCCCGGTCGCCATCCATGCAGAGCGTGCTCAATCTCAAGGTCAAGTATCGCGAGTCGTTCCGCCCATTTGCGCCCTCGGTTCTCCGGGAACGCGCGGGCGAATATTTCGATTTGGATGTCGACAGCCCTTATATGCTTCTGGTCGCCGACGTCGCCGCAGATCACCGCCGCGCCATGACGGAAGACGAAGAAAAGCTCTTCGGCATTGCGAAGCTAAACATTCCGCGCTCCGATATTCCAGCCGTCACTGATGTCGACTATTCTGCGCCCGTGCAAACCGTCCATCGAGAGACCAATCCCCGCTATCACGCTTTGATTTCGGCCTTCGAACAGCGCACCCGTTGCCCGGTCATTGTGAATACGAGCTTCAATGAGCGGGGTGAGCCAATTGTCTGCACGCCCGAAGACGCTTTTCACTGCTTCATGGGCACGGAAATTGAAGCGCTGGCCATCGGAAATTGCTTCCTGCGCAAAGAGGACCAGGATCAAAGCCTCAAGAAGAACTACGAAACCGCCTTCGATCTTGACTAGCAGCGCCGCTTAATGAGCGTCAACTATACTTGTGGCACGGGCGCATACTTTTGCTGACGCCCTTCCGGCTTCGCTGTATCTCCGCCGCCGAAAACTATTGAGGAGTGAAGCTTGTCTCTCGAAGACGACTTGTACGATCAACGCATCCAGCGCATCGCCGAAATCGAAGCACTCGGCTTCCAACCCTATGGCCACCGTTTCGACTTCACGCACACCATTCCGCAAATTTTAGCGGAGTATGGCGGCAAAACAGCCGAGCAGTTAGAACCGCGCGTACAGGTCCGCATCGCGGGACGAATCATGACCGTTCGCCGCATGGGCAAGGCCGGCTTCATGCACCTCATGCAATCGGGCGAGCGCTTGCAGGTGTACGTCCGCAAAGATGCGGTTCCGGAAGCGGACTACTCGCTATATGAGGGACTCGACCTCGGCGATATCGTGGGCGTGGATGGTTATTTGTTCCGCACGCGGACCGGCGAGCTTTCGGTGCATGCGGAAAAGCTCACGTTTCTCTCCAAAATCCTGCTGGCGATGCCTGAGAAATGGCACGGCCTGGAAGACGTCGAGATCC
>PKZC01000042.1 GCA_003132905.1 Bryobacterales bacterium | reverse complement strand
CAGTTCACCAGAAATCCTCCGCACGTGGAATGCGCGTGTAGCTGATTTTGCCGCCGGCATAACCGCCGGGCGGAGGCGTCCACGGGCCGATGCTAACTAGCGTTCGGCTATATTTTCGATTGAGTGCATCGATGGCCACCGTCGCGCTTTCACAGCGTCGGCGTTGTTTGTCGTCATCGAGCAGGATATCGAGCTGGCGTTCGCTGGCGCGGGTCAATTCAAGCAGCGTGACGCCAAGGCGCATGACGCGCGCCCTGTGCGGCAGCGTCCCCCGCAACTGCCCCCACATGCTTTCCAAAGCTGAAAGAACAGCCTGATCGTCGTGAACAGCGGGAAGCCATGCGCTGCCGTCACGTGAGCCTTCACCCATCAATTCAAGCCAGAGCCAGACTCGCCCGGCGTTCCAACCGTCGCGTCGCATACGGCGTGCTGCCTTGACCAACAACAGCCGTGATGCGGCTTTGGCGTGTTCGGCCGTGCGGTGATCCGGCGGCAACACGCGGCCATGACCGTACATGCCGCGCCCCGATGGTGGCGTCTGCACATCGTAGCCGTGCAGCGCGTACCAAAGCCGCTCGCTGGTCACGTTGCCCCAGAGCTTACGCATGCGCTTGGGTTGCGTGGCGAGTAGTTCAGCCATCGTCTTGATGCCCGCACGGAGAAGGCTTTGCTCCATCCGCTCGCCAACGTCGGGAATGTCTCGCAAGGAAAGTTTGAGCAGTGGCCCCGGCATATCGTTTGGATGCCGGACCATGTTGCCATTGGGCTTCCCTGCTTTGCAGGCCATCTTGGCGAGCTGACGATTGGCCGCGAAGCCAATTGAGCAGGCAATGAAAGGACCGACATTTTCGGTAATTCGCTTTTTGATCCGTAAGCCGAGCTCGCGAGGATCGCCGCGTTCCGATGGCGAGCCTCCGCTGCGGCGGTCTGGCTGTTCGGCCGCTGCCGCATGACACCAAAGTAAGGGCTCGATTTCCTCAAAGCCGCGCCGCTCGGCGGTTGCGTTACTTTCGTGCTCAACGTAGGGTTCAACATGCTTCCTGTAGTGTGGACACAATTTGTATGGCGAAACCATTTCGAGTGTTGACCATCGACGGTGGTGGAATGCGGGGCGTTTACACGGCTGCTTACATTGCCGGCCTCTCCAAAGCGTTCGCTGACCGACGTGGCGTCGCAGACCTCGATATTGGAAAAGGCTTCGACTTAATTGCGGGTACAAGCACCGGCGCAATTGTAGCCTGCGCCGCAGCCGCCGGAATTTCGATGACCGATGTTGTTGGATTGTATCGAGAGCATGGGCCCCACATTTTTCCGATCAGACTCTATGACAGTTTTGTGCGCCTATCCCCTCAGCTTCTCACTAGACCTCACTATCTAGCACAAGGGAATACCGCACTTCGTAGCGCGTTAGAATCGATATTGAAGGATCTCACCCTAGGGAAAATTTACAAGGACCGAGGTATTGCTCTGGCGGTTCCTGCAGTTGAAATGAGCCAGCAGCGTGCATGGGTGTTTAAAACATCGCATTTGGGCGGACATAGAGATGATAATTTTTTGCTCGTAGATATATGCCTCGCATCGAGCGCAGCCCCCATTTTCCGATCGTTAGCGTCCGTGCCCGCTCCCGATAGTCTCGGGGGACAACTTGTTTTCGCTGACGGAGGTTTGTGGGCAAACAATCCAATACTAGTTGGGCTAATTGATGCATTAAAAATGTCCGAGCGTAACCGGTCGATAGAGCTATTCGAATTAGGAACTTGCCCGCGCCCGGAGGGGGAGCAAATTCAACCGAATGATATTCATCGAGGACTAATTGAATGGAAGTTCGGCGGGAAGGCGGCTCAATTAAGTATTAGCGCGCAGGAATTCGCATTCGATAACATGGCACGAATGCTCGGAGGGATTCTTACGGACCTCGGGAGATCGGTTCATGTATTGCGTTTCCCAAATGGTAAAGTGCCATCTTCAATTCTCAAATATTTGGATTTGGATGACGCTCGGCCCGGGGCGATGGATGCATTAGTGGCGCAAGCTCGCGCAGACATCAATTTTACATTGAGCGCGTGTGATGATCCCAATAATACCGACGGCCAACTAGTTCGGAGTCTGTTCATGTCAATTCCAACCTTACAAAAGTGAGCGTTAGACATGCGCAATTGTGCAGTGCAGATTGGCGGCTTCCATGACGAAAAAGTATTACTCCCTAGCTCGGAACGTACAGAAATGCGTGCGCACCGAAATGCGAACCGCGACAGGTTGAGAAAAACTCTTTCTGACAACGACAAACCAGCACCTGACGCATTTCATAGCCAAGGTTCTTACGCAATGCGCACGATGGTGCAACATGCAGAGAATGATTACGACATTGATGACGGGGTGTATTTCGACAAGGAAAAACTCGTGAGAGCACAAGGCGGGGAGATGTCCGGCTTACAAGCCAGGCAAATGATCTGCGACGCGCTACAAGACAGGCGATTTAACAAGCAACCAGAGGTCAGGCCAAATTGCGTTCGGGTCTATTACGACCAAGGTTATCACGTTGATGTCCCAGCCTATCGGCGGATAGCGCAAATCGATCCTTGGACAAACACCGAAAAAAACAAGTACGAATTAGCGAGTACTGAGTGGAAACAGTCTGATGCCAGGGAGGTGACCACCTGGTTCCATCAACAAAACGAGACTTTGAGTCCAGATGCGGATGGCACAGAGGGCGCGGGGCAGTTCTGCCGTATTGTACGGTTGCTAAAAGCATTTGCTCGTAGTCGCGTTTCCTGGAAGCAAAGTATCGGCACCGGCTTCATGATTACGAAGCTCGTTTCCGAACAGTTCTTTCCTTCGGAAGGTCGCGATGATAATTCATTGCGGGAGACTATGAAGCGTATTCAATCGCGTTTGGTGACAAATAAAAGCATCAATCACCCAGTACTGAATGAGCAGCTAACGTACGAAGACGACGCGCGTCCTGAATTTTTCCGCGCGAAGCTGGAAGAGAATCTAGAACATCTTAATGTTCTCGACGAGCAACGCTGTTTGTTTGGTGATGCAATGGCAGCGTGGGACAACGTCTTCAATACTGACTGGTTCTCCCAACAGTCTGAGCCAGACGATGACGGCCCTTCCGGTGGTAGAGGGCCTTCGGGAATTATCGTGGGTGGCGGACCTAGTCGGCCAGTCGATAAGCGGGGTGGCGGCAGATACGCGCGACGAATGCTGTGACTTGGCTCAAGGATAAGAACCAAAGCGCCATTGCGGAAATTGCCCGGTGGGTTAGCACGCTACCGAGAGCTCAACTCCTACAAGCTGAGCAGTTAGAGCAATTCGGCAGGGGCCATTGGCACAGTGGGTGGTCAATACCCATTACTGATGGCGGTAGCTTGGTCTTGCTTCTCGATGAAGCATTTCCATATTCGGTGCCGCGCCTTGTCTTAATAGATCGACCTGATCTGCTCGCTGGCCCCCATGTTGAAGCAGATGGTTTCTTATGTCTCACTGGACCCACAGCTCGTGTCGACTCACTCAATCCGGTTTCTGTTATTGAGCATTCATATCAAGAGGCATTGGCATTACTTAGTCAAAACGGCCAAGGCGGCAATCAAAATGATTTCGATATAGACTTTGAGGCTTACTGGAAAAGGGAAGCTTCGGATGCGAAGCTTTACCCAATTACGGGGTTGCTAAAGCCACAAGGGCCGAGCCGAATTGTTGCGAGCTGGAGCGGCGCCAAATTCGAATTCGTGGCCGAGACAGAAGAAGATTGTTTGCGGTGGCTTGCCAACAGGTACGGGGGGGATGAGGGGCGTCGCACGGGTAAATCAGCACTGCTTTTTTTGAAGTCCCTTCCTTCTCCTTCGCATTATCCAAAAACTTTATCCCAGCTGCGTCAGCTATTACGGGATAATTCGGACAATGGATTAAACGTCTTTGACGAATTAATTGTCAGCAGTACTAACGCTACCTCTATCGTGCTGCTTGGACTTAACCGCAATGGGGCAGAGAAATTTGGAGCCCTATTTATTTATCCGCCTGTTGCCGAAACAGGAAAAGGTAAACCGCGCGATCCTATCGAGAAAGGCTTTAGAATAGGGCATGTGCCTGCACAAATCCTTGCCTTGCGTTATCGGATGGCGCCCGCGCCCTTCGAACGGGTGGATAGTGCGCGGAGTAGATTGCGGCCCGAAGTAGTCGAATCGCTTTCCAACAAAAAGGTCGCCATTATCGGATGCGGCTCATTAGGTTCCGGCATCGCAAAATTGTTATTGCAGTCGGGAATTTCACAAATGTGGTTTGCCGACCCAGATAAATTGGATTGGACGAATATTGGGAGGCATGAGCTCGGTGCAGAAAGTGTAGGTCATTATAAGGCGGAAGCCTTGGCAGCCCGTTTTAAAAAGGCATTTCCCCATGTTCGCGACTTCACCTTTAGCAATACCGATTGGCGAACAGCTTACACGGCAAATCCTTCAATATTCGAAAGTTGCGATCTTATCTTATCTCNNTTATCTCTTACGGGAGATTGGAATTCTGAAAGCGCACTGAGCGACCTGCATCGGTCCGGCGAAATTCACTGCCCAATAATATATGGCTGGTTAGAAGAGCGCGCGGCAGCAACCCACTCTCTGCTATTAGCACCCGGTGATTGTCTCCGATGCGGCTTTGACCACACAGGAAACATTTTGACCACTGCAACTTGCTGGCCAAAGACTACTGCCGAAGACTGCGGCGGAATTGCAAGCGTGTATGGAGCCGCTGAACTGCTGCCTGGCCAAGCTCTTGTCGCGGAGCTTGCGTTGGATGTCCTAACGGGCATTGCAACACCCCCGTTACGGAGAGTTTGGCTCACCAATGAACATTCATTGAGCAGCCAGGGCGGATGGTGGAATCAGAAATGGATTGATACCTTCGGTGATCCTCAGCCGGGTGGAAAAATTGTCGTGGCGAACTGGCCACAGGATGCTTAATGCCAGAATCATTGAACAGACCTGTGCGCTATTGCAGTAAGAGCTTGGGGCTTTGTTTCCAATTTGACCCCGCTGTGATCGAGCATTTTGGAAAACATCGGCAGGCACATTTTTGGAATTTCGAAGCTGGAGGTCAGCTTTTCGCGACGAAATCAGCGGCAGTGTGGCAAATTAAACAAGCAAGCGGTCCGCGGGTCTCCGATTTACGCAGCAGGTTTGGGTTCATTGTAAATCGTCGAGCCGAACAAGCAGAGATCAACGTGCAGTTCAATTCCAACCTACATTACGTGGGAGATTGGCATACCCATCCCGAGCGACGGCCTAGCCCATCGGAAACCGACATAGTCAGCATGAAGGAACTTGCAACTGAATCACGATATGAGTTGCCGGGATTTCTAATGATCATTGTTGGAAACGATCCCAACTCTTCAGAATTGTGGGTGTCGTTTCATAGAAGAAACGGAGGATATGAACGATTATCTATGTCGAACGATGACGTTAAAAATACCGGCCCGATCAGCCCCAAATAGCCGTCTAGTCACAGTGAACTTGGTAACATAAGGCCGCCACTTAGATTGTT
>PKZC01000386.1 GCA_003132905.1 Bryobacterales bacterium | reverse complement strand
CCCTCGGACAACACGGCGTCGAGTTTCTGGATCACCAATCCGGACAATATTTACCGGGACAACGTGGCCGCGGGGTCCGATTCGACAGGTTTCTGGTTCGCCCTGCCGGAGCATCCGACGGGTAAGTTCGAAGGCACGGAGATCAGTGCGAAGACCTGGCCGCGTCGAAGCCGGGTGCGGGAGTTCAAGGGCAACACCGCCCATTCGAACTTTGACGGCTTCATGTCCGACCGCGGCCCCAGGCCCGATGGCCATTTCGCCGTCGGCGGGCATATTGCCCTTGCCGATCCGGCTGACGCGAACAGCCCTCCAGTGGAGACGGTCATTGAGGATATCACCAGCTACAAGAACCACAATAGCGGCATGTGGACCCGCGGTGAGATGGACCTGTTCAAGAACTTGAAGCTGGCCGACAACGCAATTGGCTACACGCATGCGTCCGGCAACTTCGGCCGTTCCGCCTTTACGTCACGGGTGGTTGACTCGCTGTTCGTGGGCGAAACCGAGAACATCGGCAACCCCAGGACGCCGGCGGAAATGGCTTACGGCCGCAGCTTGCCGGAGCCCGAACTCGCGGATTTCCCGATCCGCGGCTACGAGTTCTACGACTACCGTCATGAACTGGACAATGATACCTTCGTGAATTTCCAGGACAACGCCACCCGCAAGACGGGAGCGATCTCTTACCTGCTGTATACCAGCTTCGGAATGAGCTCCAACAACACCGTACAGCGCGCGAAATTCATCAACGCCAAGCCGGTGTATTTCCCTCCGATGGAGCATAAGTGGAGCAACGATGATTACGGCAATGGGAGCTATAAGACCGCGGTGTTTCACGACGTGGACGGCTCGGTCAGCGGCGTCCCGGACTCCTACATTCTCATCAATGACGAAAGTAACGGAATCGCCATCAACGAAGCCTGTGAGATCAAGCCGACCTGGAATGCCGCGGTGTGCAAAGGCGATGTCGGACGCTTGGCTGTTGCCACCCCCGGCCCCGCCACCCCTGCTATCCCAGGCCGCGGTCCTGGCCCAGTGGTAGTGCGTCGTGGCGGTCCCGGGGGACCTCCTCAGCCGCCAGTCATTCTCAGCGGCAATGGCAAGGAATTCACCCTAACCGGTGAAACCAACATACGCGCTGGCGCCGAGATCAAGGTGACCACCGCAAGGCCGTCCGTGGCCCTGCGCCTCAGCGAACTGGATAGCGGCTCGTGGGTGATCTTCGAGCTTCCGGGATTCGCCACGGCAGCCTCGGGTACGCCGCAGGACAGCCTGGATGCGCTGCGCAAGGCCAGCGCCACCTCGTACTACAAGGACAAGGACTCGCTCTGGGTCAAGGTTGTCTCCAACGGTGAAGGCGCCCGCATTAGCGGCCCTGGCGCCGGAGGAAGCAGTGTCCAGGTCAGCCGGTGAGCTGAATCCTGTCGTATGAGCAAGAGCCCCCGGCGCAGGCCGGGGCTTTTTGTTTCGTACCGCAATGCTGCGCAATCGGTTCCCGGAACAATGCGCATTAAAGGATCCAACCGTCGCCTGTCCCTGCACTGGACGTCACTTGCTGAAGGAAATGCGAACTTCTCGATCGTCATTGTCTTCCGGTACGCTGACGATCTGATGGTAGGCTTTGAACACCGAGAGGAAGCCGAGCGACTCCAAGGAATTAACTAGCACGCTTCCGCGCCCTCAAAGTACGCAAGCAGAAGGAGGGTAGGCGTCTACGCCATGAATCCCGAGACTCGCCCTCTTTTCCTACGATGTACGACGGACGGGAAGCGCTTCCTGATGACCACAAATTCCGAGGCCAGCGAGGGAGAGTCCGCGCCCGTTACCGTCGTCCTCAACTGGGCCGCGGGAGTGAAAAAATAGGCGAGACGTCACAGCGAAAGACCAACCTACAACTCGCCTCCGGGGCATTTTCTTGTAAAGTTGCGCCGTTCACGCCGGCAGGTGAGCGCACGAAGAAAGCTCCATCGCGCGGTGGACGCACAGGTAGCAACGGCCAACAGCATCCCGTGGTCATCGACTGCGAAGTTCTCCAGAAACGGCGTTCTCGTTGCACCACTCCGGGTGACGCGCGACTCGGAGAATGGGTTGGATTCGGACGCTGAGGAGTCGCCCCGCGAACGGCGTTGTGGGAGATCGGTCCTGGTAAGTTGCCGTCACGTCAACTTGACGAAAAACATCTTACCTGCGGATGTGCCGAGGGCCGGCGGAGACTCGCAGGTCTATCTGCCCGACTAATTGGCGATCTCGCTGAGACTGCAACCGGCCTCCAGGTTGCAGTCATCGATCAGTTGAAAGCACGATCTAACTTGTGAATGAGTGCTGAGATCCTTTCGATGCCGACAGAACAAATTCTTGCTCTTCTGATTGAAGAGCGAGACAAGCTGAATCGAGCGATCGATGCTCTTCAAGGACCCACAAAGCGCAGGGGTAGACCACCAGCGAATAGTTGGACGGTCACGACACCTGTGGGGAGCCAGGTAGTTTCCGAACCCCAACCGACGAAGAAGACACGTCGCAAATTCTCAGCCGCTCAGCGCAAACAACACGCGGAGAGAATGAAGGCGTACTGGGCTGCGAAGAAAAGCTCTGCGAAGAAGACGGCCAAGAAGAGCTGATTACTACCGATCATCGATGTCGCTCGGGCAATCGACACTACAATTTCGCCGTGCGGGCAGTGAGGGTGCCGAACCAATTCCGCGGGTTGGCAGTTTCCATCCGAATGACTTTACGCTTCCGCGATTGACCACTTCCCCAAATTTCGTGCTGGTGGAGGAAGCTACGGCATGACAATCCTCAACACCAACGACCCAGCACTGGTTGAACAGAAGAGGCGGGAGTTGGACAAAGGTTCGGGTGATCGAGGGTGAGGCGGAGATAGTACCCGCTGCGGGCGAGCAGTAATCGAGAAGCGAGGCATGCCACGGCGCGCCCGTGTGATGATCTGCCTATAACGGGTGGCTCCATCGGTCGGGGGCTGCCGGTGGCGGTGGGAGCAGCGGTGGCTTGTCCTGATCGCAAAGTGAGGCGGAGGGCATTGTCGAACCAGGTAATCTGTCTGCCGAGGTCCTCTTCTATCCCAATTTCTCCCGTTTCTCCAGTCAACAGGTCCCGTTGGGGCGACAGTTCTATTCGGCCTGGGTGCCAAGTTGTCGGAGTTGCAATCATCACCATTGAGAGTGCGCTTCGTCTGCCAGAAGAACCGCAACCTGCATCAACCCTCATCCGGCGATTGCCCGTCAAGACGTGAGCGCCAGCCGAACGCCATGTGGGATCACGAATGGCACGAGTCAACTCTGAATGGCGACCAACCAGCGAAATGAAAGGCTGAAGGAGGATGGTCACAACGCACCCATCACATTCACATCCTGAGGCGGACGGGACAGCTATCGCCTCAAGGGCAGCAAACGACGCTTACCCAAACTTTGCACTTAGCCGTTTCTTGGCTCCCGCAAGGCGTGTCGCAGGCCTAATGGCGTGCCTGGAGCAGCGCAACTGTTCGTCGATGATTTACGAGCTTCGTTTCGACAAGTACGCGATTGAGAAATCCTAGTTTTCGCTTTTCAGCCTGATCTCCGCCATGTCACCCTTTAGCTCCACCACTGTTCCAAAGGGCTTGCAGACCTCTGCCAGCCGCTCCAGAATGTACCGAGCCTTTTCGCCGGTAGCGCGCGTAGGCAAGCCGCGTGTCGCGAGGAATAGATTATTGGCACGCGGGTCCTGAGTGTCGGCCTGTCCCTTCCCGATCTTGTTCAGCATAATGGGCTGGAAACCGATCGATTGCAGCCGCTTTCCCTGGAATGTGGCTGTGGCGACCACGCTTTCCCAAATGATCGGTTCATCCAACGCAACCAATGTCGGAACCAGCTGAAAAATGAAATTGCCCAGATCGTAGAAGATGACGCGGTTGTGATAAATCTCGATACCCTGCACCAGCGGCGCGCCATGCAGCACGACGATATCGGCGCCCGCATCCACTTCCGCATGCGTCCATTTTTTGATCCAATCGGGTGGAACTAACCGTTCCGGCAACTCCTCCTGCATCATGGGGCCGAACGGTTTGTCGTAGATGTGATTGTGTTGATAGACCACCACCAAGTCAGCGCGTTTGCCGGCATCGCGGATGCTCTGAAGAATGCGCTGCGCATCTTCCTCATTGGGTTTGTTCCCTGGTTCTACGCGCAGCTCATCCACGCCCGGCCGGTTTGCGGTTGCCGATCCTCCCTTAGCCACTTCACCCGATGCCATCGCTACCAGCGCCACGGTGCCTTTGGCCGTATGCAAGAAGCCAGGTGCTACGGCTTCGTCTACCGAGTTGCCGATACCGGCGTGAACCAAATCGAGGCGCTTCACCTGTTCCAGCGTGTTCTGAATGCCTGGCACTTTCAGATCCGCGGAATGATTGTTGGATAGCGATACTAAGTTGAAGCCAAGGGTCTTCAGCGAGTCAAGCGCTTCCGGTGGCGCCAGGAATCCCGAGCCCTGGAAGGGGACGCTGTCATTCGGCTGCCCCGGCTTCGCGACCGTCCCTTCGAAATTGGTGAAGTTCACATCGCCCTTCAACAGCGATGCGATCGCCGACATAGCATCGGGAGCGGACGCGCGGATGTCCGACCGGATCATCGACTGTCCGGCCAGCGTGATGCTGAGTTCGGGCTGCTGCGCCAGCGCCGGCAGTCCAAAACTGAAAAACAGAAGCGCACATTGTGATCGTGTCATCTCGAGTTCTTACTGATAGAATGCCGGGGATTTCCGCAGGGTAACAAACGTCGCAAGATCGTGCTCGATCCACAAGCGAGCGCCGCTCTGCTGCAAGAAATCGAGCACCATCGCGCGGGAAGCGGCGCCTTGCTCCTTGTTAAATTCAACCGCGGGCGCGCGGTGCATGGCGATCTCCTGGGGCATGTGGAACAGGTCGCCGACAATCAGGACCGGTCCGGATTCCTTCAGCTTGAGAAACAAAATCTGATGGCCCGGGGAATGGCCAGGCGCATACTTAATCACCACGTTGCCATCTCCAAACACGTCGTAGTCGCTATCCGGAAGGAAAACGGTTTTGCTGTCCTTTAGTTTTGCGAATGTCGCGGGCGCAAAACTTCCCGGAACTCGAGGGCCGCCGAACATGGCGTCGCGCTCCGTCTTGTGCACCAGCCAGGTGGACCCGGCAAAATCGTTCGCATTCGCCGTGTGATCGGCGTGCAAATGCGAAAGGGCTAAGTATTTGATGTCCTCAGGCGCATAGCCAATCTCAGCCATCTGCGATCGCAGCGTCTTAGTTGCCAGGGAGATCCCGTGCGTGGTGCCATCCACTTGCGCGTCGGGGACCACACCGGTATCCCACATGAGGGTCCCTTTGGGATGGACGATCAAATAGCATGGAACGGCGAGCACCACTTTCTCGCCGACCTCTTCTTTTGTAAAACCAAAATTGGCCGGAGAGTTCAGCGTCAGAAGCCCGCAATCGAAAACATAGACTCGTACGGACTTCGGCGCCTTGGGCTTGTTCTGCAGCGTCGCCGCCGGCGCGAGCCCAAAAGTTAGGACGATGGCGAAACACGCGGCCACCGCGAATCGTTTCATAATTTAGGACTCCTCTTTACTCTTTGGCCTCGGGCTTGGCGGCCGATTTGACGTCTGGCAGCGCTGCGCTGCCATCCAACACGAATATCAATAATTTAGGCATCGCAGTGGGCGCGGCCGATGCGGATCGGGGCGCTTCGCCGATTGCGGCAGGCCGCGGGGGTACCCCAGTGCCGATTCCGCCCGCCACGGTGACATATTGTTTGCCATCCAGCAAATACGTGATCGGCGGTCCCATGCCCCCGCGCAGACCGGTTTGGATGTCGAGTAGCTTCTCGCCCTTGTCGGCGCTGTAGGCCAAAAGGCGGCCATCGTTGATAACCTGAAACACGAGATTTCCAGCTGTCGTAACCGTTCCGCCGCCCATGCCGCCACCGCCAGGCTGGATCCATCGCCGCGTCTGCGTGATCGGATCCCAGGCTATCAGAGCGCCTCCTTTTATACCGTCCGGCAGTTCCGGTCCGATGGCGGGTGGGGGCGGCAGCTTATTTACCCCCGTTCCCGTCCCTTTGTTTTTTTGCCCGGGATGGAACTCGTAATTCGGGTCCACCGCGTAGCTGGAGCTGCCACTAACGGTCGCCGGAATGTACACCAGTCCGCTCGCCGGATTGTAGGACATGGGCGACCAGTTATGCGCGCCTCCCGCACCCGGCGAAATGGCAATGGAATCGGCGCCGTAGAATGCTTCGGAATTGAAGATCGGACGTCCGGTGGCTTCATTCAAACCTTTGGCCCAGTTCACCTGAACGAAGGGCTGACCCGAAATGAATTTTCCCGTGAGCCGGTCGATCACATAGTAGAAACCGTTCTTACCGGCCTGCATCAGTACCTTACGCGTTTGTCCTTTTATGGAGATGTCGGCAAGAACGATTTGCTGGACGCTGTCATAATCCCACTCGTCGCCAGGCACCGCCTGGTAGTACCATTTCAAAGCGCCGGTGTCGGGATTGACTGCCAGTATTGAGCAAGCGTAGAGATTGTCTTTACCATCGCTGGCCTTCTGCCCGCGCGCCGACTCCGCCCATGGGCCCGCGTTGCCGGTGCCGACATAAAGCAAGTTCGCTTCCGGGTCGTACGAAATCGCGTCCCACACCGGCGCTCCGCCGCCGCCCGACTTCCACCACTCACCGGACCATGTTGCGGCGGCCTTCTTCATTGCCTCATTCTCGAAAGGCTTTGACGGATCGCCGGGGACGGTGTAAAACTTCCAGGCAAATTGGCCGGTGTTGGCATCGTAGGCCGCAAAAAAACCGCGCGTGGGATACTCGCCGCCCGCGACTCCAATGATCACTTTGCCCTTTGCAATCCGCGGAGCCATGGTGATGGTATAGATATCCTGCGGAAATGCCACGCGCGCTTCCCAAATCGCTTTGCCTGTTTCCGCGTCAAGCGCATCCAGACGGCCGTCCAGGATCGGGGCGATGATCTTCCCTTCATAAATGGCGAGCCCGCGTAGAACGGCACCGCAGCAAAGCACCGGGGCCAAAGCGGTGCGGTTCACCTCTGGATCCCAACGCCAGCGTTCCTTGCCGGTGCGCGCATCCACTGCGTAGACGACGCTCCAATTCGTGATGCTGTAAATGGTGCCGTTCCAGACCAGCGGCGTAGCCTCCTGACTGCCACCGCCTTGTCCTATATCGTACGACCAGGCAAGCCCCAGACGGCTCACGTTGCTCGCGTTGATCTGATTGAGCGGGCTGTAGCGTGTCTCGCCGGGAGTGAGGCCATAGGACAGCCATTCGGTCCCGGTCTTGCCTGAATTCTTCAGAACTGCGTCGTCGACGCCCTTACTTTGTTGTCCCCAAATAGCGGATGCCGCCAGGGCCAATCCTGCCCACCAGACAAACACACGCATCAGAAGTTGTACCTCAAGGCAAATTGAATCACGCGCGGCCCGACATTCGTTGCACTGATGGTTCCGAACGTTGACGGCGACGACACGAGCAATGATGGATTTGCGAATTGGGGATGATTCGCCAGGTTGAAAAAGTCGGTGCGAAATTCCAGATAGGCTTGTTCACTCAGGCCGCCGACCGTGGTCTTTTTCAGAATGGACGCGTCGAAGTTGAGTTGACCCGGACCTAGAACGATGTTGCGGCCGGAATTGCCATATCCGGTGGCGCCGCCCACTCCGTTCACCTGCCCGATTATCGGTATCGCGCAAAACGCGCTGGCGTTGAAGTAGTCAGTCAGCTTGGACGTTACGGAGCCCGGTGTCACGATGTCGCCATACGTGGAACCAGGGCACAACTGCGCGCGCGAGTAGCCTACGGTCATGGCAGCGCCTACATCGGGATTGCCGTATACCGCGCCTCCCCTGGCGTCGTTGATGGAAAGCGGATAGCCATCTTGCGCCGTGGTGACACCCGCTACCGACCAGCCCGACAGCGCGGTAGTCAAGACTTTGTTGCCGTTCCGGTAGCTCGGAAGGAAATAGGCGTAGTTCACCACAAAGCGCTGTGGACGATCGTAATCGCATGGTCCGTACATCTGAGCGCGATTGGTGACATCGCCGCTGTTGGCTGTAAAACCACCGCCGCCCGAGGTGCCGGACATGTCATTGAAGCATCTTCCATACGTGTAGGAAACGCCAAACTGCAATCCGTGAGACAAACGTTTTTGCAGAGACAACTGCAGCGAATTGTAGTTCGCGTCTCCCGCATTGGTTGTAATGGAAACGCCCGCGATGCCGACGCCTAACACCGGCACACGCTGCCCGGCGTTCGCGGAAGTATTGGTTGTGATGCAGCCCGCGGGGCCGCCGCAATTGATCGGATTCGTTGGCGAAGCCAACTGCGGGACGTTGTAATCGACAATGTTTACCGCCTGGTGTTCGCTCCGGTTGCCTACGTAGGCAACTTCCAGAACCAGGGAGGGCTTGATTTCGTACTCCACTGTGGCGTTCCAAGAATACGTGATGGGAGTGAGCAGATTCGGATCGATTCCGTGCATCACGATTGCGGAGGTGGGAGTCCTGAGGAAGCCCGCCCAGGTGCCCGGAGCAACCGTCGGATTGAATGGATTATCGAAAGTCGCCAGAGCGTTCTGAGCCCCGGTATAGGTGAACGCAGCGGCGTTCGGTGGAGTGGAATTGGCAGTCTGCTCCAACTGATTGCCAAATACGATGTCGTAGAAGATTCCGCCTCCGGTCCGAACCACCAGCTTATTTCCGAAGGGCTGCCAAGCCAGGCCGACGCGTGGGGCGAAGTTATGATACGGCGCGCGCCCGTTCGTGAACAGATCGGTATCGCGTTGAACCAATCCAGGCACGAGCGGTCCCTTGAAATCCTTGGCAATCGTCCAACCCACGTAGGTGCCCGATGCCGGCGGGATGGGGATGCTGGAAACGAGAGGCCAATTGGCGTTCGTGCCCGCCTCTGGATTTTGCTCAGCCATGGTTCCCAGATATTCCCAGCGCAAACCTAGATTCAATGTCAAACGGTTGCTGACTTTATAGTCATCCTGAACAAAAGCGCTGGCGTAATGTTCGATGTCGTTGAGCGGCGACGACCACAACTGTATCGTTGCGGCGGAAGTGAGTATGTTGCTCTGGCCCGTCGGACTCCCATTTTGCGCCGCGCTCTCGCCCAGCAAGAAATCGGCAAAGGAGCTGAACGTCAGCGACCCGCGTAGCTTGCCGCACGAGCACTGATACATATCGGTCCTGATTTCGTCGAACCCGGCGCGAATGGTGTGGCGTCCGTGAGTCCAGGAAATCTGGTCGTTGTATTCGTAGGTTGAATTGGGCGATTTCGATGCGTCGTACACGCCTCCGAACGAAGTGAAAAGTCCGTTCACAGTGAGCACCGGAGGCAGAATATTGGTGGGGTTGCTCGACGCGATACCCAGTTGCTGTGTGGTGAAAGGAATCAGGCTGGTGGATTGCGCGCGCGTGAAGTTGTACGAGAAACGAGCCTGATTGATCAAATTCGACGTGATCAACGTCGTCAGTTTCAGCGACGAGATGGAATTCCCGGTAACTGCATTGCTCCCTCCCGTGGGAAGCGTGCTGGTATAGGGAGTGATGAGATTGCCCTGATCCCAAAACCATTTTGCAGTCAAAGTGTTCTTGGAGGAAGGCATGTAGTCGATGGTGCCCAAGCCTTGGCTTTCATTGAACGTCAAAGGATCGCTCACTGTGGCCAGTCCCACGACGTTGCTGCCTGTTTTGCGGATGATCTGGGGAGTGGGAACCGCGTACTGCCCATTCGGCAGCTTGGCGCTGAGAATGTTGAACGCGGCGGAACTGAGCCCGCCGATGCTATCGAGCGGTACCGCGACGGTGCCTTGGCCTGGAGGGCCACCGCCGGGACACGTGAGTTGCTGCCCGCCCGCGCTTGAAATGGAGAATGCATGCCCCGGCTGCCCGGTGGCATTGTTCGGATTGGCGGCGCAGAAGGCGTTCTCCAGCCCCAGGGCCGATCGGTCGTTGGTGAGTTGTTCCGGTAGAGTCGGAGTTTCAGTTCCGCCCGCGACTATCCCGTTCCTCTGCCTGGTGCCCTGGCCGGAGAGAAAGAAAAACAGTTTATCCCTTTTGATTGGGCCGCCCACAGTGCCGCCGAACTGGTTTTGATTCAGAACGCCGAGCGGCTGGCCAGTTTCGTTGCGGAAGAACGTATTGGCGTTCAGGTCGGTATTGCGGAAATATTCGAACAGCGAGCCGTGAAATTCGTTGCCGCCCGATTTAGTGACCACATTTACGTTCGCGCCTGAGTTCCGGCCGTAGCTGGCGTCGTAGTTCGACGTCTGGACCTTGAATTCCTGCAGTGCATCGGGGCTGGGCACGGGAGAGGCGCCGTTAAAGAAACCAGCTCCTTCACCTCCGCTTCCATAATTCGAAACTGTGACACCGTCCACCAAAAAATTGCTACTGTTGCCGTCTTTGCCGTTCACATAAATGGCCTGCAAACCCCGGCCGGCCGCCGTGGCGTCGTTTACGTCCGTTCCAACGCCCGGAGACAGATTCATGATCTGAAGGTAATCACGCGTGGTAAGAGGGAGAGATTCGATGGTCTGATTTCCAACCACGCCTCCCAAGGTAGAAGTTTCCGTCTGAAGCAACGAAGCTTCCGCTGCCACTTCGATACGTTCGCTTTGCTGTCCAACCGCGAGCCTGGCGTTCAGCGTCTCCGTTTCGGTGACGTGCACGGTAATGGAGTTGGCTTGAAAGGTTTTGAAGCCAGGGGCGGTAACTTCCACCCGGTAAGTGTCCGGAGGCAATTGCGGAAAAGTATAGCTTCCCGCTGCGTCTGTGATATTGGTGCGCGTGAGGCCCGCCGCGTTACTGACGGTCACCATCGCTCCCGCGATTACCGCGGCGCTTTCATCCTGCACGGTAACCGTCAAGGCGCCGGTTGATGCGGACTGTGCCCACAGCAATGCCGTGACGCACAGAAAAACAGTAAGCAGCCCAGTTACTTTCACTACTCCACGAAAAGCCGTACTCGGGCTTATCATATAGACGAACCTCCCACACGGATCGATCTCGAGCGACTCGGTCGACGCAACCCAAGGTGCGCGATTAAATCAGCAATGGTTCGGATTCTATACCCGCATTACACGAGATCAATAGCTCACTCGAACTAGTGGCCGCGTCCGCGCAAAATCATTTGGAGATACTTCCGAGTCTCGCGAGGCGCCAGCTGGCCTGAACATTTTCGACAATCCGCGTTGGATCGCCGGGTGGCCCTCGCGCTGGACTTTGGCTGCCCACCCTGGGTTGCTATCCTTCGCCGGCTGACCAGCTTACGGACGGCCAGGGGACAATAGTTCATTGGAGCTATTGCCGCGCGCGAATCCAGCTATAGAATCGGTAGAAGCTGGGTTCTAGCGAGTCCCGGCTGGCTTGCCACGATTGGCCCAACCAATATCGAGAGCCTGATCGTCAAGAAAGGGGACAGCATGCGTTTTCTGATCGCGTTGTTGACTTGTACGATTGGCTTGTCCGCGGCCGATTCCGTTACCTTCAACCGGAATGTGGCGGCGATCCTGCAAAAGAATTGTCAGGAATGCCACCGGCCCGGTGAAATTGGTCCGATGTCGCTGCTGACTTATCAAGAAGCGCGCCCTTGGGCCAAGGCAATTAAGCAGGCGGTACTTGTCAAAAAGATGCCGCCATGGTTTGCGGATCCTGCCTATGGCCATTTTTCCAATGACCGCCGCTTGAGCGATTTCGACATCAAGACGTTGGTGGCGTGGGTGGATGCTGGTGCACCGGAAGGCGATGCCAAGGATAAGCCCAAGCCGGCGGAATGGCTGGAGGGCTGGAACATCGGCAAGCCGGACTACGTAGTCGAGATGCCCGTTGAATATAAGGTTCCCGCGACGGGCGTAATCGACTACACCTACATCATCGTTCCTAGCGGATTCACGGAAGACAAGTGGGTGCAAGCGGCCGAGCTCCGGCCATCCAACCGCGCCGTGGTGCATCACGCCAATGTTTCGGTTCGCCCGCCCGGATCAAGGACCTATCACGATTATCCGGTCGGCGTCTTCTTCATTCCTTCGAAATCGCGAGCGTCCACGACGCCCACAGCCAAGTCCGACAGCGTGGCCAGTGTGAGTGATGACTACCTGGTGGGTTACACGCCGGGCAAACAGGCCGTCAATCTTGATTCCAACGAAGCTCGACTCATTCCCGCGGGCTCGGATTTCGTGTTCCAGATGCACTACACTCCCAATGGAACAGTTCTGAACGATCGCACCAAGGTGGGGATTATCTTCGCCAAGCATCCGCCTGAAAAACGCGTGTCGCGGATTGTGGCCGCCAATTCTACTTTTGCGATCCCGCCAGGAGATCCCGATTATCACGTAGACGGAGCGATCACCCTGGCAACTGATGCTGAGATCGTTTCAATTAAGCCGCATATGCATTTGCGTGGCAAGTGGATGGAAGTGCGCGTAATCTATCCGACCGGCGAGAAGGAGACTCTGTTGCGCGTCCCGCACTACGATTTCAGCTGGCAAATGGACTATATTCCAGTGAAGCCGATAGTGGTTCCGAAAGGCACACGTCTTGAAGTTTCGGCTGGCTTCGATAACTCGCCCAACAATCCCTTCAACCCGGACCCGAAAGCTACGGTGCGATGGGGCGATCAAAGCTTTGATGAGATGATGGGAAATTTCTTTGAAATCGCCTACGATCCGAAGCTCGATCCGTCGCAGCTTTTAGTCAAGACCAAGCGAAGCGGGGCCGTGGCTGTCGCGGCTGAATAGGGTTGTTTCGTGAGCGGCTCTTTATGAAGCTCCTGATGATTCTGTTGGGAGCTTCATTGGCCGCACAAGCCCACGACGTAATTACCACTCCCATCACCTGGAGCCGCGAGATCTCGCGAATCGTCTATCAACGCTGCGCCGCGTGTCATCATGACGGCGGTTCGGCGTTCCCGCTCATGACGTACTCCGATGTCCGCCCTTGGGCGGAGGCCATCAAAGAAGAAGTGCTGTCCAGGCGGATGCCGCCCTGGGGCGCCGTCAAGGGGTTCGGCGAATTTCGAAACGATCGGGCACTGACCGCCGAGCAGTTGGAACTGATCGGAAGCTGGGCTAACGGCGGTGTTCCAGAGGGTGATGCAAAAGATCTTCCCGCACTGCCCGCCGACGATGATGTCTACCGAACTGATGCGCCCACCGGCGGAATTGCAGTGAGTGGCGAGTTCAAGCTCGACAAGCCAATCGTCGTGGATGGCCTGTTCCCAAAAGTGGCAAGGAAGAGTGTTTCCTTGCTAATGAACGCGGAGCTTCCCGATGGAAGAGTGGAACCTCTACTCTGGTTGAGCGATTATCAAAGCCGATTCAAACACTCATTCTTGTTGCGAACGCCGCTCGAACTTCCGGCCGGCACGGTAATTCGCGGTGTTCCTTCAGACGCGACCATCCTGCTGCTACCGGTCACAACCAACGATTCGTCAGACCCGCTTACGAAAGGCGGGGGAGAATAAATGCGATCCAGAGCCTTTTTCTACGTTGGAGCCGCCGTTCTCGCCGGATCTCTTGTCTTCGGACTGAGTGCCCGCAAAGCTGTTGCTCACGCGTCTACGGTGCGCGCACCACGATTTGAAGTGGATCCCCTGTGGCCCAAACCGTTGCCCAATCACTGGGTCATGGGAATGACCATCGGAGTCACGGTGGATGCGCAGGATCACATCTGGATCATCAATCGGCCGCGTACCAACGATCCTCGTGAACTACACGCGCAATTGGACCCTCCCGCCGCGGAATGCTGCGCCTCGGCGCCACCGGTTTTAGAGTTTGACCAAGCCGGCAACTTGCTCCGGCATTGGGGTGGCCCCGGCGAAGGTTACGACTGGCCCAGTTCGCTGCACGGAATCACGATCGATTACAAGGGCAATGTATGGCTCGCCGGTGCGGGCCGAGGTACGCCGCCTGGCCAAGGGCGCACGGGACCGCCGCCTCCCCTCGCCGAAGGGCAGACCGATCTCACCGGTTATTGGAATGACAACATGGTGCTCAAGTTCACCATGGACGGCAAATTTCTGATGCAGATCGGCAAACCAAACCACACCAAGGGAAGCAACGACGTAGAAAACCTCCGGTTGCCGGCGAAAACGTTTATCGATCCCAAGACTGACGAGCTTTACGTGGCAGACGGCTACGGGAATCATCGCGTGATTGTGTATGACGCCGAGACCGGCAAGTACAAACGGCATTTCGGCGCCTACGGCCATGTTCCCGATGACATCAACCTGGGTCCGTACAAGCCGGATGCGCCGCTCGCGCAACAGTTTCGTAATCCGGTGCATTGCGCTATGCTTTCGCACGACAACCTACTGTATGTTTGCGACCGCTCTAACGATCGGCTACAGGTGTTTCACCCCGACGGCACGTTCGTGAAGGAAAAAATCATCGCTAAAAACACGCTCGGTGACGGCTCGGTATGGGACCTGGCCTTCTCGGCCGACCCACAGCAGAGGTTCATCTACATCTGCGATGGAGAAAACGAAAAGGTTTATATTTTGGATCGCGATTCGCTGGATGTGCTCACCAGCTTCGGCGACGGCGGCCGCCAGCCAGGTGAGTTTTACGGCGTGCATAGCATCGCCTCCGATTTGAAAGGCAACATTTACACCACCGAAACTTATCAGGGCCACCGGGTGCAGAAGTTCCTGTTCAAAGGACTGGCGCCCGTCACAAAGATGGATCAGGGCGTGGTCTGGCCGAGTAAATCTTAGGACGGAACCAAGCGATATGACGATTAGACGAAACAGTTGGCTTTCCGCGGCGCTGCTTGCCACCGCGTTCATCCCCGCTGCGAGCGGCCAGAGTAAATCGCAGTCCACTCCTCCGATTCGCCTTTATGTATTCGATATGGGAACGCTGAAGAGCGCCAATCCAACGTTTCTGCTGCAGCAGGGCGTCACCACTACGGATATGTCGGTTACCGCCTACCTGGTTGTGCATCCGAAAGGGCTGCTCCTCTTCGACACAGGCGTGATTCCCGACGATCAGATCAAGCCGGAAGGCACGACGGTAGCTCGAGCAACCGCTCACAAAACCCTGGTCGGCCAATTGGCGGAAATTGGTTATAAACCGTCCGATATTACTTACCTTGTTCTGTCCCACGGCCATTACGATCACACCGCCAATGCAAACGAATTTACGGGCGCAACCTGGCTCGCACAGAAGGCCGAACGGGACGTGATGTTCGGAGAAACTGCGCCGCCGCGGACTTACGCACCGGCTACTTTCAGTGCGCTGAAGGATAGCAAGACGAAGGTGGTGGACGGCGATTACGACGTCTTTGGTGACGGCACGGTGATGCTGGTGCTTACACCGGGACACACTCCTGGCCATCAGTGCCTTTACGTGAATCTGGCGAAAACCGGTCCGGTTGTGCTCACTGGCGACTTGTATCACTATCCTGTGGAGCGGACGGTGAAGGGCTTTAACCCCTACGGCGGCAAAGTTTCTGACGCCGAAGCGGCTTCTCGGGCAAAGCTGGAAGCATTTCTGACCGAAAAAGGCGCGACGCTCTGGATGGGACACGACATCGTCCAGACCGCAACGCTGAAGAAGTCGCCAGGATATTACGAGTAGTACTGAACTGCGGTTATCCGATCTGAACAGCGGCAGCGAGGGAGTCGATTCGATATAGGATAGATGGCGATGCGGCAGGTGCAATTCTATATGGCGTCCGCTCTAGCGGCTTGTTTACTCGCCACCTCGCCCGCTTTATTTGCGCTGAATCCCCACAAAGCTCTTACTCAATACTCACGCGGCGTATGGACGCAGGCGCAGGGATTGCCCCAAGACACCATCCGTGCCATCACTCAGACCGAGGATGGATACCTGTGGCTCGGAACCGACGAGGGTCTGAGCAGTTTTGATGGGTACGATTTCGTCACGTTCACTAGAGGCGACGGATCGCTTCCCAATAACTCCGTCAGCGCCCTGGCGACAGGCCGCGATGGCACTTTGTGGATTGGAACGCCCGGTGGGCTGACGCGCTATCGGAATCATCGATTCACAACCTTCACCACTAAGAATGGACTGCCCGATGACGCTGTGTCCTCCTTGGTGGAAGATCGCGCCGGGTCGCTCTGGATCGTTGCGGGAAGCTTCCTGAGCCGGTTTGAAAACGGCAAGTTCTACAACTACCCGGTCGACAGCTTAAAGCCGGTGCGCGCGCCTCGCGTGGTTTACCGCGACCGTCAAGGTGTGATCTGGGTTGCCGGTTTAGAGGGCTTGATTCAATTTTCGCGCGGAACGTTCGTTCCTGTACTTGGCGCTGACAAAATGGCCGGAAATCTCATCAACACGATGATCAAGGACCGGAATAACAATGTCTGGCTGGGGGGATTGAAGAGCCTGATGCTGTTGCAACCCGATGGTCAGCTAAAGAATTTTTACAGTCACGGTCATCCGGAAAACTCAGTGAGCACTCTGTGGGAAGACCGCGACGGAAATCTTTGGGCCGGAACAACCATCGGCCTCCGCCGGCTGGATGGACGCCCCTCGAACGGAGAATCTCCGGCTCGTGACAGCGATGTCGACTCCGTTCGGTGCTTGTTTGAAGATCGCGAAGGGAACCTTTGGGTGGGCCGAAGCAGCGGCCTGAATCGATTCCAGGACGAACGCTTCACAATTTTCAGCCATGCCGAAGGACTTCCGCTCGACAAGCCAATTGCGGTGCACCAGGACCAGAAGGGCGAAGTGTGGATCGGATATGACGGCGGCGGCCTGGTTGCGTTTCACGACGGGATGATTCGTACCTATACCACGCAGAATGGACTTGCCAGCAACCAAGTCCAAGCCATTCGCGAAACGGCGAACGGAGACCTGCTGGTATCCACCGCCGAGGGTTTAAGCCGGATGCACGCCGGGCATTTTTCCAACTTCGTCGTATCTGAGCCTCTGTCGCGGCCGTACATGTTCGACGCTCTGGAGGACCACACGGGGAGCTTATGGCTCGCGACTCCGAGCGGCGTTTACCAGATGAGGGGATCTCAAGTGCCGAAGGGATCCCAAGTGCGCAACCTGGTTCCTGGCGGTCCAACGATCAACGATTCCGCGGTGGTGCTAGCCGAGGATCGGGACGGCAGCGTCTGGGCCGGCAGTTACGGAAAGGGCTTGTGGCACGTACAAAACGGAGTAGCTCACCGCTACACCACCGCCGATGGTCTCAGTAGCGACCGGATTCGTTGTTTGTACGTCGATCAGGAAGGCACGCTATGGATTGGCACGTGGGGCGGTGGACTGGATGCATTTCGCAACGGCATCTTTAGCAGGTACAGCGAGATGGATGGCCTGCTTAGCGATAATGTCTGGCATATCGAAGATGGCGGCAACGGGTCGCTTTGGTTAAGCACTCCGCGTGGAATCTGCCGCGTTTCGAAACACGACATCCGCGATTTTTCAGCCGGCAGGCTGCGGACTCTCAGCCCTCTCAACTACGGCATGGCCGACGGATTGCCCACCGCCCAATGCGCGCCCAATCAAGTTGGCGGCGGTGGAACCAGAACCACCGATGGCCGGCTTTGGTTCCCAACCAGCCGCGGACTTGCTGTCACAGATCCTCGAGCGGCAGTGCACGAGCAAACCGAGCCGGCGCCAATTGTGCAGTTCGTCGACGTGGCCGCGGACAACCAACGCGTAGACATCAGCCAAGGCGCGGTAATCAAGCCTGGCCCCAAACACATACAGTTCCGATTCGTTGGGATTCATTTGAGCGCGCCGGAACGGGTGCGTTACTCCTACAAGCTGGAGGGTCTGGATAGCGACTGGGTTTCGGGCTCCAATCGAAGAGCTGTCAACTATATCGGCCTACCGCACGGCCGTTATCGGTTTTGGGTGCGGGCATCGATCCCCGGACAGCGCTCCAGTGAGTCTTCACTGGCAGTGGAAGTACGGCCGCACTTTTTTGAACAGGCTTATTTTCTCTGGCTGTCCGCGCTGGCTGGTTTAGCGGTTATATACGGTTTATACCAGGTGCATCTCCAACAGATTCGCCGCCGGTTCGCGCTGGTGCTCGCCGAGCGCGCGCGGATTGCGCGTGAGATCCACGACACCCTGGTCCAGGGCTTTGTCGGGATTTCGGCGCAGCTCGCGGTGGCTCTGCGATCCAACATCAACGATGAGGAGGCGCTGCGGCATATTGTGGTGGCGCGGAGGATGGCGCGTCATAGCCTTACCGAGGCCCGAAGTTCCATGATCGATCTTCGTGCCACGCCAGTTGAAGGGCGCGACCTTGCCTCCGCGCTGTCGCTGTCTACCCGAAGATGGGCTGCCGGCGATCCGGTTCCTGTGGATATAGAAATCTCGGGTGTGCCGCGCGGGCTGCCGCAAGACCTGGAGCAGAATGTTCTGCGAATCGCGCAGGAAGCAGTAACCAATGCGGTGAAACATGCCAACGCAACCCGCATTTCCATCCATCTGCAGTTCCGGCCCGAATCGCTCGACCTTACCGTCAGCGACAATGGATGCGGCTTCGACACCTCCGGTGTCTTCTCTTTGGCCGAAGGGCAATTCGGACTCATGGGTATGCGCGAGCGCGCGCAACGGCTGAACGGACAGATGGATCTCACCAGTGCACCAGGCAGCGGAACGCAAGTTCACGTAACCTTTCCCATTAGCCGGTTGTCGGGGCATCCGATGGGTCGCCAGCGTTTCTTGACTCGCCTGAAGACATTATTGAATCCGGTACGAACATGAACGCCAACCCCATCCGTGTACTGATAGCCGAGGATCATCTCGTAACCANNAACCAGAGTTGGCATCGCCGCCATCGTCAACGCTCAGCCAGACATGGCTACCGTGGCCGAAGCCGCAAACGGCCAGCAAGCGGTAGCGCTGTATCGCGAGAAGCGTCCCGACGTGGCACTCATCGACATGCGGATGCCGGTGATGAACGGATTTGAGGCCGTCACGCAAATTCGCAGCGAATTTCCGAGCGCGCACTTGCTGGCGCTCAGCACGTACGATGGCCAGGAAGACGTCTACCGCGCTTGCCAGGCGGGAGTGCGAGGCTACCTCACCAAAGACGTTCTGGACGATGAGCTCATCAAGGCCATTCGCAAAGTCTATCGGGGAGCGAAATACTTTGGCGGCCCGATTGCCGCGATGCTTGAGAACTATCCGCACGGGCCGGTGTTAAGCGTTCGAGAGCTGGAGGTGCTCGAGCTGATTGTGCCAGGATTGAGCAACCGGCAGATTGCCACTGCCCTCGGCATCGCCGAATTTACCGTCAAGAATCACGTGCGCAGCATTCTCAGCAAACTGTCGGTGGACGACCGGACGCAAGCCGCCACCACCGCGATTCAACGCGGAATCGTTCACCTGCGTTGACTACACTAGGGCGTGTTCAACACGCCCTAGTTCATCGGAGCTATTGATCCAGTGAAATCCGGCGATAAAATTGAGCGTTAACTCCATGCACTCTTCATTTAGATCGATCCCACTCCTCGGTCTGTTGCTGGTTCGAATACTGTCCGCGCAGACAGCGCCCGATTTTCGAAAAACAGCCGGCGCCGAGTGGCCGCTGGTCGGCGGGGATTGGGGAAACACACGCTATTCGACGCTCGCGAAGATCAACACGTCGAACGTAAAACAACTAAAGGGCGCCTGGATGCTGCGTCTCAATTCGGGGTTCGGAGCACCGTACTCGCAACAGGCAACACCCGTCGTTAAGGACGGCATCATGTACCTGCCGACCGGACAACAGGACGTTTTCGCCATCGACGCTAAAACGGGCAACATTATTTGGAAATATCAAACCGATGCCGATCCGAAAACTCCGGACAATAAAGCCAAGCGCGGTATAGCGCTGGGTGAAGGTATGGTCTTCAGCAGCACGGCGGATATCCGGAAGCCGCCTCCATCGCCTGCACCTGCGCCTACTGAATCCGGTGACCCCACAGAGGCTCGCCTGGCAGGAGAGGCTCGCCCGGCAGGCCGTACGCCGCGGCCGGAGCCTGTTACTTACCTAATCGCTCTTGATCAAAAAACCGGGAAGCTGCTCTGGAAGCACGAGCTCGGCGAGGACGTTCCCAAGAATTTCCGCAAATATATCACCGCGCCGCCACTCTATTACAAGGGCCTCGTCTACATGAGCATCTCGGGTGGAGATAGTGGGTTGCGCGGGCGCTTGACGGCGCACGACGCGAAAACCGGCAAGGAAGTTTGGCGCTGGTATGCCACGCCTGGTCCCGGCGAATTTGGCAACGACACCTGGGAAGGCGATTCTTGGAAGACAGGCGGCGGCGCAATGTGGGTGCAGCCGGCCGTGGATGCCGATCTCGGTTTGCTCTACGTCGCTACCGGCAATCCTTGGCCGGATTATAACGGATCCACGCGCGGAGGCGACAACTTGTTCACCAGTTCCGTAGTGGCGCTGGAGGCGGCTACCGGCAAGTATCGCTGGCATTACCAGACCGTCCATCACGATATGTGGGATTTCGACATGCCCACGCCGATAATTCTATTCGACCAGACATACGGCGCTGAAACGCGTAAGGCGTTGGCCGCGCACTCCAAACAAGGGTGGGTCTACATTCTGGATCGCGTGACGGGAAAGCCGCTGGTCGGAGTGGAAGAGAAACCAGTCCCGCAGGAGCCCCGGCAAAAGACCGCAGCGACACAGCCGGTTCCCATTGGCGATCCCACGGCGCCACAATGTGCCGAGCCGATCAAGGGCTATGAAGTGGGGTGCATGTTCACACCCGCTTGGGACGACACCAAAATTGCGCGTCCTTCGGCTGCGGGCGATTGGGCCCCTGGCGCTTACGATCCGCGTTCCGGGTATCTGTTCTTCGGCACCGAAGTTTCGGTGCGGCGGTTTAGCAGCCACGGCCGCGCTTTGGTCTTGGGTGGGCGGGAGGACGGCTTGATCACCGCGCTGGATTCAAAAACCAACAAGCAGGTATGGCAGAAGGAAGTTCCTTATCCCGCCGGATTCGGAAGCGGCCTGTTAGCTACCGCCGGCGATTTGTTGTTCCACGGCGGCACCGATGGATTCTTCCGCGC
The DNA here is from genome assembly GCA_003132905.1 of Bryobacterales bacterium. The sequence goes on along the minus strand of PKZC01000386.1, from coordinate 6,645 downwards.
CTTCGATTCCAAAACCGGTGAGGAGCTCTGGCGCTTCCAGACCGGCTTCGGCGCGGATGCACCCGCCGCCACTTACGAAATCGACGGCGAGCAGTACGTAGCAATCGCAACTGGTGGCAGCCGCGACGGTTTCAAAGAAGCCAGAGGCGACCTGGTCTGGAGCTTCAAAATAGGCGGCCAGCTCAATCCGCTCAACGGGCCTCCTGCTCCATCGCCAGTGATCGGTGCAGGCGCAACGGCCCCCGGCGGAATCGATCAGTAAATGCGGCGAGTTGGTGTTCTCTTCGTTTTGCTGGCCGTGGCGCAGGCGCAGGACCTTCCGGACGGCAAAGGCAAAGACCTGGTAGAAGACCGATGCTCCAGCTGTCATGGCCTCGATTTGTTGCTCGCCGAGCACGACACCAAACAGCAATGGTCCGGCGTCGTGAACGACATGGTCTCCCGCGGCGCCTCCGGAACAGCGGACGAGCTGCAAACGATCGTCGATTATCTGGCAGCGAACTTCGGCCCTGAAGCGGTCAAAATTCATGTGAACACGGCTGCGGCCGAGGATCTGCAATCGAGCCTGATGCTAACCGCGCCCGAGGCTGCGGCCATCGTTCAGTATCGGAAGGAGCACGGAAAGATTAAGGACTGGGACGCGCTCAGCAAAATCCCCGGCGTCGACGCCAAGAAGATCGAGAGCCACAAGGATCTCATCACCTTCGACTAAGCGTTATGAAGCCGGCAACCGGAACGCCAACAACTCTCCCGAATAAGTTCCGCCGCTGATCGCTACCACCAGATATTGCCTGCCATTGACCATGTACGTCATTGGAGAACCGCTTTGCGGCGCGGGCATGTACACGGCGCCTACTTCCTTGCCTGTGGCCTTGTCGTACGCACGCAGCATCGCGCCGCGCTGCCCATTGGGCGTTGTGAAGAAACCCGCTTCGCCTGCAACCAGCAAACTCTTGGTGACTAATGTGCCGATGATGCCCGGCCTGCCAGTCCTTGGAATATCGAGACCTTTGAGAGCCGGATTGTTGCGAATGTTATCGGGAGTCTCGCCGTGCGCGATCTGCCACAGGATCTCGCCCCGGTTCAGATCAATGGCGCTGATTCTTCCATAAGGCGGTTTCACCAGCGGCAGACCCTGCACGGTAAGCCCTCCGCCGCCACCCTCGCCGGACGCAGCGCGAGCGGGAGCTTCACTATTGGGCGGGCCATCGGCCGGACCAGCGCCCGATCCGCCGGAGCGTCGCGCACCAGCCAGCGCCGTGCCTTCGATATACGCCATGGTCGAAACGCTGGCATCCGGGGGCGGCACCAAACCCACGGCGGAAATGTTGGTTTGCGAAAACACGTAGAGGATATGGCTCTCTGGATCGTACGAGCCTCCCGGCCAATTCGTGCCACCCGTAGTGGACGGCAGATGCAATACGGCTAGCGGTCCCTCAAGCTTGCTGACCAGCGGCGGCTCAAACAGTGGCCCCAGCTTGTAGCGCGCGACTAACTTCACAGCTTGCTCGTGCAGTTCCGGCGTAAAATCGATTAGATCATCAAGTGTCACACCCTGGCGATCGTAGCCCAGCGGTTTGGTAGGGAACGGCTGAGTGGGCGAATACCACTCGCCCGGCACCTCGCCTTTCGGGACGGGGCGCTCCTCAATGGGCCAGACCGGTTGACCCGTCGCTCGATCGAATACATACAAATTAGCCTGCTTGGTGGGCTGTGCAACGGCCTTTATAGTACGCCCGCCGATCGTGATGTCGGTCAACATCGGAGCGCAAGGGATGTCCATATCCCAGAGACCGTGATGCACCAGTTGGTAGTGCCAGCGCTCTTTGCCGGTTTCGAGATCGGCTGCTACCAGAGTCTCACCGAATAGATTATTGCCCGGGCGATTCGCACCGAAATAATCCCCAGTCGGCAACTCGACGGGCAGATACACCAGACCGAGATCTTCATCGATGGAAACCTGCCCCCATACCCCTGTGTTCCCTGTGTACGACCACGAATCATTGAGCCAAGTCTCGATTCCCGCCTCTCCGGGCATGGGGATGGTATGGAAAATCCAGAGGCGCTTTCCGGTGCGCACATCGAATCCGCGTACGTAGCCCTTCACATTCGTTTTGCTCTTGGGATTGGCTCCCGTGCGATGCGCGGCGCCAACTACGATGACATTCCTGGCAACCACCGGCGCCGACTGCAATCCAACTTCGCCGTTTACCAGATCGATCTCCTGGTCGTCATCCAGCTTCAAATCCACCAAGCCGTTCTTGCCGAAAGTGGATATCGGTACACCGGTCTTCGCATCCAATGCGACCAGCCGGTAGCCCGGCGTCACGTAGACGATCCGCTCCTCCTTGCCGTCGGTCCAATATGCCAAACCGCGGCCGGAGAGTTGGCGAGGCGCAGCGCTACCGCGCGCACCTTCATTCTCGCTGTGGGTCCAGAGCAACTCGCCGGTGACGGCGTCCAATGCCAGCACCGCACGGCGCGACCCCGCTGTCGTGTAGAGAATCCCATGCACCATCAGAGGAGTGGATTCAAGTTGAAACTCGGGCCGCGGTCCCTGGTGGTCGGTTTTGAATCGCCAGGCAATCTGCAGTTTATTGAAATTGTCGGCGTTGATTTGATCGAGCGGTGAGTAGCGCGTATTGCCCAGATCGCCGCCGTACGTCGGCCATTCGCCGTTCTTGGCTCCCGATTGCGCATCGAGAGAAGACCCCGCGAGACCGAACAAAATCAAGGCAGGCAGTATCAGGAGAACGGATGGTGGCTTAGGGATGGCTTGGATTGACATTTACAGTGATGTCGCTTGTGGTGGATAGTTCGCCATCATTGGCTGTGGCACGCAATACGTAGGTTCCCGGTGCCGAAAAAATTGCTCTAGTGACAGCTTTACCGTTAGCCACCAGAATCGGGTCTGTAGTTTCGAAAATAGCTTTTCCGGGCCCGCGGTATTCCATCCAGGTGACATTCAGTCCAAGCCTGGGCCGGTTGATGGATGTGTTCGTTTGCGCTCTACCCGGCTCTGAGGCGGGCAAAGCCTTCGGCGCGCGGAGCTTCGGCAGCCCATCGTCGGTTACTGATGCAGTGAGCGTTACCGCATTACCTACGGTCGTCGCTTCGACCGGCGCAATTTGGATGGCAGGAGGCTGATTGGGATCGTCGAGGCCAGGACTCAGACCACCATGAGTCATGATCAACCGTTCCAGAATCTCTTCATCCGATTGGAGGCTGCCGTAAGCTTTTTCGATGCGATCATGCGCGTTGATGGTCCATACCAATTCCTTGCTTCCCCAATCCGCGGGCACCTTCACGCGAAAAACCCAGGCGTGACGCCGCGGCAGGAAATAAGTGGGCTGGCCTTGATCTGCGACACCGGGCGAGAGCTGATTGTCTGGACCCGCCGGGATTACGAGCTCTTCTTCGTAGTTGCGATTCATGTATCCGAACACCATGGTGAACGTGCCGTCGGTATTACGAATCCAGCCATCGAAAGACGGAACTATATCCTGACCCCTGGAAAACTTTGTCTGGGGTATATAAGTGGGCGGCGGCGTCTGGGCCGCTGCGATGAGACAGGTGAAGGCCCACAGCCAGACGACGGAGGCGAAGCGTGGTCGCAATTTGAGGCCTCCTACTGCGCCGGAAACTTGAAGGCGGCGGAATCCATCGAGGCCATTTTCTTTCTGGCCGCGACACGCGCCTGATAGTCGGAGTCATCCAGGTAGAACAGGCTGACCCACGCGAAACTCATCTCGTCGTTGGTGCGTTGGCCGCCGCCCACCCAGTTCTTGGGATTCGGATTATGGATGTTATTGTCCGTGTTGTCGTGCCAGGTGGTGACGTGAATCATCGTTCCGGCAGGCAATATCGGCGATACCTCTTCTGCGTAGTTGTAGGTGATGCTCCAGCCGAACTGGTAATCGCTCACGCAACTGAGCGTTTCGGTGCGCGCCGGTCCAGGCCGCGCGGAGTCGGCTCGCACATCGGGATAGATAGCCTCGATGCATTGTGCCTTGCCGCGCAGGTGAAAATGAGGCTGATAAGCTGTCATCACCGCCGCTCGGGGCAAGCGGAAGTAACCGTCGTTGCGGGTAATTTGACCAGCTGGCAAATCCAACTCGCCGGAATCGCCCATGTGCTGCGTGAACGCAATATACTTCGGCACAAAATCCTTGGGATAAAGCTTGAGGGCCAGCGAAATCTGGACCGGAGTGGCCTTTCCGTTAGGATGCAGATGGACATTGAAATGGATCTTGGAGCCCGCCTTAATCAAGCGACCGGAGTTAGTGGGGAAAATATCGGCGTTCTTGCCGACGGCGTATTCATTGAGGAACAGCCCCACCGGGTCGTCCACCGGATCTTCCACCAGGTTGGTGGTGCAATGATGCACAACCGCGAAGCCCAAATCCGGCTTCGTCTCTAGCGCCGAGACATAAACGTCTTCCTTGAATCCGGGGTCCACTTCCGCGTCGTAATACTCATCGCCGCCTGTAGCTTTCAAGATATAAGGCTTTGGCATCGTTACGACGACGTCGGGTTTTCCCATGTGCCACTTGTCGAGATCCGTGAATTCACGCGGCGGGGGCATATCCGCGGGATTGCCCTCTGGAGCGCCGTGATCCACCCAAGCTGAGATGGCTGCCACATCCGCTTCGCTCAGGGAGGGATCATCCTTGAATTTAGTAATCCCCACGTTGCGATCGATATGCCAGGGCGGCATCTGCCGCTTCACTACCTTCACCTTGATGGAGCGGGCCCATGGCCGCGCGTCTTTATAGGTGAGCAAGGACATGGGAGCGATCGCGCCGGGCCGGTGGCAATTCTGGCACGATCGCTCGAAAATGGGAGCGATATCTTTCGAAAACGTCACCTCCGGCTCTGCGCCTGAGGCAAACGATGGCATCAACCACATCGCGAGCCCGGCCAGCGGCAGCGAGAGAGTCAATCGAAGAAATCTACGTTCTGACATCAAAACCTCCGCGGATACTCTCCGCTGTTAATTCGTGGGAAGCGGTTTTAACTCTGGCGGCATCCCGTTCGGCATCGGATAACGATCTGTATTCAAAAGCATGGAGACAAGCTGGTAATAGCCCATCACGCCCATAAGATCCACCACGCCCCGCTCACCCAGCAATTTCACCGCACCCTCGTACGTGCCATCACTCACCTGCTTGGTGGTCAACAGTTCATTGCAGAAGTTGTAGACGGCTTCTTCGTCGGGTTGCATGGATGCGGGGCGCTTACCGTTCGCTACGGCCTCGGCGATCGCGGGGTTAAGACCGGCTTGCAGAGCAGCTCGCTTATGCGGCGCCCATTCGAACTGCGAGGTCCAGTGGCGCGCGACAATAATAATTGCGAATTCATTCAGTTTTTTCGGAACCGTGGAGTGGAAGCGGGTGTAAGCTCCGAACTTCTGCGCCAGATCACCCATCTCGGGGCTGCGCAGCAAAACGTTGTATGGCCCGGCCATCGACCCCCGGTCTCCCGAAAGCACATCATCGGTCATCTTGCGTTGTTCCGGGGTCATGGTTTCGTAGGTCAACGGTTTGAAGCGATCACCGGCTAGTTTGAGATCACGCGTTTTAGAATCCTGCCCAATCGCGGCGCCCACTAGGGCAATCAGTAGGCCAACCTGCAACGCTCGCTTCATTTGCATATTAAAACCGTCAGGCCTTGCTCAGTCACACAACACCGTACAAACATTCTATTCCTGGCCGCGCTCCGATCAATAGCTCGGATGAACTAGTCAAACTCGTCTATCTGTCTGAATCCGTTACTTCGGAAAGGGTGTGAGCGGGGGTTTGGAGCCGGGCGGTACCGGAGTTCGGGCGACATTCATCAGCATGGAGAGATAGGTGTAATAGCCTTCCAGGCTCGCCGCCTCAACGATACCAGGCTCGCCGAATTTGGCCAGCATCCGCGCATACGTGGCGTCGGTCACGCTCTGATTGTGCAGCAGTTCGTCACAGAAATCGTAGACAGCCTGTTCGTCTTCGGACATTTTCTCGGGACGCCGCCCGTCCACAATCGCGGCAATAACCTCCGGACTCAGGCCATCCTTCGCCGCGGCTGCGCTGTGAGGAATGAATTCGTAATTGTTGGTCCAGTGGCGGGCCGCAATCAGGATCGCGAATTCGGTAAGCTTCGGGGTCAGCGCGCTGTTCTTTTGGTTGTGAATGCGAAATTGTACCGAGGGGACCATGAGATCTGGAACTCGCAGTATCACGCCCCAGGGCCCGCCTCCCAGCGTCTGGTTGCGAAGATCCTTGTAATCCTGCGCGGCCTTCTTCTGCGCGTCAGTCATTTTTTCAGGAGGGATCGGGGGCATGCGCTCCTGCGCGAGAACCATCACATTCGCGACCAGAGTCGACACAAGAAGAGCTAATACTCTATTCATTTTAATCAGTATTGAGTCAAACCCTCTCATCCTATCTCTATTCTTGGCGCGTCGGATAGCTCCAATGAACTAGCCGGGCAATCGAATCTTGAAATTGCCGTTTAGTTCGTTGGAGCCATTGCGCAATAGATCGCAAGTTATAAACTCAGGTGGATTCGTTCGCTATGACTTCAGTGGTTCGTCCCTTCCTATTTTTCCTTCTGTTGGGTCTGCTCTGGGCACAGGACAAAGTCACTGGCGTCCGGTTATAA